>DASCPW010000029.1:0-29080 GCA_036012725.1 Rhodospirillales bacterium
GCTAGCAAGAAGCAAGCCGCTGGCGCAAAGCCCAAGAAGAAATCATCCGCTTCACGGCTCGACCCAGAGAGACAAAAACCTGTCACTGAAGGTTATCGGTCTGGCTGGCAACATATTTGGGGAAGAAAATAATAGTGAAAGGGTAGAAAGCAACTGGCCGTACGCGGAACCTTGACTTTAAGAGTACACAACCAAGGTTTGATTATTTTGGCTTCAGCACGACGATCATGTTGGCTCCCCAGACAGGCGGCGGCTCCGTCAGCATCCGGTTCAAAAGGGCATGAACGCAATCCTCGAGGAAATATTTGAAAGAATTGCCGCGCCTGGCCGAGAAACAGGTGAGGCAGTCGTAGCCGGCGGCATGGGCCAGGTGGCGGATGTTGCCTGTAGACTTCAATAAGACAACAAGTATAATTAATAAACTCCATTTACTACTGGAGAAAGGTGGAAAAATATTGATAATGGTCCCAAATATTTCATCTCCCTGGGGATTAAAAGTGTTCTTATGTTTATTCAATCATGTTACTCCTTTCACCCCGGAAAGGATAAATGAACTGGTGCAAATTACTGGCTACAAGTGTACTAGGATCGTTGGACAGGGAACTGGCAAGAAACGTAAAAGAATAGCCCAGAATATTCTCCATTTTCTATTGTCAAAAATACTTACTTATCATCCTGATATTTAGGAGTTTTCCATAGCATGTGTTGTAGAGGAAAAATAGAATAAAACCTCTCATCCTCATTCCCAATCAATAAAAACCCCGGAGTTGGCGGATGAGCAATATCATGGCGAGGTTCCTGGCTTGGCTGGTCGTCTTGCCGACCCTCTTTTTTAGCCGCTGGCGCCGGCTGACAATCCTGGCTCGGCTGTACAGCTTGCTGACGCCGCAAACGACGATCACCGTTAATGGCACCGCTTTTACGCTTTTTATCCCCGATCGCACGTCGGTTTATTGGCCGCGCCATGGCTTTGCCAGCGAGCCGAAAACGCTAACCTGGATCGACGGCCTGGCGGCCGGTGACGTGCTTTACGACATTGGCGCCAATATCGGCGCTTACGCGATCTATGCCGCCAAGCGCAAAGGCGTCCGGGTGGTCGCCCTGGAGCCCAATCCGTTCTCCTTTCACGCCCTCGTCCGCAATCTTGAGCTCAATGACTTGATGGAGCTGGTCACGCCCCTTTGCCTGGCCTTGGACGACAAGACGAGGCCGGCGGCCTTGGTTCTCAGCGGTACTGAAAGCGGCACCGTCGGTAACTTCCTGAGCCGTCATGGAGATACCGCCGACGCTCCCAATATCTTGAACACGCTGGCCTACAGCCTCGACGGCTTGGTCGCCGGGACGGGGCTTCCCTTTCCCAGCCATCTCAAACTCGACGTTGACGGCATTGAACCGGAGATCTTTTTGGGTGCCACGGTCATCCTTGCCGACCACCGCCTGAAATCGGTCATGGTCGAGTTCGACACCCATGAAAAGGCGGTGCAAGAGGGGATACAGAACATGATGACCGCTGGCGGTCTCAAGGCCGCCGAAAGCGGTGAAGGAGACGGCTCGGCGAACAGGCTTTATATCAGAACGCCGTAAGCAAACCGCTGGGGTCTAAGGCTATCCGTCAAGCCAGCCCCTTTTCCATCATCAGCGTAAGGCGGCGCGAAAAGTCGGCTGGGTCGGCAAGCGGCTCGCCTTCGGCGATGCGCGCCTGATCGAGAAGCAGGTGAGCAGCGTCATCGAGCCCGTCACTGCCGTCTTTGGCCAGCGCCGCCAGACGTATGATCAAGGGGTGCTTGGGATTGATTTCGAGGATGCGGGCGCTGGCCAGATGCGCTCCTAGTTGGCGATGTTGCTTCAGCATCCTTTCCAGATGCATATCCATGTCGTCCTCGCCGGCGACCAGGCAGACGGGGCTGTCGGTCAGCCGCTCCGAGGCCGTGACGTTCTTAACCGCCTCGCCCAAAGCGGCCTTGAAGGCGGCGATCAGCGGGGTAAGCTCGGCTGTTTCCTTTTTTTCCTTCTTTTCGTCTTTTTGCTTGCCCTCGTCGGCGGCGGCGATCTTGTCCAAATCGGCGCCGCCACGGGTCACCGACTTGAACGGCTTGTCCTTGTAGACGCCGATGGCGGGAACCCAAAACTCGTCGATGGGATCGGTGAGCAGGAGCACTTCCACCTTGCGCGCCTTGAAGCCTTCCAGTTGCGGGCTTGTGGCCAGTGATTCCGAATCCTCGCCGCTGATTGTGAAGATGGCTTCCTGGCCGTCCTGCATCCGTTCGATATATGTGTCGAGGCTTATCTGTTCGGCGCCGGCGGTGGTTTTGAACCGGCAGAGGGGTAAAATCTTGTCGCGGTTCTCGAAGTTCTCGTAAAGACCCTCCTTGAGGACGGCCCCGAAGTTGTCCCAGAATCCGGCATATTCGTCGGCTTTCTTATCGGCCTTTTTCTTCAACTCGGCCAAGATTCTTTTCACCAGGCCGGAACGGATCTTGGCCAGTTTGGGGTCCCTTTGCAGCATCTCGCGGCTGATGTTGAGCGATAGGTCCTCGGAATCGACGATGCCGCGGAGAAAGCGAAAATATGGCGGCAACAAGCCCTCACAGTCGTCGGCGATGAACACCCTCTTGACATAGAGCTTGACATGACCCTTGCGGTCGGAATGGAAGAGATCGTAGGGCGGCTGCGATGGAATAAACAACAAGTTGGTATAGGAAAGAACCCCTTCGACACTGTTATGCAAAACCATCCAGGGATCGTCGAAGGAATGACCGGCGTGGTGATAGAATTCCTTGTACTGGTCCTCGGAAATGTCCTTCTTGGGCCGGGTCCAAAGCGCCGAGGCCGTGTTGAGGATCTTTTCCTGCTCGCCGTCGATAAAGACGATCGGAATACCGATATGGTCCGAGTGCGACTTGACGATGGTCTCGAGACGCACTTGTTCGAGAAATTCATCCTCGCCCTTGCCCAGAAAAAGGGTGACGGTGACGCCGTGGCCTTGGCGCTCGGCTTTGTCGATGGTGAATTCGCCCTTGCCGTCCGAGGTCCATAGCCAGGCCTCCTGCTGACCAGCCTTGCGGCTCAGTACTTCGACTTTCTTGGCGACCATGAAAGCAGAATAGAAACCGACTCCGAACTGGCCGATGAGGTCCAGGTCCTTGGTTTGCTTGCCCTTCAACTGGGCCATGAACGCCTGGGTGCCGGAGCGCGCGATGGTGCCCAGGGATTCGACCAGGTCGTCGCGGCTCATGCCGATGCCGTTGTCGGAAACGGTGAGCTTGCGCTTTTTGTCGTCGCTGGAAATCTCGATCCTGAATCCACCGTCGCCTTCGATCAGCCCGGATTCGGTGAGCGCCGCGTAACGAAGCCGGTCGCAGGCGTCCGATGAATTGGAGATCAACTCGCGGAGGAAAATTTCCTTTTGGCTGTAAAGGGAATGGGCGACGATATCGAGAAGCTTGCTGACTTCCGCCTGGAAGGTGAATTTTTTCTTGGCCATGGTATTTTGGGAACCCCCGTGATTTAAGGTGAGCCTTCACGACGAGATATGTGCGAAAGCGGCGGCAATCGCAAGCCCCATCCGGCTGGCGCGGGAATTTTGGAGGTGGCGCTCATGGTCAACAAAAAGCTAGCGGAGGCACACCAACGCCTGCTCAGGGAAATCGAGGACGAGGCCCGCGCCACCGATCAGTGGACCGGACGGCGGCGATTCTCGAAACAGGTGATGGTGGCGATGGCCAAGGTGCGCCGCCATGAATTCCTGTCGTCCGCCGACCACCCTTGCGCGTACGTGAACCGGCCCCTTCCCATCGGCCATGGGCAAACCATCTCGCAGCCCTACATAGTGGCCGTGATGACCGACTTTCTCGACCTCGAGAAAAGCCACCGGGTGCTGGAGATCGGCACCGGCTGCGGCTATCAGGCGGCGGTTCTGGCGGAAGTGGCGGCGCAGGTGTATTCCGTCGAGGCAATCGACAAGCTGGCAGCCAGTGCCCGCAAGCGGCTACGAAAGCTGGGCTATAAAAATGTCCAGGTGAAAACCGGTGACGGCTACCAGGGCTGGGCCGAGAAAGCGCTCTTCGACGCCGTTATCGTCACCGCCGCTCCGGAACGTATTCCCCAAATCCTGATCGAACAGCTCAAACCTGGCGGCCGCATGGTCATCCCCATTGGCCGCGTCGACGAGACGCAGATACTCTATTGCGGGATCAAGGGCGAAGCCGGCAATCTTGAGACCACGAAGACCTTGCCCGTCGCCTTCGTGCCCATGGTCCGGCGCGCGGATAAGAAAAAACTTTGGAATTAGCGTACCAACCTGCGGATCTTAAAAAAAGCCATGCAAATCGACCGCTCATTACCACCGGCCCGCGTTACCGCCATCTTGGGACCCACCAATACCGGCAAGACCCATTTGGCCATGGAGCGCCTACTGGGCTGCCGAAGCGGCATGATCGGCTTTCCCTTGCGGTTGCTGGCCAGGGAAAATTACGAGCGCGCTACGAAGGTCAAGGGCAAGGGCCAAGTCGCCCTGATCACCGGCGAGGAAAAGATCGTCCCCGCCCGTGCGCGCTATTTCATCTGCACCGTCGAGGCGATGCCGCTCGGCCGGCGGACTGCTTTTTTAGCCATCGACGAGGTGCAGATGTGCGCCGATGGCGACCGCGGCCATATATTCACCGACCGCCTGCTTCACGCCCGTGGCGAGGAAGAAACCATGTTCATGGGCGCCGAGACGATCAGGCCCCTTCTTCGCCGCCTGGTGCCCGAGGTCCAGTTCCAATCCCGGCCGCGTTTTTCCACCTTGAGCTATTCGGGCCGGCGGCGGATCACCCGTCTGCCGCCAAGGAGCGCCGTCGTCGCTTTTTCGGCCGCCGACGTTTACGCGCTGGCTGAATTGATCCGCCGGCAACGGGGCGGCGCGGCGGTGGTCCTTGGGGCGCTGAGCCCACGCACCCGCAACGCCCAGGTCGCCATGTATCAGGCCGGCGAGGTCGATTACCTGGTCGCCACCGACGCCATCGGCATGGGCCTCAACATGGATGTGGATCATGTCGCCTTCTCCAGCTGGCGCAAGTTCGACGGACGGATATTCAGGGAACTGTCGGCGGCGGAACTGGCGCAAACCGCCGGCCGCGCCGGCCGCCACATGAACGATGGCACCTTCGGCGCCACCACCGAGGCCGGGATTTTTGACACGGAAACGATCGAGCGCATCGAGAGCCACCGTTTCCAGGCCCTGAAGAGCCTTTTCTGGCGCAACCCGAATTTGCGCTTTTCATCGCTGAGCGCATTGCAAAAAAGCCTTTCGCTGGCGCCGAGCGAACCGGGCCTTGCCAAGGCCCGGGAGGCCGACGACGAAGCGGCCCTGACGGCGCTTGGGCAAGACGAGGAGATCGCCGGCCTCGCCGGCACCGCCGACGCCGTCCAACTGCTATGGGAAGTCTGCCGAATTCCCGATTTCCGCAAGATCATGAGCGACGCCCATACCCGCCTCCTGGGCCGCATCTATCGCCACTTGATGGCGACCGGGACAAGCGGTGCCGGTGGCCGCCTGCCGACCGACTGGTTCGCCGCCCAGGTCGCCCGTCTCGATCGCGCCGACGGCGATATCGAAACCTTGGTCGGGCGCATCGCCGGCATCCGCATTTGGACTTATGTTTCCTTCCAGGGCGACTGGCTGGACGATGTCGGCCATTGGCGCGAGCGGACCCGCGCCATCGAGAATAAACTCTCGGATGCCTTGCACGACCGCCTGACCCAACGCTTCGTTGATCGCCGCGGCGCCGTTTTGTTGAGCCGCATGAAGGATCACCGCATCCTGACGACGGCGGTTGAATCCGACGGCGGGGTAACGGTGGAAGGCCACTTCATCGGTCATTTGCAGGGCTTTCGTTTCGTCACCGACGGGGCCGGCGGCGGCGGCTCGAAAGTGCTCGGCGGCGCGGCGCGGCGGGGGCTGGGGCGGGAAATCACCGGCCGCCTAAAACGTCTCGAAACCGATCCTGACAGCGCCTTTCACCTGTCATCCGAGGGACTCGTCCTTTGGCGTCGGCAAGAGGTGGCGCGGCTGATCCCCGGCCCGGACCCGCTGAGACCAAGTGTCGAACCCCTGTCGAGCGAGCTTTTGCGGACGGATCAATGCGATAGGCTGCGCAACCGCTTGACGGCATGGCTCAAGAGCACCGTTGCCGAGCGCCTGGCGCCGCTCACCAGGGCGCTTGCGGCGCCGCTCGATGGGGCGGCGCGCGGCCTCGTCTTTCAGCTTTCCGAATCCCTCGGCTCCATATCCCGGCGGGGCGCCGAAAAGCAGCTGACGGCGCTCGATCGCGGCGGCCGCCGCGCCTTGCGGTCGCTGGGAATCCGCATCGGCCGCGAGAGCGTCTTTTTCCCCGCCCTCGTAAAACCGGCGGCGGTGGAAATGCGCGCCACCCTATGGGCCCTTCACCGGCGGCTGAAGGCGCCGCCGGTTCCCGCCATGGCCCGGGTTTCGCTGCCCATTGCCGCCGGCGTGCCGAAACGTTTCTATGCCGCCATCGGCTATCGGCCCTTCAAGGAGCTTGCCCTACGCGTCGATATGCTGGAGCGGCTGGCGGCGCGGGCCTGGGAGCTGTCCCGCTCCGGTCCCTTCACCGCCGACCCGGTGTTGCTGTCCCTGGCCGGTTGCGGCGCCGACGGGATAGGGGAAATCCTGATGGTGCTCGGCTATCGAGCCAAGGGTTCGGGTGACGGGGTTACCTTCAGCTTGCGGCGGCGGCGCAAAAGTACCGCCCGCCGGTCCGGCGCCCCTGCCGACAAGACTGCTTCTCCCTTCGCCAAGCTACGCCGACCGGCCCATCTTTCATGACCTCATGAGCGCCCGTTCGCCATCTCGAAAGCCGAGCGTCGGCACCATCCGTCTTGATAAATGGCTGTGGTACGCCAGGTTTTTCAAAAGCCGGTCGCTGGCCACCAAGCTCTCGGCCGAGGGCCGCATCCGGGTCAACGGAAGCCGGACGGTCAAGGCCCACCAAGCCTTGAAGGTCGGGGATGTGCTAACTTTCTCCAAAGGCCCCCATATCCGGGTGGTCGAAGTTCGCGCCTTGGGCGCCCGGCGCGGGCCGGCGGCGAAAGCCAGGACCCTTTATGTCGATCTCGAACCCCCATGGCCGAAGAGCCGCGACGAGGCGACCCGCCAGACCACCGCCGTCTTTCGCCTGGACGGCGCCGACCGGCCGACCAAAGCCCAACGCCGGGCAACCGACAGGCTAAAGGAGAAGTGCTAGAGCATTTGTTTTTAAACGCAAATGCGTCATTGCGGATAAATCCATCTGCTCGGGATTTGCTCTATTTCAAAGTTTTCAGGTAGGCGATGACGTCGGCGCGCTGACTAGCCTTTTTGGTTTTAAGAACCATTTTGGATTTCTTGCCGCCGATTTTCTTGATGAATTTTTTGGGATCGGTGAGATATTCATCGAGTCGCGCATCATCCCAAACGAAATCGACGCCTTTCAGACCCACGTATCTTTTGAAACCCGGCGCGGTGCCAGCCTTGCGGCCGACGACACCGATCAGATTGGGGCCCATTCTTTTGCGCTTGTCCTTGAGGGTAACCGCATGGCAGATCTTGCATTTCTTGAAGACCTTCTTGCCTTTTTTGGGATCGCCGGCGAATGCCGAATCGCTAACCATGGCCAGTGCCATGGCCAGTGCCATGACCAGGGCCATGGTCTTTGCCATGCTGAATGCAAGATACTTGCCTTTGCTCATATGGATTCTCCACCTGACATAATAGTTAAGCACATCAAAGAGTAGTGCATATTGTCAACCGACGGCCAGGGCTTTGCAACCGGGACCGCCGCCGTTCCACATATACAAGATTGAAAAGCCGTTTTTCCATAGAATAATTTCGAAACGTTTGTGTTCTACTTGGGCGCTTGCCTGGTCAGCCGGTCGCTGATCAGCCCAAAAAATACCGGCGGCGCGCCGTCACCGGTGAATTGCCAGCCCAAATGGGTGCTACAGTCCCGGCATAAGGCCACTTGCCAGCTACAGCCCTTAAACCAGGTGAACTCGTCGGTCGGCTCTCCCGTCGCCGCCGCCCCGGGGGCTTCCTTGAAGCAACTGATGTCGAAGACCATTCCGGCGGGATTGAAAAACCTGTGTTCGTGGCCGCCTTCCATACCGATCCGCCACCGTCCCATGGTGATCAAATGGCCGCAATGGGCGCAGTAGAACTTTTCCTCTTCCTCTTTGCCTAGTTTCTCGGCCTCGGAGCGCTGATCGAGATTTTGCTCTCCCTCCGGCGATTTCCGCAACAGCATCGGGAGTGGCGCCAAGCTCCGCCCGGTCGTGGGCGGGACATTAGCCTCGTTCGGTTGGCATCCATCCATCGTTTTCCCCTGTTCCTTTTTAATACGAACTCTTTGCCTGGAAAACGGAAAGCCGTTTGTTTTTTTGCCATTGCACCTCGCCGCTTCCTTTCCGGACATTGACAGACCGCCGCCGAGATCCTATTTTCCGCGCCTCGGCCATCCGGCCTTTGTCCACGGATCGGAATTAGGCAGATGAAGGTAAAAAATTCACTGAAGTCGGCGAAACTGCGTGACAGAAACTGCCGCATCGTTCGCCGGCGGCGCCGCGTTTACGTGATCAACAAACGCAACCCGCGTTTCAAGGCGCGCCAGGGCTGATCCCTTTAGCGTTTTTCTTCCGGCACCTTTCGTTTCCGAGACCGCGCGCATAAGCGCAATTTTTCTTTTGGCCGATCGCGTTATTGCTTGCATAATATCGGCAACCCTTCAGCCGAGGCCGCTTGGATGCGAATGCCGGAACCAGACGCCGGGGTGATCTCCCGCCGGCCTGAAATCATTGCCGCTCTTGGCGACATCGTTGCCGGCGAAGGCGTCATCACCGACGACGATGAGCTTCGCGCCTACGAATGCGACGGCCTGACCGCCTATCAACAGCTACCGATGCTTGTCGTCCTGCCCGAAACCACCGAACAGGTTTCGCGTATCCTCGATTACTGTTACCTGAACGGTGTCAAGGTGGTGCCGCGCGGCGCCGGCACCTCCCTGTCGGGCGGAGCGCTGCCCTTGGCCGACGCGGTGACGCTCGGTCTTGGCAAGTTCAACCGCGTCATCGAGGTGGATTACGACAACCGCGTGGTGGTCGCCCAGCCCGGTGTCACCAATCTCGCCATCACCGACGCCGTCGCCGACAAGGGCTTTTACTACGCCCCCGACCCATCGAGCCAGATCGCTTGCTCCATCGGCGGCAACGTCGCCGAAAACGCCGGCGGGGTGCACTGCCTGAAATACGGGCTGACCACCAACAACCTGCTGGGACTGGAAATAGTGCTGATCAACGGCCAGGTCATCCGTTTGGGCGGCAAGCACCTGGATGGCGGCGGTCTTGATCTTCTCGGGCTGGTCACCGGCTCCGAGGGCCTTTTGGCGGTTATTACCGAGATTACCGTGCGCATTCTCAAGGAACCGCAAACGGCGCGGGCGGTGCTTTTGGGCTTTTCCTCCAACGGCGCGGCTGGGGATTGCGTTACCAATATCATCGCCTCGGGCATCATCCCGGCGGCCATGGAAATGATGGACAAACCGGCCATTCACGCGGCGGAGGATTTCATCCATGCCGGCTATCCCTTGGATGTGGAAGCCTTGCTGATCGTCGAATTGGATGGCTCCGAGGCGGAAGTGAGCTATCTGATCGAGCGCATCGAAGCCATCGCCGGGGATACCGGCGCCATCGGCGTCCGGGTCAGCCGGGACGAAATCGAGCGGGAGAAATTCTGGGCCGGGCGCAAGGCCGCCTTTCCGGCGATCGGGCGGATAACGCCGGACTATTATTGTATGGACGGCACCATTCCCCGCCATCGCCTGGCCGAAGTTCTGAGCCGCGCGGCGGAGATGTCGGAGCGCTACGGACTGCGTCTCGCCAATGTCTTTCACGCCGGCGACGGCAACTTGCATCCGTTGATTCTCTACGATGCCAATGTTCCCGGCGAGTTGCAAAAGGCCGAGGAATTCGGCGCCGAAATCCTCAAGCTATGCGTCCAGGTGGGCGGGGTTTTGACCGGCGAGCACGGTGTAGGCGTTGAAAAGCGCGACCTGATGGGGGAAATGTTCAGTGAAGACGACATGAAACAACAGCAGCGGGTCAAATGCGCCTTCGATCCAAACGGCCTGCTCAACCCCGGAAAGGTCTATCCGACCCTGCATCGTTGCGTGGAGTTGGGCCGCCTGCACGTCAGCCGGGGACAGTTGCGCTTTCCCGAAATTCCCAGGTTCTAAAGTCATGAGCGAAACTCTCGGACCGGATTGCGCCGAGCAGGTCGTCGAGGCCGTCCAATGGGCGCTGTCCGGCAAGACTTCTCTCAAGGTCCTGGGCGCCGGCTCCAAGCGCTCCTATGGGCGGCCTTGCCGGGCGTCCCGGGTTCTCGATCTCTCGGCGCTCTCCGGCATCGGCCTTTACGAACCCGAAGAACTGGTCATGGGTGCGGCGGCGGCGACGCCGCTCGTCGAGATCGAGGCGGCCTTGGCCGAACACCGTCAGCAACTCGCCTTCGAGCCCATGAACATGAACGCTCTTTATGGCGGTGGCGGCGGCACCATCGGCGGCGCCGTCGCCTGCAATTTGTCCGGACCACGGCGCCCCCATGCCGGCGCGGCGCGTGACCACCTCCTCGGTTTCCACGCGGTCAGCGGCCGCGGCGAGGCCTTCAAATCGGGCGGCCGGGTCGTCAAGAACGTTACCGGTTTTGATTTGAGCAAATTGATCACCGGATCCTTCGGCACCCTGGGTGTTTTGACCGAAGTCACCTTCAAGGTGCTGCCGGCTCCACAAAAGCTGCGCACGGTGCTCGTCATCGGGGCCGCCGATGGCGCCGCCATCGGGGCCATGAACAAGGCGCTACAAGCTGCTTGCCAGATCTCTGGAGCGGCCCATCTGCCGGCGGCGGTGGCTGTGGATTGCGGTGTCGATTGCGTCTCCCGGGCCGGCCGGGCGGTGACGGCGATCCGCGTCGAGGGACAGGGTCCTTCCGTTGACGAGCGGTGCCGGGCCTTGCTGGGCTTGCTCGCCGAGTTCGGCGCGACTGAGCAACTGTCAAGCGGCGATTCCATGGCATTGTGGCGGCAAGTGCGCGACGCCGCCTTCTTCAAAAGCGATGGGCAAAGCCAGGTATGGCGGCTGTCGGTGCCGCCCGCCGCCGGCGCCGAAACGGCGGCGGCGATCCTGGACACCATCGACGGGCGGGTTTTTTACGACTGGGGCGGCGGGCTGTTGTGGCTGGCCATGGCGCCGCGCCCCGACGCCGGCTACGAAACCGTGCGCCGGGCACTGAAAGCCGGCGGCGACGCCACCTTGGTCCGCGCTGCCGCCGAGGTGCGCGCGTCGGTTGCCGTTCTCCAGCCGCAACCGGCGCCGCTGGCGGCGCTGACGGCGCGCATCAAGGATGCCTTCGATCCCAAGGGCGTCCTCAACCCCGGCCGCATGTACGAGGATCACTAAAAGAGTTCGGACATGCGGACCCATTTCTCCACCGCCCAGTTGGCCGATCCCCGTCTCAGGGAGGCCAACGACATCTTCCGCAAGTGCGTCCACTGCGGATTTTGCGCCGCCACCTGTCCGACCCATGTCCTTCTCGGCGACGAGCTGGATAGCCCGCGCGGGCGCATCTATCTGATCAAGGACATGCTGGAACAGGGCAAGCCGGCGGCGGCGGCGGTGGCAAAACACCTGGACCGCTGCCTTTCCTGCCTGTCCTGCATGACCGCCTGCCCGTCGGAGGTCGACTACATGCACCTGATCGACGGCGCCCGCGCCCATGTGGAGAAAACCCTCGCCCGGCCGCTGGCGGAACGGATTTTGCGCTCGTTTCTGGCCTTGATCCTGCCCAACCAGGCTATTTTCCGCCTGGCCCTGATCGGCGCTCGCGCCGCCCAGCCCCTGGCGGGACTTTTTCCGGGCCGGCTGAAAAGCATCATCGCCATCTTGCCGGCATCCGCTTCCGGTCCCGCCGGTGCCGGTCGCCCGCAAGTTTTTCCGGCCCGGACAATCCGCCGCAAACGGGTCGCCTTGCTCACCGGCTGCGCCCAGCAGGTGCTGCGCCCGGCGATCAACGAGGCGACGGTGCGCCTGTTGACCCGCCACGGCTGCGAGGTCGTGGTGGCGAAAGGAGCCGGCTGCTGCGGCGCCATCGTCCATCATCTGGGCAAGGAAAAAGCCGCCCTGGCGGCGGCACGGGCCAACATCGCCGCCTGGGAGCGAGCCGCCGGCGCCGGTGGTCTTGACGCCGTCGCCGTCAATGCCTCGGGTTGCGGGACCATGGTCAAGGACTACGGGCATATGCTGGCCGGCGACCGGGACTGGGGCAAACGGGCGGCACGCATTTCCTCGCTGGCCAAGGACGTGAGTGAGGTCATGGCCAGCCTGGGCCTGGACAGCGTGACAGGCGAGGCGCGCGCCGCCGTCACCTACCAATCGCCCTGTTCCCTCCAGCATGGCCAGCAAGTTTTCGACGAGCCGAAACGGCTGCTCGCCGATGCCGGCTTCCATGTGCTCGACGCACCAGAAGAACATCTCTGCTGCGGCTCCGCCGGCACCTATAGTCTTATGCAGCCGAACCTTGCTTCCCGGCTCGGCGACCGCAAGACCGTTAACCTGGAAAGCACCGGCGCACAGGTTATTGCAACCGGCAATATCGGCTGCCTGATGCAGATCGCCGGCATCGCCAAGATCCCCGTCGTCCATACCGTCGAGCTGCTTGACTGGGCAACTGGCGGGCCGGCGCCCGAGGAGTTGACATAACCCTCTCCCTTGCCGCCGGCACCCGCCGCCGTCATTATCCTGATTATCAAAATATGGAGGCCCGGAGATGACCAGGGCCATGGTTCTCGGCGCCGGCAAGATCGGCGTCAGTATCGCCGAGGATTTGGCGGCGGGTTTCGTGCGCCAGGAAGAAACCGATTTCAATGATTTCACCAGCAACCGTTTTGGCCGGGTCTTTGCTTAATGCAAAGCTTAATGCAAAAATCATCGTCGTTTGATCCGCGCCGCCTCTACCTCTAATATCATTTCGGAAAGGGCGCCGCCGTTGCGGCGGCAAGAGCACAAGAACATTTCGTTTCAATAGACCGATAGCGAAGTTCAAGCCGTGAAAAAAATTCTCTTTGGGGTTGCCGGGCTTTTTATTCTGCTCGCCGCCGCCGTCCTGGTCGTTCCCGGCTACATCGATTGGAACGATTACAAGGGTGTGATCACCGCCCAAGCCAAGGCGGCCACCGGCCGAGACTTGGTCATTGGCGGCGATATTCGAATCACCGTCTTGCCAGCCCTGGCGCTGGTTGCCAAGGACGTGCGGCTGGCCAACCTGGAGGGCGCCCAGGCGCCCCATATGGTGCGCATGAAATCACTCGAAATCAGCATTGCCCTGGGGCCTCTGTTGATCGGCCGCCTGCAGGTGGAAATGGTAAAAATGGTCAATCCCGTGATCGAACTCGAGATTCTCGCCGACGGCCGCAACAACCTGCGTTTCACCCCCGCCGAGAAAGATTCAGGCCCGGTTTCCGCCGCCGCCCCGCCCGCCAGCGCCATGCCGACCGGGAAAACGGATGCCGGCCCGCCCGCCAGCGCCCTGGAAAAGAGCTTGCCAGCCGTGCGATTGAATAACTTCCAAATCGAAAATGGCAGCCTTGTGTTCAGGGACAGCCGCGACGGAAGCACCAAAAGTATCGACGGCATCAACGCCAAGATCGACGCCGCCACCCTGATAGGACCGTTCGAAAGCTCCGGCCGCCTCGTCGCCCGCTCCATCCCCTTCAGTTACGATGTTTCGATCGGCCAAATCATCCATGGGCGCACGGTTCCCTTCAACCTGAGTTTGGGTGTCGTCGATAGCGACGCCCTGGCGCGGGTTTCTGGGACACTGGTCGGCCTTGCCGACGAGCCGAAATTCAAGGGCAAGGTGGAAGGCAACGGCAAGCGGCTTGCCAGTCTTATCGAAACCGTTGCCGGCACCGGTACGCTGCCGGTTTTTCTGTCCCAGGACTTTGAATTCAGTGGTTCCGTCGTCGCGTCGGCCGGCGGCGCCGAGGTCAAGGAGCTCGGCCTTCGTTTAGGCGACGCCAGCGCCAGCGGCGGCCTCAAGGTGGAATTGGGCAAGGTGCCCGTCGTTGCCGCCCGCGTCAATGTCAGCAGCATAAACCTGGACAATTGGTTGTCGCTGCCGGCGGCGGCAAGAAAACCGTCCGCCAAAAGGACAAAGCCGGCGGCGGCGATAAAAAAGGAAAGCGGCAGCCTTTCACCGAAAGCATCGACCGCCCTGCCACGGCCTAAAAAAATTGCCAAGCCCCTGAAACCGGCGCCTGGATTCGAGATTCCCGCCAATATCAACGGCTCTTTGAATGTGACGGTCGATTCGATTACCGCTCGGGGCCGGCTCATTCGCCGGGTTCTCGCCAACGCCGAGCTGGTCCGCGGCGAGATAACCCTGAGTCAGCTTTCCGCTCAGCTTCCCGGCGGCTCCAACATCGCCCTTTTCGGTTTCGTCACCGCCGCCGATGGGCAACCCAGGTTCGAGGGCGAAATGGAGGCCACCGTCAACGATCCGCGCCGAATTCTGGAATGGATCGGCACGGCGATGCCGCTCGTTCCCGCCGACCGCCTGCGCAAGCTGACGGTGGCAAGCAGATTTACAGCGACGCCCAAGCGGGTTGAAGCCACCGCCTTGGATATTCAATTCGACAGTTCTCGGTTGACCGGCGGGGTAACCTTGGCTTTGCGTACTCCCTTTGCCTTTGGCGCCGATTTGACACTCGACCGATTGAACCTGGACGCCTATCTGGCGGCTCTGGGCAAGGCCCCCGCCGGGGCGGCGAAAGAGGCGGCGGCGGACGGCGGGCAAGCAAAAGATAAGGGCGCGGCAGAGCCGAAGGCCGAATCAACACCAAGGAACGAACCAAAGACAACGAAACCTTTTCCCGCCCTTGGCCTGCTCACCGCTTTCGACGCCAACCTCAAGGCGCGGGTGAAAACGCTGGTTTATCGAGGCATGTCTCTCCAGGACATCCGTTTTCACACCATCCTCTTTGACAACGCTTTCACCCTGCGGCAAGCCAGCATCGCCAAATTGGCCGGCGCCTCGGCAAAGTTCAGCGGCGCCTTGCAGGGACTTTCCGGCGCTCCCAAGATCAAGGGTCTTCGTTTCGAGCTCAAGGCCAAGGAGTCATCGCGCCTGTTCCGCTTGGCCGGTGTCAAGCCGCCCCTTGACGCCAAGAAACTGGGAGCGGTGGCGGTTAAGGGACGGATCGAAGGGCCCTTGCTTAAACCGGAACTCGCCTTGGAGTTGGCGGCCGGCGGTGGCACCGCCAAGCTGGCCGGCGCGGTATCCCTGCTCGGCGGTCTCTCCAATCTTGACCTCAAGGCGAAGCTCAAGCACAAGGATCTGGCGCGGCTGATCCGGGTCTTCGGGCTGGATTACCAGCCGGCGGGACGGCTGGGTGGCCTCGGCATGGCGGCCAGGGTCAAGGGTGACGGGGAAAAAATGATCTTCGAGAACATCGCCGGCACCGTCGGGCCGGTCGCCGTCGAGGGCCGGGCCGAAGTCGATCTTGCCCCATCCCGCCCCAAGATCAGCGCCGACTTGCGCACCGGCAAGATCGCCATTGACCTTTTCCTGCCGGCCAAGCGAAAGGCTTCGCTTCCCACCGATTGGCGCCGCCAGGGCGAAATCATTGGCGACCGCCCAGGCGGCATCATTCCCGCCGCCTGGATAGCGCCGCCGCTTGCCGGCAACGGTTCGCTTCTGCGCCAGGCTGCGACTAAACGCAAGGACGCGGCGGGCGGCGGCCGATGGTCCCGCGAGCCCATTGATTTGACGGCGCTCAACGCTTTCGACGGCGCCGCCAATATAAAATCCGAGGCTGTTTCTTTCGATAAATACGTGCTCGAAAATGCCGACATGGGTGTCAATTTAAACGCCGGGCTGTTGAAGGTCCACCGGCTCAAGGGTACTCTCTTCGGTGGCGCGATTTCCGGTAACGCCACCGTCCGGGCGGCGCCCGGGAACGGCATGGAAGCAGCGTTGAGCTTGCACAAGATGAACCTGGGTCCGGTCATCGGGGCGGCGACCGGAAAAAGCATGGTGACCGGAAAGATGGCCTTGGACATGGATCTCGCTTCCACGGGCGGCAGCGTCGCCGAGATGATTTCAAGGCTTTCCGGTAACGGTGCCTTTGCCCTGCGCCGGCTCAATGCCGGGGCGAATGGTAAGGGCTCGGCACTGGCCGGGGCCCTGGATTTGGTGGCCGGACTCAACCGGTTGGGCGGGACGCTGGGCGGTAAAAAAACCGTTTCTGGCCTGGCCGACATCACCGGCAGCTTCCGTATCGACCGGGGCGTCGCCAAGTCGGAGAACCTGCGCCTTGTTTCCGGCATCGGCGAAGGCGGCGCCAAAGGCAGTGTCGACCTGCCCAGGTGGCTCATCGATATTGATGGAGAAGTGCGCCTGTCGCAAAATATCCTGACCCGGCTGCTTGCCAAAAAGACCAAGGCGGCGACGGTTCTGCCGATCCGCATCAAGGGACGGCTCGACGCCCCCAACGTCAAATTGGATACCAGCAAAATGCCGGGCGGCGGGCTGATTCTTCCCGGCGGCATCGAGAAGAAGCTAAAAAAGAAATTGCAAAAAAAGCTGGAAAAGAAGGGGCTAGGTGGCCTTTTGCGGGGCCTCATCGGCGACAAGCCGGCGGCCACTGACAAACAGCAACAACCGCTGCCGCCGGCGGATGCGTCGCCACCACCGCCGCCTCAAGAACCGCGGAAAATCAAGCCCAAGGATCTGATCAAGGGGCTCCTCAAGGGACTTAGCGGCTAGCGCGAATCGCCAGCGGATGGATTCAGCGGCACCGATACGTTTGCATTTAAAGCAAATGTATAGAGTGTTTCAGGTAATCCCGCGCGAGCCGGAGATAATCCAGGCCGCGTCAAGGGCGCGGTGCGTCACCGGCAGGTCGCCGCCATGACACTCTTGATCATCATGCCAAGGGCGGTGAGCAAAAGCACGGCGGCCAACGTCGCCATATAAGGATTGCCATAAGGCAGCGCGTCGAACAGATGACACCACAAGTACCAAATGAACATGACATTCTCCCTAGCGCATTCTCTCTTCGATTATCAGGCACAGTATGCCATGATGGCGGGCTCGGCGCAGTGACGAGCCTCACAACGCAAAAGCCGCCCTTGGCCTTCCCGACGGTGACGGACTGACCGTCCTGGAACATTTGCGCGACCGCGGAGCCACCCAACAAGTCTTGAAAGGCTGAAAAGCAAAAATGGCGAAATCGCTCCAAGAGTTACAAGCCCTTGTCAATGATTTCAAGGCGTTGACATTGACCATGAGCGCCGGGGCCGGGGCCGGGCACGTGGGCGGCGCGCTATCCGGCGCCGAATCTCTGATTGCCGTTTGGTTTGACAAGTTCAACATCGATGCCGAGGCCGCCGACCGGGACCGGTTTTTCCTGGGGCCGATGCATTTTACCCCGGGGATTTACTCTTTGCTGGTCAAAAAAGGCTTTCACGGCTGGCGCGAAACCGTCGGCTACCGCCGTTTTGGAAGCCCTTTCGAGGGCCATCCCAATTCATTGAAACTGCGCGGATGGGAACTCTCCGGCGGTTCCCTGGGACAAGCCCTCGGCGTTGCCGTCGGCTCTGCCATCAGCGCCAAAATCGGTGGCAAGAAACACTGGATCGTCACCCATAACAGCGATGGCGAGTTACAGGAAGGAAGCATGTGGGAGGCCATCATGTATGCCGGCGCTCACGGCCTCGACAATCTGATTACTTTCTATGATATCAACCGCATTCAGAGCTACAACCGGGTCGAGGAATGCAGCGAGGTCGAGCCGGTCGCCGACAAGCTCGGGGCATTCAACTGGAACGTCATCGAAATCGACGGCAATGACATGGCCCAAGTTACCGATGCCTATGACAAGGCGAAGGCCATGAAAAACGGCAAGCCGACCGCCATCGTCGGCCATACGGTCATCGGCAAGGGTGTCACCTTCCTGGAAGACAAGGTTTCCTCTCACAACAAATCGCCCGGCCGCGACCAGATCCCCCAGGCCTTGGCCGAAATCGGCGCCGAGTTTCCCCACCGGGAGTTCTTCGCCCTCGGCGATGAATACCAGGCCGCAATCACCCGCGAGCTCGATGCTGGCGTGCCCAGGTTCGGTGCCGAGTACGGATGGAACGCAGGCGCCGACATGCAGGTTGAGAACGTCTGGACCGGCATCGGCATCTCGCAAGTGTTCAGGGAATGCATGGATGCTGACCCGAAGGTTATCGCCGTTACCCAGGATTCCTACAAGCTCATTGGTCTTACCAGTGATGACAGGGAGAAATACAGGAAAACGAAACAGTTCCTTGATGTCGGCGTCGCCGAACAGAACATGGCGGTGGTTGCCGCCGGTCTCGCTAAGGAAGGGTTCACGCCGCTGACCAACGGCTATGCCAGCTTCGCCCTCGGCCGCGCCTACGACCATATCCGGGTCAGCATCGCGCATGCCGCGTACAACGTGAAATATTTCCCCACCGAGGGCCTTCTCGGTGGCGACGGTCCCTTCCATGAGTGCCTGGAAAGCGTCGCCCTGGGGTACTACATGCCGAACATGCGGGTGCAATGGCCTTGCGACAGCATCGAGGCGGGCAAGGCGGCGAAAGCGGCCATCCGCGAGATCGAGGGACCGGTCATCACCCTCCAGGAACGGGCCCCGAAACCGCTGCTGACGAAAGACGACACCCCCTATTGCTTTGGCATCGCCAACATCATCCGCTACACCGGCCGGCGGGCCCGCTTCGCCGATGCTTTTGAAACTTGGCTTTCCCCTGACTGGCCCGGCGGCGGCACCGACATTGCCATCATCGCCATCGGCTCGCCGGTCGGCGAGGCGTTGAGAGCCGCCTTCATCCTCAAGGAAGAGAAAGGCCTGGAAGCAACGGTGGTCAACCTGCATACCATCAAGCCGCTGGATAAGGACGGCGTCTTGAAGGCGGTGGCCGGCGCCAAGGGGGTCATCACCGTCGCCCAGCAGCAAAAAGGCATCCTCGGCAATATAGTCGCCGGCGTCATTCTCGAGGCCGGCCATAAAAGGTCCGCCAATCTCGACAAACTCAAGATGATGGGGATCAACGATGACTACGGGCGAACCGGCAAGCCCTACGAGCTTGTCCAGCACTTTGACCTCACCGCCGAGCACATCGCCGCGGCGGCGGTGGAACTGCTGGCGGCATAAACAGGACGGGGACCGGGATCGGCCATGATCATCGGTGTTACCGACCATTACCGCCCGCCCTTTGACATCGAAGACAAAGCCCTTGGCGGCGGCGTCGAGTTTATTGATTTCAATTCCAGGAACGAGGACGATTTCGACGCGGGGGCCTTGCGAAGAGTAGATGCGCTGCTTGTCTTTCACGCCCGCATCACCGGCAAGACCATCGAAAAACTGGACAACTGCAAGATCATCGTCCGCTACGGCGTCGGTGTCGATAACATGGATTTGGAAGCCCTGAAAAAGAAGGGCATCCCCCTTTGCAACACACCCGATTACGGCGTTGAGGAGATCGCCGCCACCGCCGCCGCCCATATCCTCAATCTGTGGCGGCGGATTTCGGCCTATGACCAAGCATGCCGCGGCTACCGGAGCGGCTGGGCGCAGAACATTCAAAAACCCATCGCCCGCCTATCGGAAGGGACGCTCGGCGTCGTCGGCACGGGGCGCATAGGGACCGCCTTGATAGGCCTCATGAAGCCCTTCGGCTGCCGCGTCATCGGCTTTGATAAGTACCAACCGCCGGGGTGTGAACGCGGGGCCGGCTATAAGCGCGCCGCAAGCTTGAAGGAACTGCTCGCCGCCTCGGATGCCATCAGCCTGCACTGTCTGCTCACCGAGGAGACCGCCGGCATGGTCGACGAGGCTTTCCTCGGCGCCATGAAACCCGGCGCCATCCTGGTCAACACCGCGCGCGGCGGCTTGTTTAAGAACCTGGACGTGATCGAGGCTGGCCTGAGAAGCGGCCAACTGGGCGGCCTGGGAACCGATGTCCTACCGGCCGAACCGCCGGGCGAGCACCCCTTGATCGACGCCTGGCGCGGCTTCGAACCCTGGCTGAAGGGAAGATTGGTCATCACTCCCCATACGGCCTATTACTCGGAGTCCGCCCTTTACGACATGCGCCATAAGGCAGCCGAGACCGTGGTGCTCTTTTTCAACACCAATGAGCTTCGCAACCGTATTGTTTAGAGATGTCTATTAAGAAAGCGGGCTGGTGCCGGCTGAATCTTGAAATGTTTTAAATCTTCAAGGAATCAACAATGGAAAAAATCGCCATCATCGGCGCCGGCATGGTCGGCCGCAGCTGGTCCATTTTGTTCGCCCGGGCGGGCCATCCGGTATCGCTTTTCGACAACAACGCCGAGACGGCCGCGCGCGCGCAGGGCATCATCGGCGAGAGTTTGATCGACCTCAAGGAACAGGATTTGGTGGACGACCCAAACGCCGTCGGCCGCCGCATCCAGGTGACTTCCAGCTTGGGAGAAGCGCTCAACGGCGCCATCCATGCCCAGGAAGCGGTGACCGAAAAGCTGGCGGTCAAGCAAGCGGCTTTCAAGGACATAGATGAACTGGCCCGGCCAGAGACAATTCTCGCCAGTTCATCCTCGACCATGCCGGCCTCGGCCTATACGGAGAACCTGGCCGGACGGCGCCGCTGTCTTCTCGCCCATCCTTTGAACCCGCCTCACTTGGTGCCGCTGGTCGAGCTGTGCCCGGCGCCGTGGACGGAGGCAAGCGCCGTTGAGCGCACCCGCGCCTTGATGGCCTCCATCGGCCAGGTTCCCATAACCATGACCAAGGAAGTCCCCGGCTTTATCGTCAACCGCCTGCAGGTGGCGTTGTTGAACGAGGCTTTCGCCCTCCTTGAAGACGACTGCATATCGGCGGCGGACGTGGACAAGGCGATCACCCACGGCCTCGGCCTCAGGTGGTCGGTTGTCGGTCCCTTCGAGACCATCGACCTCAACGCGGTGCGCGGTCTTGGCCACTATGTGGATATTTTCGCCGATCAATATTACGCCATGATGAAAGACCGGGGGGCACCCAGGCGCTGGTCCGAAGACGTCGTCGTGAAAGCCGACAAGGCCATGCGCGGTGCTCTTTCATTATCCGAAATCCCGGCCCGCCAGGCGTGGCGCGACCGGCGGCTGATGGATCTCGCCCGGCTCCGCGCCAGCAGCGGGAAAGCCGGCCGGTAAGGGCCGCTGGCGTCAGTTATAGCCGTAATACCAGCGTGTCGTCCCGGTATGGATGTTGTTACCGAATGGACCGCGCGGCGCGGAATAAAGACCTCGTCGCCGGCCTCGGCAATAACCTGTTTTTCGCCGACGCTTATTTCCAGACGCCCCTCGGCAACGGTGATCAGTTCGTCGGTGGCGTGGACGAAATCGATCCATTGCCGGCCCGGCGGATCGACGAACAGGTCACAGAAATAGCCCCTCACCCGCCAGTCGGCGGCGACTGCGGCGGCATCGACGGGACAGGGAAATTTTTTCTGATCAACAGTTCCGTCATCGCTCGATTTTCACCAAAGGCGGTGCTTGACGCAAGGTCTGTTCCCCTCCCTTGCACGGCGGCATGGCGGTGCCTATATCAGCTTTGACGGCGGGCGCCAAAAGATGGGTCCGCATGTCAACCGCAGTTGGAACTTGGCGAAAATCGCGGGTTCCTTGGACAGATATTGCTCAAAAGGAGGATACGCCATGCGTACATATGATTTCACACCCCTGTTCCCCTATTCCATTGGTTTCGAGCGGATGCAGCGCCTTTTGGACGCCGCCTCGGCGCGCGCCGACAAGGCACCCGCCTATCCGCCCTACAATATCGAGACCGTCGGCGAAAACACCTACCGGATCACCGTCGCGGTGGCCGGGTTTGGCGAGGATGATCTCGATGTGACCGTCAAGGACAACAGCCTCGCCATCACCGGCAAGGTGACGGGCGCCAATGACGAAAGGGCTTACATTCATCACGGTATCGCCGGGCGTTCGTTCCGTCTTGGCTTTGATCTCGCGGACCACATCAACGTCCTTGCCGCCAACCTTGAAAACGGCATTTTGCACGTCGATCTCGAACGCGAGGTTCCCGAGGAATTAAAGCCGCGCAAGATCGAAATCAAAGCCGGCCCGGTGGCTTCATTGGCCAGAAAAGCCAAGCAACTGGTCGGATCGGTCACCGATAAGGCCGCCTGAACGGCATTTAGCCTAATCGTAACCAGGGCGCGCCGGCGATGCCCGGCGCGCCCTTTCACCTTGACGGATGGGGTCCCGTCCCTTACAAACCGCCGTCCCGGGGCTTGATCACGCGGCACCGTTGATTCGTTAAAAAAGGACAGATCCGATGGCAAGACGTTGCGGCATCACCGGCAAGGGCGTGCAAACCGGCAACAACGTCAGCCACGCTCACAACAAAACGCGGCGGCGCTTCCTTCCCAATCTACAGGTGGTCTCGATTCTCAGCGACGCCTTGGGCAAGACCGTGCGGCTGAAGATTTGCGCCCATGCATTACGCAGCATCGAATCGAAGGGCGGGATTGACGCCTATCTTCTTGCCACCCGCCAGGGCAAGCTGACAACGGAAGCGCTCCGTCTCAAGCGGCGCGTCAAAAAAGCTCTTGAAAAGAAAGCGGCCTAAATAGGCTCCAAGTTTTCCAGGCAAGGCCCGCGTCAAGCGGGTCTTTTTTTCCCTCGGCGTCCATTGCTTTAAATTAAACGCCGAGGCCGCGGAGGGGAGGAAAGCCGCGGCGAGCTATTTGAGCCCGCGACCCCTGGATTAGGAATTTAAGGAACGGGTGTCCTATGATGTTGCGTAGTCCAGAAAGCCCTAAATCATAAGGTCTTACCTTGGCTCCAAGAAAGGCCGAGAAAAAGGAGTTCCCCCGCGAATGAAACCCCATAAGATCGAATTTCTCTATCTCTCGCAGGAAGACTTGCTTAAGTCCGGCTGCCTGGACATCAACTTGGCCATGGATGCCGCCGAGAGGAGCATGCTGGGCTTTGCCGCCGGGGATATCCTGTTTCCCGAGAAGATCGTCCAGGTATTCAACGACGAGACCCAGGAGCGGATCAACTGCCTGCCGTCGACCTTGCTGCCGGAAAGGGTCTGCGGCGCGAAGTGGGTTTCGGTCTTTCCGCCCAACCCGGTCAGGCACGGCAAACAGAACCTGTCAGCGGTGCTGATCCTGTCGGAGATCGAGACCGGCTTCCCCATCGCCTTCATGGAGGGGACCCTGGCCTCCAACATCCGTGTCGGTGCCATGGGCGGCCTGGCGGCGCGGTACCTGTCGCGCGAGGATTCCAGAATCATCGGCTTCATCGGCGCTGGTGAGCAGGCGAAGATGCATCTGGTGGCCATGAAGACGGTGCGCCCGGGGCTCGAAATCTGCCGGGTTTCCGCTGAGACGCCGGACAAGGAGAACTCCTTTATCGCCGAGATGTCGGCCCTCTTTCCCGACCTTGATTTCGAAGGGACCCGGGGCGATGGCGAAAGAACCATGGGCGAGGCCGATATCCTGGTCACCGCCACCGGCGTCCAGGCGCCGCTCCTGAAAGCCGCCTGGATGAAGCCCGGCGCCTTCTATAGCCACGTCGGCGGATGGGAGGACGAATACGCCGTCGCCAAGCAATGCAACAAAATCGTCTGTGACGACTGGGAAACGGTGAAGCACCGGACCCAGACCCTGAGCCGTATGTACAAGGACGGCGAGATGACGGACGACGACCTTCATGCCGACCTGCCGGAACTGGTGAATGGCTCCAAGCCGGGGCGCGAGAGCGCCGAGGAGCGCTGCTATTTCAACGCCGTGGGGCTCGCCTATACGGACATCTCCATCGCCCACGCTATGTACGAACGGGCCCGGGAGGCCGGGGCGGGACAAACCCTGACGCTCCAGGAGGAGATGATCTTCGAGCACGAGACTCTGAAGGACTGGATTAGGTCTTAGCCCGTATTTCTCATGTCCGTTATCGAGATTCTGGACAGAGTTTTCCGTTCACCATCATGCTGGTATTGATGTTTAAGTATTTCCGAATCAGAATGACCGCTTTGGGTCTTGGCAGTGTACGAACGTTTCCATGGAACTGAGGTTTTGATCGGATATTTGGCGACGGTCGTGTTGACTGTTTTTGGATATATTTTCTTTAAGGTCTGGGGGTTTAAACGCTTCGGAGCCGTCCCTGTAGCTTTTGAAGAGTAAAGTAAACTGTCACCGTAATTCACCGTAATTCGGTCATTTGGTGCGTAAGACCGACGTGGTTCTCTATCTGATTTGGCTGCATGGAGAGTTGGCTCCCTATTACAGCCATACGGGTCGCCCCTCGATTGATCCTGAACTGATGATGCGGATGTTGACCATCGGCTATGTCTTTGCCACGCGCTCGGAGCGCCAACATGATCGTCGTGCTGAAGGTAAAATGATCGAACCTTGGTATCAGCCGCTGGCGTCGGCGGAAGCCGTCTCGCCGCGCCCTGGCCCGGGGCAGCATAGCCGGGCCAGCCATTCCGCCCGCCGCAGCCCATTGTCCAGGGCCGCCATGGTCTTGCCCATGTCCGGGCTGTCGTCGCCGAGCCATACTCTCAGGGCGTTCAGATAGACCAAGGCCAAGCCATTGGCGCGGAGCCTCCCGCCGAGCCCCGCCGACGACAGGCCGGCGGCCTCCAGCATCCAGGCCATGGAACAAATGAGTCGGGGAGCCAGAACGGGCGCCGCCGCCGGATCGAAGAGGGTCTCCGGCAAAATGGCGTCGAGCGCCGCCTTATGGGGATTGAGGGCGTCGAAGCGGCGCATCAGCACGTCGAACAGACGATCGCGCGGGTCCTCGTCGGCGTCGCCCTTGCCGGCGGCCAGGACCTGGGCGTCAATGGTGCCGAGGAAGCCGGCAAGAATAGCCGTTTTCGAGGCAAAGGCCTGGTGAAGTTCGGCCAAGCAGACCCCGGCCTCTTCAGCGATGGCGGCGAGGGAAAGAACGCGCCAGCCTTGGCTCGCCGAAAGCCCGAGAGCGGCGGTGATGATTTGCCGCGCAATGGCGTCGCCGTCGCCGCCACCGGCACCCTTGCGGGGCTTTCTGTTGGTTTTGCGTACCATGGGTCTGCCTCCCCGGAATGCCGTTTGGAAACCGTCCTCGCCATGATTGGACGCTCTCGCGGGCTTGTTTGCAAGGTATTCGCCAAATGGCGCGTCATAACCGGCTTTTGCCAAGGCCGGTGCCTTGCGCGGTCATCGGCGCGGACCTGTCCAATTTTACCAGGCGAGTGGCCTATATTATCTAAATTGTACCCCTAGGACGGCGTTGCAAGGCTTGCCGATGGGCCGGGCTTCAGCCGGCCAGTTCGCGGGAGCGTCTGGCGGCGGCGGCAATAGCTTTGCTTAGCAATGGCTGAAAGGCGTCCTCGGCCATCAGCACCCGCAAGGCCGCCGCCGTGGTGCCGCCGGGACTGGTGACGTTTTGGCGCAGGACTTCCGGCGGCTCGTCCGCCAAGCGCAAGAGCTCGCCCGAGCCCGACACGGTGGCCAGGGCCAGTTGGTTGGCCAGCCCCTCTGGCAGGCCGGCCTCGATTCCGGCCTGGGCCATGCATTCGGCCAAAAGAAAAACATAAGCCGGGCCGCTGCCGGAAAGCGCCGTCACCGCGTCAAGCAGGCTTTCATCCGCAATCCAGGCCACTTCGCCGACCGCTGACAGCAGTTCGCCGCAGAGATGTTTTTGCTCCGCCGTTACCCGTGCGTTCGGGCAGGCGACGGTGATCCCCCGGCGCACCGCCGCCGGCGTATTGGGCATGGCCCGGACGATGGCCGCCCGAGGCCCAAGCTGGTTCTCGAAATAGCCCAATGTCTTGCCGGCGGCGATCGACAGGAAAACGGTGCCGGGGCCGGCGAAGTGGCAATAGGCGGGGGCAACGGCGTCCATGTTCTGCGGCTTGACCGCGAAGACCACGACTTGGGGGCTAAAATCGGCGCCGATGGCGTCGGGGTCGGGATGGGCGGCGATACCGTGGCGCTGGCCACGGGCGGCGGCGATGGTGGCGTCGGGTTCGACAATTTTGATCATCCCGGGCTCGAAACCGCGATCAAGCCACCCTTCGAGAAGGGCGCCGCCCATCCTGCCGCAGCCGGCCAGTAGTAGCGGGGTGCTCAACGGATAGGCTCTCAAGCCTCGCCGACGGTGTCGATGATCGCCGCCGCAACCGCGTCCGCCGCCGACTTGCCGCCCCAGATGACGTGCTGAAAGGCGGGGAAGAAACGTTCGCATTCGAGGATCGCGGTGTCGACCAGATCGTGCATTTGCTCCGCCGACGGCCCATGGGCACCGCGCAACGGCATGGCGTGGCGGAACATGGGCAGTCCCTCGTCGTCCCATATGGTGAAATGGCCAAGCCACATCCGTTCGTTGACGAGGGCAAGAAGCTCGTACAAGCTGGCGCGCCGCTCCGGCGGCACCCGCATGTCGAAAGCGCAGGTGAAATGCATGGCGCCGACCTTTTCGTTCCAGGCGAAAAATAGACTGTAGTCGCACCAGCGGCCCGGCGCCTGGGCGGCCATTTCCTTGTCGCTGCGGCGATCGAAGATCCACTCATGTTCGTCGGCGATCCGCTCGATGACATCGAGCGGGTGGCCGGCCAAGGGTTCGCAGGAAAGACCGATGCCCGTCATGCCTAAATTTTCTGAAAGATTCGGTAAAAAACCGTGAAATGGGGCGGAGAACCTTTCGCCATATATTGTGTATATGCCGACATATAGAGTAAATCCTTCTCTCATTTACTATATGTAGACTGCCAAAATCCGCCACCGATGGCAAGAGGGGGAAGAGGGTGAAGCTCTCCCTTGTTGTGGATAACATTATCCCGGCAACCCGCTCTTCAATGGGCAAGGCAACCTTGGCGGCAGCCGCCACCCGCTTGAAGTCTTTCCATGCTGATATGAATGTGGCACCGGCGCGCTCTCCCGTCCGCGTCCTGGGCATGCCAAAACCGGGCAGGGGCCATCCCTGACAAGGATGGCTGGGAGCGGCGAAACAGAGGGCTATTTTTTTTGCCGGGCGGGTCTTCGGGAAGTTTTCTTAGGCCGGGCCGCCGGCCTGGCTCGGGAGGCTGGTCTGGCGGCGCCTCTTTTGCTTTTGCCTTGAGCACCGGCGCTCGTTTTGGCATTCAGCAAGGTTTCCAGGCGGGCGACTTTCTTGGCTAACTTCTCCTGTTCGGAGCGGGCCTTGGCGGCGACCGCCTTGACGGCCTCGAACTCGTCACGGGGAACCACGTCCAGGTCCGAGAGCGCGTGCTCGAGGCGCTGACGGACCAAGGTTTCGATCTCGTTCTTGATGCCGGCGAACACCGAGGCGGTGCCGCTGGCGACCTTCGCCAAGTCGTCGAGAATACGCTTGCTGGTTTGCATGCCTCGTCCTTCCGGCTTAAAGATGTCGCCCCGCTAGAGCCTATTCGCGTGAATTCGCTCTCGGGGCATTATGCGGCGCGCCTATTGGCGGCGCAACCTTTCCGGTTTAACGCGCATTCCCCTCTGCGAGGGGATTTTGGCATATGGGGCTTGGTTTTGTGGACCTGTTGCAAATAAATTCACGAACCGAAATGAAAACTTCCGAACTGGAAACCCTTCTCGCCAGCGCCCGCGCTTGCACTCTCTGCGCGGCGCGTCTGGCGCACCCGCCACGGCCGGTCTTGAGGGCCGCCGCCGGGGCCCGCCTGCTCATTGTCGGCCAGGCACCGGGAACACGGGTCCACGAAACCGGCATCCCTTGATCGGTGCGGCGCTTCCCAAAATCAAGCTGACTTTGCTTATCGGCTCCTACGCGCAAGCCTTTTACTTACCCGACGGCGGCAAAAAGACGATGACCAAGACGGTCAGGGAGTGGCGCCAATACCTGCCCCGCTTCCTGCCCTTGCCGCATCCGAGTTGGCGCAACAGCGGCTGGCTGAAGAAAAATCCCTGGTTCGAGGCCGAGTTGGTGCCACGGTTAAGGGAACGGGTAAGGCGGGTCGTCGATGGCTGGGGGAATTGTGAAGCGGCGAGACGTTCCTCGGTGATCGCCTATTCCTTGATCCACGCCCAGGCGGCGTCCTTTTCGGAGGTGGCGAAAAAACGGGTCTCGCCGCGCATAAGAAGGTTGGTAACCTTGGCCGCCACCTCCTCCCATTTTTTATCGCCGACCAGGGCCATCCGTTCGAAATGGTTCCAATGGGTCATGCCGAAGGTGAAATCGTCCCAGGCGGCATGGATTTCCCAACCCTCTAGGCCCTCCATGTCGACGAGCAGGCGGATGCGCCCGTGGCGGCGGATGAGCTCTTCCAGCCCGGGCAGGAATTCCTTGTAGTCGGCGTCGGTGAGCCATCCCTCGGCGCGGATGCCGACCGCTTTCCCCTTGCTTTCGGCAAGCATTTCGAACATCGAATTTCCTAGACCCCAAGACTTTATATGTTAGATATGGATGGCCCACCCGTCCACCGTCAGGGCCGCCTCCTTGACGGCCTCGTAAAGTTCCTGGTGGGCGTGGCAGGCCCGCCAGGAAAAGAGTCGGCCGTCGTTGCCATGGCTGTGGCGAAAGAGCGGATTGCTTATCCGCGATTTCGCCCCCAATTGGTTAAGAGCCTATCCGATCATTTATGTATTCGCATCAATGGGCAAGCGTTCAATGACTCTTTGAAAGAGCGTTTATCCGCGTAGCGCCGCTAAGATGGCGTCGCCGATATCGGCCGGCGAATCGGCAACCCTGATGCCGGCGCTTTTCAAGGCCTCGATTTTATCCCCCGCCTTGCCCTTGCCGCCGGAAATAATCGCCCCGGCATGGCCCATGCGCCGCCCCGGAGGGGCCGTCAGTCCGGCGATGAACCCGACCGCCGGTTTTTTCCTCGACGCCGATTTGACGACTTCGGCGGCTTCTTCCTCCGCCGAGCCGCCGATCTCTCCGATCATGACGATGCCTTCGGTTTTGTCGTCGGCCAAAAACATCTCGATGCAATCGACGAAGCTGGTTCCGTTGACGGGGTCGCCG
>DASCPW010000030.1:0-4476 GCA_036012725.1 Rhodospirillales bacterium
CGCCCATCGCCATGGACGAGGGCTTGCGTTTCGCGATCCGCGAGGGCGGCCGGACCGTTGGCGCCGGTGTCGTTGCCTCGGTTATCGAGTAGGAAAGGGAAGCCGGCCGGGATTTAGACAAAAACGCCGGATGGAAACGGCGGCTGTTTCGCCTTTTCCTATTTTGCGGCGGGGTATCCGCGGGTGGCTTTGGCGGCTGTCCTGTCGGTACATTCGCAACATCCAGGCGGTCCCTGATCACAAGGATATTAGGGGTATAGCTCAGTTGGTAGAGCGGCGGTCTCCAAAACCGCAGGTCGCGGGTTCAAATCCTGCTGCCCCTGCCATTGAGAACTTTATTGGATGGTTTGCTAAGGTAAGAAATGTTAGGTGAACATGGCAAAAACAAATCCCGCGCAGTTCATCCGGGAAGTCCGGCAAGAGGCGTCGAAAGTCACTTGGCCCACGCGTAGGGAAACCTCGGTTTCAACGGGCATGGTGTTTCTGATGGTGTTTCTGGCGGCCTTGTTCTTCTTTTTGGTCGATCACCTCCTGTCATTCGGCGTGCGCCTTATCTTTGGGCTGGGAAGCTGAAATAAATGGCGGTGTGTTGGTACGTGATCCACGTCTATTCAGGATTCGAGAAGAGGGTTGCCCAATCCATCGAGGAGCAAGCCAAGCAGGGCGGCATGGAAAACCTTATAGAAAAGGTTCTCGTGCCAATTGAAGAGGTCGTTGAAATGCGCCGTGGATCCAAGGTTAATGCCGAGCGCAAGTTTTTTCCCGGTTATGTGCTCGCCTGCATGGAGATGACCGATGAATCCTGGCATTTGGTCAAAAACATACCAAAAGTGACCGGATTTCTGGGCAGTGGCGGTCGGCCGACGCCGATATCCAATGCCGAGGCCGAGCGTATCATGCACCATGTGAAAGAAGGAATCGAACGGCCGAAACCATCGGTTCTTTTCGAGGTTGGCGAGCAGGTTCGGGTCTGTGACGGGCCGTTCAACTCTTTCAACGGATTCGTCGAGGAAGTTGACGAGGAACGGGCGCGGCTCAAGGTGGCGGTATCTATCTTCGGGCGGGCGACGCCGGTGGAATTGGAATATTCGCAAGTAGCAAAACTTTGAAGCGGCGCGGCAGGCCAGCCATGGCGCGGGTCGCGGACTCAGCAAATATCCGATCTAAGGGAATGAAATGGCGAAGAGAATAAAAGGTTACGTTAAGCTTCAGGTGCCAGCGGGGCAGGCGAATCCATCGCCGCCAATCGGCCCGGCCCTAGGCCAAGCCGGTCTCAACATCATGGCGTTTTGCGAGGCCTTCAACACCGAAACGAAGAAAATGGAACCCGGGATGCCGATCCCCGTGGTCATCACCGCCTATCAGGACAAGTCTTTTTCCTTTGTTACCAAAACCCCGCCGGCCAGCTATTTCCTCAAAAAGGCCGCCGGATTAGAAAAGGCGGCGGAAGAAGCGGGCAAAGAAGCTGTCGGTCAAGTGAGCAGGCAGCAAGTTCGTGAGATTGCCGAGAAAAAAAAGGTCGACCTGAATTCCAACGATGTGGATGCGGCTTGCCGGATGATTATCGGCTCGGCGCGGTCCATGGGCATCGAAGTGGTGGACTGAAACAATGGCGGGCAAGGGAAAGCGCATGAAAAAGGCTAGACAGGCCATTGACCGCGACCTCTTCTATGATCTCGCCGAGGCGGTCGAAGTGATCAAGGACAATGTTACCACCAAATTCGATGAAACCATCGAGATCGCGATCAACCTCGGTGTTGATCCCAAGCATGCCGATCAGATGGTCCGAGGTGTGGTGTCCTTGCCGCATGGCACGGGAAAATCGCTCAGGGTGGCCGTTTTTGCCAAAGGCGATAAGGCCAAGGAAGCCGATGCCGCTGGTGCCGATCAGGTTGGGGCGGAGGACTTGGCGGAGCAGATCAACAAAGGCAATCTTGATTTCGACCGGGTTATCGCGACGCCGGATATGATGGCCGTGGTCGGACGTCTGGGCAAAGTCCTGGGACCTCGCGGCTTGATGCCCAACCCAAAATTGGGCACGGTGACCGCTGATGTAGGCGAAGCGATCAAGGCGGCCAAGGCGGGTCAGATCGAATTCCGTGTTGAAAAGGCAGGCATCCTGCATGCAGGTATCGGCAAGGCAAGCTTTCCTCGGGAGGCGTTGGCCGAGAACGTCAAGGCGTTTGTCGATGCCATCATTAAGGCCAAGCCAAGCGCCGCCAAAGGAACCTATCTCAAGCGGGTGAGCCTATGTTCGACCATGGGCCCCGGCTTGAAACTGAATATCGCCAATCTTGCCGGTTGAGGCCGGAATGTTGGCGTGGGGATGCCGCGCTTGCCCTTTGGGTGCGAAGCGGCATAGGGGATGAAGGTAATCATCCTCGCCCTGTCCAAGACCGCGGGTGACGACCGATGAAATTTTTTGGGTGATGTCTTAAAGGGATGTCCCGCCTGCGCAGACAGTGCTGAAATCCGCTTTTGGGCCGTTCCTCGAAAAAGCTTCGTGGAACGGTTCGAACCGCCGCACTGGACAGGAATTACGGCCCTCTCAAAAGGGGGCCTTGGTGCAACGGCGTCGGATTCATCCCTTGCCGCAAGGGTTACCCGAAGCAAAGCAACTGGAGACAATCGGTGAACCGATCACAAAAAGAAGACATGGTCGTATCATTGCGCCGGACTTTCGAGGATACGACGATAGTGGTTGTTACCCATTTTTCCGGTCTGACGGTCGCCGAGATGGAAGATCTCCGTAGCCAGATGCGGGAAGCGGGCGCCAGCTTTAAAGTAATCAAGAACAGGCTCACGCGCCTCGCCTTGGAAGGTACGAAATTCCAGGATTTAAACGATTTGTTTACAGGTCCCACGGCCATTGCTTATTCCGATGATCCCGTGGCGCCAGCCAAAGTTGCTGTGAATTTCGCCAAAACTAATGAAAACCTTGTGGTTCTGGGTGGCGCCGTTGGTGCTGAAAAACTCAACGTGGAACGTATCAAGGTACTGGCGGCCCTGCCGTCTCTGGATGAATTAAGGGCCAAGCTGGTCGGTATGCTGAATTCGCCGGCGACACGGATTGTCGGTCTGCTGCAGGCGCCGGCCGGACAGGTTGCCCGGGTTCTGAATGCCCGTGGCTAACAGGAACAGGAAGAAGCCGTGTAATTCACCGCTTCTATTAATTAGTGACAGTTCATACCCAAGGAGAAAATTAAATGGCCAATTTGGAGAAAATCGCTGACGAACTTTCCAATCTTACCATTTTGGAGGCCTCCGAGCTTTCCAAAATGTTAGAGGAAAAATGGGATGTTTCGGCTGCCGCCCCCGTGGCTGCCGCCGCCGCTCCCGCCGCTGCTGCTGTAGCCGAGGAGAAAGACGAATTCAATATCGTTCTCGTTTCCTTTGGCGAAAAGAAGATCAACGTCATCAAGGAAGTCCGCGCCATTACCGCCCTTGGCCTGAAAGAGGCCAAGGATCTGGTGGAATCGGTGCCGAAAGCGGTTAAGGAAGGGATCAGGAAGGAAGAGGCCGAGGAGCTCAAGAAAAAATTGGAGGAAGCCGGCGCCACGGTCGAAATCAAGTGAGGGGGCGCTCATGGTTTTGACGTGGCTTCGCCATATCCGTCATTGGGTCGGCCGGTCCTTGCATGACTCCCACATCCATTCGCTGGGAGTTGTTTCTTGTCGGAAAATGATTAGTTCGTTCAGGCAGGGTACCCCGTTAGGGAAATGGGTCCCGGCGCTTGCCATTGCAGTCCGTGGCTTTATGAGCGAATGAATTTAAGTTTTTTTCCGGTCTCGCCTCGGTGGTTGAACTTAGACCTGAGCAAAATGTCAGTCGTGAGGAATTTTCATGGATAAATCCTATACAGGCCGCAAGCGTATTCGCAAATTCTTCGGTCATCTGTCGGCGGCGGCTCCCATGCCCAATTTGATCGAGGTTCAAAAGGCCTCTTACGATCAATTCCTGCAAAAGGACATAGCCCCCGAAGAACGAACCAACAGCGGCCTTCTGGAAGTGTACAGATCCGTTTTCCCGATCCAGGACTTTTCGGAGCGGGGCACCCTTGAATTTGTTGATTATGTGTTCGAGGAACCCAAATACGATGTCGAGGAATGCCAGCAGCGTGGCATGACCTACGCGGCGCCCTTAAAGGTCACTTTGCGCTTGGTCGTTTGGGACATGGACGAGGAAACCGGGTCCCGTTCCATCCGCGACGTCAAGGAGCAAGACGTTTACATGGGCGACATGCCGCTGATGACCGCGAACGGGACTTTCGTCATCAACGGCACCGAGCGTGTTATCGTCTCGCAGATGCACCGTTCACCAGGCGTTTTCTTCAACCACGACAAGGGCAAGACCCATTCGTCGGGCAAGTTCCTTTTTGCCGCTCGCGTCATTCCTTATCGCGGTTCTTGGCTGGATTTTGAGTTTGACGCCAAGGACTTGGTTTACGTCCGCATCGATCGCCGCCGCAAGCTGCCG
>DASCPW010000031.1:0-5233 GCA_036012725.1 Rhodospirillales bacterium
TGGCGCCTTTTCAAGGATGTAAAGGAGCCCTAGACGAAGAAGGTGCTGGTGAGAGCAATGTCGCATGGGGGGAGCCAGAGTTGGTTCCTGGTTAATTTCCGCTCTTTCCGAGGCTCTGGCATAATGACCGCTCGTGAGCAGACAGTGCGGCATTTCTCCCATATTTCGACCCACGCCGCGCTTAAACGGCCGCCGCCGCCAAGCGGTCGAATTCTTTTTGCGAGGCGGCGGCTTTACCAACAAGCCAGCCGCGGAAAGCGGCGAGCCTGGGGGAGTTCTCCTTGCCTTCAGGGCAAACCAGGTAGTAGTCCAGATTGGACGGAAAATGGACGTCGAACAGCTTGATCAAGGCTCCCCGCGCCAAGTCGTCGTTAACCAGGGCGCTTCGCGCCAGGGCGATGCCCTGTCCGTTGATCGCCGCCCGCAGCCCCATGTTGGTATCCGGGAAATGGGGGCCCTTCGGCAGCACCGGGTTGTCGATGCCGGCTTTGTGGAACCAGTCGCCCCAGGTCGGCGAGATTTTGCTGTCGATGCGGTGCATGAGGAGATGGTCGAGCAGATCGGCCGGTTCCGCCAAGCCGCCGGCGCGCTTTAGGTATTCGGGACTGCAGACCGGGAAGACCTGCTCGCGAAGCAGGAATGTGGTGTGCAGGCCGGGATAGTCGCCGTAACCAAGGCGGATGGCCGCGTCAAACTTCTCGGAAGCGAAATCGATCGGCTTGTTGTTGGTCGAGATCCAGACGTCGATGTCCGGATAGCGGGCATGGAAATCGCTTAGCCTGGGTACCAGCCATTTGTAGGCGAAAGATGTCAGCATGCTGACCCGCAAGGGCTGGCGGCCGTCCTCGGCGCGCAAGCTCTCCAGTGTTCCTTGCATGCCGCAGATAAAGTCGCGGACCAAGGATGCCAGGGCTTGTCCGTTGCGGGTCAAGGCCACTTGCCGGGGCCGCCGGTCGAACAGCTTCAAAGCCCAAGTTTCCTCCAGATGGCGTATCTGGTGGCTGATGGCCGAAGGCGTCACATGCAGTTCTTCCGCCGCCTTGGTGAAGTTGTTATGGCGCGCCGCCGCCTCCAGGGCCCTGAGGGCGGCAATGGATGGAAGATGATCGGTCATGGCAGTTGAGTTATGTGTGAGATGTGACTCACACATCTTATGAATATTTATCGTTTGTTTTCAAGCCAAATAGGCATTTTTCTACATTCATGACCGATACGGACGATATTGCGTTGCTTGAGCTCCGCCGCCGCAAGGGCCGGCGGTTTTTGGCCATGCTCGTCATGTTCGTCCTCGCCCCATCGATTTTCGCCGCCGCCGGCGTTTATTACTATGCCATCGGGGGTCGTTACGTTTCGACGGAAAACGCTTTCGTCAAATCGGAAAAGATCGCCATCAGCGCCGACGTTTCCGGCCGCGTCACTGATGTTGCCGTCAACGATAACGATCGTATCGCCGCCGGCCGGCCACTCTTTTGGATCGACGAGGAACCTTTCCGGATTGTACTTGCCCGCGGCGACGCGCAACTGGCGATGGTGCGCCAGGATATCGGCGAGCTGCGCGCTCTGCACCGCCAGAAAAAAGCCGAATTGCGGCTTGAGGAAAAGAATCTCGACTACTATCGCCGCGAACACGAACGGCAACAAAAGTTGCGCCAAAAAGGCTTCGTCTCGCAATCGAAATTGGATGACGTGGAAAGGAGCATGTTGACGGCCCGTGAACGGCTGGCGGCCATTCGCCACGAAATCGCCGGCATTATCCAGCAACTTGGCGGAATCACGGACGGACCCATGGACAAACATCCGCGTCTACGCGAGGCCAGGGCGGTGCGCGATCAGGCCGCACTCGACCTCAGGCGAACAGCGGTAAAAGCGCCGGCGTCGGGCGTCGTCACTAATTTTCACCTGCAGGCCGGCGAATATGTGGAAGCCGGAACGCCGGTTTTTACCATCATCGGGGACTCCGACATTTGGATCGAGGCTAATTTCAAGGAAACCGACCTCACCAATATCCAGGTCGGTCAAAACGCCAGCCTGCGATTTGACACCTATCCGGACCTGGTCCGTGAGGCGGTGGTGGCCAGCATCAGCCCGGCGACGGGCGCCGAGTTCGCCCTTCTGCCGCCACAAAACGCCACCGGCAACTGGGTCAAGGTGGTGCAACGGCTTCCGGTTCGTCTTGAGATGAAAGCGGTGGCCGGCGGTCCGTCCTTGCGTGCCGGTATCAGTGTCATTGTCGAAATCGATATCCGCAAGGAAAGGCCGCTGCCGACTTTTCTGAGCGAGATTCTATCCTGGTTCAAGGAGATGCTATGAGCCCGCTGGCGATAACCGCGGCCCCGGCGACATCGCCTCCCCGCCGTCTATTGATCGTCGGCGCCGCCGTTCTCGGGCCCTTGATGCAGGAAATCGATTCCCTGGTCGTCGGTGTTGCCTTGCCTCACATGCAGGCCACCATGTCGGCGGCGCCGGATCAGATTACCTGGGTCTTGACCTCTTTTCTCATTGCCATCGCTATCATGAGTCCCGCCGTCGGTAGAGCCAGCGCCATTGTCGGGCGCAAACGGCTAATGCTGATCGCCGTTGCCGGGTTCGCTTTCACCTCCATCTTCTGTGGCACATCGACGACGATCGACGAACTGGTTTTCTTTCGTTTCATCCAGGGTATTTTCGCCGCCTTTCTCACCCCTTTATTCTTGTCAACGCTACTGGATGCCTTCCCGCGCGAGGAGCACGGCATGGCGCTCGGCCTGTGGGGCGTGGGGATCATGCTGGCGCCTATACTAGGGCCTACCATCGGCGCCTATATCACTGAATTCTATACTTGGCGAAGCGTATTTTTCTTCAACTTGCCTGTTGGTCTCTTTGCTTATACGATAATTTCCGTAGCCGTGCCCGAGGCCCAGGTGCCAACCGCCCGCCCCTTCAGCTACGTGGGATTCGCGATGATCGCGATTGGCGTCGGCTCGCTTCAGTTTATCCTTGACCAGGGCGAGCGCCTGGACTGGTTCGGGTCTCCCCAGATCGCCGTCGCCGGGGTCATTGCCGGGCTGGGGTTTTATGGTTTCATCCTTAATACCATCTTCTCCCGCCACCCTTTTCTCGACATCGACATCCTGAAAGATCGCAATTTCTCCGCCGGTCTGGTGCTCAAGGCCCTGTTGAGCGTCATGTTGGTGAGTATCGTGGCGCTGCTTCCGCCCCTGCTCCAGGATCTCAAGGGATATCCCATCATTACAACGGGACAGGTGATGGCGCCCAGAGGATTGTCCATCATGATTTCCGTCATTGTTGTCGGCTACCTGCATAAACGAATCGAGGCGCGGCCGCTGATGGTGTTCGGAATGCTGATGATGGCCCTGTCGACGTGGTTGATGGCGGTTCTGACGGTCAACATCAATACGACGCATATTGTCGTTGTCAACACCATCCAAGGCGTCGGCTGGGGATTTTTCTTCGTTCCCCTGACGGCGGCCTCTTTTTCGACCCTGGCCCCCCGTCTCAGGGATGAAGGCACCGCTTTGTTTGCGTTGATCGCCAATCTTGGCAAAAGCTTCGGGGTTTCCCTGATGGTCGGTTTTCTGGTCCGCGACTCCCAGGTCAACCGTTCCGCCATGGTCGAGAACGTCTCGATCCATAACGATCTCTTTCGCCACCTACCCTTGCCGGCAGTGTGGGACATCGACGCCCCGCTAGGGCTTGCCATGCTTAACCAGGAAATCAACCGGCAGGCCTTGACCATGGCTTACATCAATGATTTCAGGATGCTAACAATCATTATTTTGGTTTGCGTGCCGATGGTCTACCTGATGCGCAAGCCACCGCGCTTTTAGGAATCGGCCGGCCTTGCCGCCATGCCCTTGACAGCGCCGTTTGTCGCACACAAATAAAGCATGAATGCCGGCGGTGCTTGGTCGCGCCCGCCGGATGGGCGCCTCAATGAATAGGGCCCATTTTCATCCCATGCTCGCTCAACCGAGGAGGAGTAGGTGTCATGTCACGCATTTCCGAATTCAATAATCCGCTGCTTGTTGGTTTCGATCATTTCGAGCGTATCTTGGATCGTGTTTCCAAGGCTTCCGCCGAGGGCTATCCGCCTTACAATATCGAACAAATTGGTGACAACGGTTTGTGTATCACACTGGCCGTGGCGGGGTTCACCGTGGACGACCTGACGGTAACCGTGGAGGAAAATCAGTTGGTCGTTCGCGGTCACCAAAGCGAGAATAATGGGAGCCGGGTTTACCTACACCGTGGCATTGCCGCCCGGCAGTTTCAGCGCAGTTTCGTGCTGGCGGAAGGAATTGAAATCAAGGGCGCGTCCCTGGACAGTGGCTTATTGCACATCGACCTGGAGCAGCAGGTTCGCAAGCCCGATGTTCGCGCCATCAAGATTCAAAAGAGGAGGCCCGCAAGCGGAGGAAAGGGTAAGGACCAAAAAACCATTGATGTCGAATCCAATGAATAATCGCCGATATCTGGTTGCAAGGTTTTTTAGGGAAGCGTGCTTCAAAGGAGCTAGGACATGAGACACGACCACGGCAGTTCAGATAATCCCACCCCTGACCAGCGCTTTCGGCGGATATCCGCCAATGACTTGGTATTGTTGGGGCTTGAATACGTGGCGTTTGTCAAGCCGGTCGTCATCGAGGGCAAGAAAGCCTATGCCATTTATGCCGCCGACGGCAATCAGTTGGGCTTGGCGCCTGGCCGCGAGGCCGCCTGCGCGGCGGTGCTCCAGAACGATCTGGAACCGGTCAGCGTCCATTAACGGATGAGTGGGGGAATTGCCTCGATCAGGCGGCTTGATTTGTTGTCGATTCGATAAGAATGGCATAAAGCGCCTCGGCGTCACTGGTTCCGCGCAGCTTTTCACAAACCATCTTGTCGCGAAGAAGCCTGGAGATCCGGGCCAAGGCCTTGAGGTGATCGGCGCCCGCTGTTTCAGGAGCCAATAGGAGGAAAATCAAGTCCACCGGCTGTTCGTCGACGGACTGGAAATCGACGGCGTTCTCCAGGCGGGCGAAGAGGCCGTGGAGGGTGGTCAGATTGGGCAGTTTACCGTGAGGAATGGCGATGCCGTTGCCGACACCGGTGGTTCCCAGCCTTTCCCGTTCCATGAGAACGTCGAAAATGGTGCGTTCGTGCAATCCGGTGATGTCGGCGGTGCGCCGGGAAAGGTCCTGTAGAGCCTGTTTCTTGGAAGTCGCGCGTAGATTGGCGACGACGCTCTCCGTCG
>DASCPW010000032.1:0-44561 GCA_036012725.1 Rhodospirillales bacterium
GTTGATTCCACCGATCTCGGCGAGGATGGCCTGGAAATCGGTAAGCTTTACGATTACGACATCATCGTCCTCGATTTAATGCTCCCCGACATTAATGGCCTAGAGGTTCTGAGAAGGCTCAGAAACAGCCGCATAGAGACCCCCGTCCTCATCCTTTCCGGGCTCGGGGAATCGGAGAACAAAGTCAGGGGGCTGGGCGTCGGCGCCGACGATTATTTGACCAAGCCATTTGACAAGAAAGAGCTATTGGCCCGCATCCAGGCCATCGTCCGCCGTTCCAAGGGGCATGCACAGTCGATTATCCGCACCGGCAGGCTGAGCGTCAATCTAGATGTCCATACCGTCGAAGTGGACGGCCAAACCATCCACCTTACCGGCAAGGAATATGGAATCCTCGAACTGTTGAGCTTGCGTAAGGGAACGACACTGACCAAGGAGATGTTCCTCAATCACCTTTACGGCGGCATGGACGAGCCGGAACTGAAGATCATCGATGTCTTTATCTGCAAACTGCGCAAGAAACTGACCACCGCCACCTGTGGCGAAAACTATATCGAAACCATCTGGGGAAGGGGTTACGTTCTGCGCGACCCGGAAGGCAAAGCGGAGCAAGAGCAGACTCCGGCCGAAGCTTAAGACCCCACTCGAATAACTGGCGGCTGTGCCGAAGGCCAGCGGTCGGGCGGGCTTTTCCACATACTCACATACCCGTTGGCAGGTACGGATTCTGTCCACGCTAGATTATCTTTTCCAGATTCTCCTGGTCGGCATCTCGCTTTATTCTCCCCCCCCCATGTCGACCACCATCGCCGCGCCGCCATCCGTCGAACCCGCCGCTAGCGGAACCGAGGCGCCATCCTTCCGAACCGTGCCGCACAACATCGCGGCGGAAAAGGCGCTTTTGGGGACCATACTTGTCAACAATCGGGCCTATGAGCAAATTTCGGAGTTTTTGCATCCTGAACATTTCGCGTTGCGTGAGCATGGCCGTATTTTCGAGGCCAGCGCGCGGATCATCGAGAGGGGACACATCGCCGATCCGGTGACTCTGAAAGGTTTTTTCGAGCAGGACGAGAGCCTGGCGGACATAGGCGGCCCTGCCTACCTGGCTGAATTGGTGGCTTCGGCCGTCTCGACAATCAACGCCGGTGAGTACGGACGTTTCATTTATGATCTTCACCTGAAGCGGGAACTCATCGCTTTCGGCGAGGACGTAGTCAACCAAGCTTATGGTGGCGAAGTCGATGAAACCGCTGTCGAACAGATCGAACAAGCCGAACAGAATCTCTTTACCATCGCCACCACGGGCCAATATGAAGGCGGCTTCGAGCCGTTCAAGGACTCGCTTGAAAAAGCCATCAAAATGGCTGAAGTCGCCCACAGCCGCCAAGGCGGCCTGGCCGGGGTCACGACGGGACTTGCCGGTCTTAACAAGCTATTGGGCGGCTTGCACCCGTCCGATCTCGTCATTCTCGCCGGCCGTCCCGCCATGGGCAAGACGGCGCTGGCCACCAATATCGCTTATAACGCCGCCTATTCATATAAGCAGTCCGGCGGTAAAGAAGGCGCGGTGGTGGGGTTTTTCTCGCTGGAGATGTCGACCGAGCAGTTGGCGGCGCGCATCATCTCCGAGCAGACCGACATTTCGTCCGACCGCATGCGCAAAGGCGAACTTTCCAACGCCGAATACGACCGCCTGGTGCCAGCCGTGCAAGCCTTGAACGAGATTCCGATCTTCATCGACGACACACCGGCGCTCACCGTCAGTGCCTTGAGAACCCGCGCCCGGCGGTTGCATCAACATAATCTTGGCTTGATCGTCGTCGATTACTTGCAACTCATTAACGCGGCCAGAACATCGCGCAACGACAACCGGGTGCAGGAGGTCTCGGAAATTACCCGCGGCCTCAAGACCCTGGCTAAGGAACTGTCGGTGCCGGTGCTGGCCCTGTCGCAGCTTTCCCGGCAAGTGGAGATGCGCGAATCACCTCGGCCGCAACTATCGGATTTGCGAGAATCCGGATCCATCGAGCAGGATGCCGACGTGGTCATGTTCATCTTCCGCGAGGAATACTATCTGGAACGGAAAAAGCCCGTGCGCTACGCCAATGAAGACGATGCAAAATTCGCCCAGCGGGAGTCCAGATGGCAACAAAGCAAGACGGACGTCGCCGGTTTGGCCGACGTTATCGTCGCTAAGCAACGGCATGGCCCGGTTGGCGACATCAAACTGCAATTCCAGGGTGAATTCACCCGTTTCGGAAACCTCGACACCCTTCACGGTAAGTAGCTCGAAGTCCGCCGTCATGACCAATGGAGAGCATTGCGGCGCCATTCTCACCATCGACCTTGATGCCATCGCCGCCAATTACCGTCTGCTTCGCGGAAAACTTGCTGGCGCCAACTGCGCTGCCGTCGTCAAGGCCGATGCTTACGGCTTGGGGGTCGGGCAGGTGGCACCGGCGCTGGCGGCGGTGGGTTGTAAGACCTTCTTTGTCGCCCTCGTCGACGAGGCTATTGCCTTGCGCCAGCACCTTGGCCAAGCAGACATCCATGTCTTTAACGGTCTGGCGCCCGGCAGTGAAACGGCTTTCGCCCAGCACCGGCTGACGCCGGTGCTCAATTCACTTGCCGAGATCGAAGCGTGGAGCCTGTTTTCGAAAGTTAGCGAGAGGCCGCTTGCCGCCGACATCCATATCGATACCGGGATATCACGCCTAGGCCTGCCCCCCGAGGAACTGGACATTCTCGCTGCCGAGCCGCAAAGGCTTGACAATATCCAGGTCGACATCGTGATGAGCCATCTGGCATGCGCGGACGAACCCGACCACCCGCTCAACCGCCAGCAGCTCGACGCTTTTCGGAAAGCTCGCCGGATCGCCGCCGCCGCCCGCCGTGCCTCGCTCGCCAATTCGTCGGCTATTTTTCTCGGCCCCGATTACCATTTCGACTTGGTCCGGCCCGGCGCCGCTCTTTACGGCGTTGGGCCGCTCCCGGGAAAGTCCAATCCGATGGCGCAAGTGGTTAGTCTGCAAGGAAAAATCCTACAAATCCGAGACATTGACACCCCTCAGACCGTTGGTTATGGTGCCACCCATTCTGTCGCCCGGCGGCAACGAATCGCCACCGTCGCCGCTGGCTACGCCGACGGGTTTTTACGCAGTTTAAGTAACCGCGGCAATGGGTATGTGGGAGACATTCGGGTGCCAATTGTAGGGCGCGTTTCCATGGACCTTGTTGCCTTCGATGTTTCCAACCTTCCCGTCGAGGCAGTCAAGCCGGGCGCCGTGGTCGATTTGATCGGCCCCCACAATCCCATCGACAGGGTCGCCGCCGAGGCCGAAACCATCGGTTATGAAATCCTCACCAATCTGGGCGGCCGATACCATAGAGTCTACTTGGACGAGTCTGCCTCGGGCAGTGGCGCATAAATGAATTTCCTGCAGCCCATCGGCCGGATCTTCCTTGCCTTTCTGGCCACCACCGGCCACCTGATCTTGTTCACGGTCACCGCTCTCTGCAGTTGTGTCCGGCCGCCCTATTATCTGCGCATGATCTTCCGTCAAATGCTCGACATCGGTTATTTCTCCCTTCCCGTGGTCGGTTTGACGGCACTTTTCGCCGGCATGGTGCTGGCCCTGCAAAGTTATACTGGTTTTGCCCGTTTTTCGGCCGAGGGCGCGGTCGCCAACGTGGTGGTTCTGTCGATCACCCGCGAACTGGGTCCGGTCTTGGCGGGGCTGATGGTGGCCGGACGGATCGGCGCTTCCATGGCCGCCGAAATTGGCACCATGCGGGTGACCGAGCAGATCGATGCCCTGGCCACGCTGAGCACCAACCCAATGAAATATCTTGTCGTCCCGCGTCTTTTCGCCGGGCTGATGATGTTTCCATTCCTGGTTCTGGTCGCCGACGTCATCGGCGTCTTCGGCGGTTATATGGTCGCCGTTTACAAACTTGGCTTCAACCCGTCCAATTATATCCAGCGTACTTACGATTTTCTGCAGGCCGAAGACGTTAATTCCGGTCTGGTCAAGGCCGCCGTCTTCGGTATCATCGTCACCTTGATGGGGTGCTACCACGGTTATCATTCCAAGGGCGGCGCCCAGGGGGTCGGCGCGGCGACCACCAACGCGGTAGTCTCGGCCTGCATCTTGATTCTCTGTTTCGACTACCTCCTGACCGAAATGTTTTTTGCCAAATGACCGAGTCCACTCCCAAAATACGGATCCGCGGCTTGCATAAGGCATTCGGCACGAAAGTCGTCCTCAACGGCATGGACCTAGACGTGGGCGTCGGCGAATCGGTGGTCGTCATCGGCGGCTCGGGCACCGGCAAATCGGTGATGCTGAAGTGCATTCTGGGTCTTTTGAAAACCCAACGGGGCAGCATCGAGGTGGACGGCAAGGAAGTGCTCGGCATTAGCTTGAAGGAACATGAACGCATCAACAATAAAATCGGCATGTTGTTCCAAGGAGCGGCACTGTTCGACAGCCTGCCGGTATGGGAGAACGTTGCCTTCGGACTCCTTGCCCAGCACTTGGTGTCGCGCTCAAAAGCCAAGGACATCGCTTTGTCCAAGCTGGCACAGGTCGGCCTTGGCGCCGACGTCGGCGAGCTATGGCCGGCGGAGCTTTCCGGCGGCATGCAAAAACGCGTCGCCTTGGCCCGCGCCATCGCCGCCGATCCCGAGATCATCTTTTTTGACGAGCCGACGACCGGCCTCGATCCGATCATGGCCGATGTCATCAACGACCTGATCATCAAAACCACCCGCGAGGTCGGTGCCACGGCGCTTTCCATCACCCACGACATGGCCAGCGCGCGCAAGATCGCCAACCGCATCGCCATGTTGTACGAGGGCAAGATCATCTGGGCCGGCCCGACCTCGAAGATCGACGAATCCGGCGACGTTTGCGTCGATCAGTTCATCAACGGCTATGCCGAGGGGCCGATCAAAATGGCGGTCAGGGCGTAAGGGAGAGCAACAAAGCTTGCCCGGAAAATGCGTTACAGAAACACGAAAGATAAACACCTCTGTTCGCCGGCAAGACACGAAACCGCAAAAATGGAGCAAGCATCTCACGTTTTTTGTTTTGCCCTACCGGTGGCGAGAAATTTCCGTTTTCCGTCTTTTCACTACTGCCTCATGGAGAGGCATTGATAATTTTGTGATTGCCTAGCAGGTCATTACTGTTCTCTTAAAGAGCTCCCTCTTTTGGCCCGAAAAACTACGCGATACGTTTGTCAGGAATGCGGCGGTGCGCATCCGAAATGGAGTGGGCGCTGCGACGCTTGCGGGGCCTGGAACACCCTGATCGAGGAAGCCGCCCCGGAACAAACGCCGAAAGGGCTGGGCTCGAAGCGCGGCCGCAAAATCGCCTTCGTCGGCCTTGACGGCGAGCCCGACGCGGCACCGCGCCGAGTCAGCGGAATCAAGGAATTCGACAGGGCCTGCGGCGGTGGCTTGGTTCCCGGTTCGGCGCTGCTGGTTGGTGGAGATCCGGGCATCGGCAAGTCCACCCTGCTTTTGCAGGCGAGCGCGGCGTTGGCGGCAAACCTGTGTTGCGCTTATATTTCGGGCGAGGAGTCCATTGACCAGTTGCGCCTTAGGGCCAAACGGCTGGGTCTTGATAAAGCGCCGGTGCAACTGGCCGCCGCCACTTCCGTGCGTGACATCGCCGCCGCCCTCGACGATCGGCAAGGCCCGGACGTGGTGGTGATAGATTCTATCCAGACCATGTTCGTCGATAGCCTCGAATCCGCTCCCGGTACGGTTGCCCAGGTCCGCACCTCGGCGCAAGAACTGATCAAAATAGCGAAAAAGAGAGGGTTTTGCCTGTTGCTGGTCGGCCACGTCACCAAGGATGGGCAAATTGCCGGGCCCAAAGTGTTGGAGCATATGGTCGACACGGTGCTTTACTTCGAGGGCGACCGTAGTCATCAGTTCCGTATCTTGCGATCGGTAAAGAACCGTTTCGGAGCGACCGACGAGATCGGCGTCTTCGAAATGACCGGTGCCGGGCTTGCCGAAATTGCCAACCCGTCCTCCCTCTTCCTCGCTGACCGGGAAGCGAATGTGAACGGCGCCTGTGTCTTTGCCGGCATGGAAGGCACCCGGCCCCTGCTGGTGGAAATTCAAGCCCTGACCGCGTCAACCACGTTTGCCGCGCCGCGCCGCGCCGTGGTCGGCTGGGGTTCGGGCCGGCTGGCGATGATCCTCGCGGTGCTGGAATCTCGCTCGGGCCTGGCTTTAGGCAATTGCGACGTCTACCTCAATGTCGCCGGCGGCCTGAGGATCAGCGAGCCGGCCGCCGACCTGGCGGTGGCGGCGGCACTGGCGTCATCGGCCAGCGGTGTACCGGTGGCGGCCGGAACCGTGGTTTTCGGCGAGGTCGGCTTGTCGGGCGAGGTGCGGGTGGTGGCGCAAATGGACGCCCGGCTGAAGGAAGCGGAAAAGCTGGGTTTCACCAAGGCGATCATCCCTAAAATGCCCGGCAAGCGGCGCCGGGGCGGGTTGGCGGGTGGATTGGAGGTCCGGGAAATCCTTCATTTGTCGGACTTGCTTGCTTTGTTGCGATCAACCGCCAGTGGTGGCCGCCGGGGCGCTAGGCAACGGCAAGATTCCATGGATCACCCAAGCCGCGAACGGGCGTCGCATGGGTGATCTCAACGTCAATATCGCCGATATGGGCATTGCCGTTATTTTGTTGATCTCGGCTCTACTGGCTTTCATGCGTGGTTTTGTTCACGAGGTTCTTTCCGCGGGCGGTTGGATCGGCGCCATCTTTGCCACCATCTACGGCCTTCCTCAGTTCAGGCCCTATATTCGCCAGTGGATTCCAAACGACCTCGCCGCCGACCTGGCGACGGGGTCGCTCATCTTTGTTTTTACCTTGGTGATTTTGTCTCTTTTCACCAGAAGTCTCTCGAAACGGATCAGGGACAGTGCTCTGAATGCTCTTGACCGCTCTTTAGGGTTCCTGTTTGGTCTGCTCCGTGGCGCCATCCTGATCTGCCTTGCCTATATAGGTTTTGAAATAATAATGCCACCGCCGGAACAGCCAGAGAAGGGAGCCCAGAAGGAGGAAGTTGAGGAATTGCGGCCGGAATGGTTGCTCTCCGCGCGCGGTTTGCCGCTTGTCCAAACGGGGGCGGAGCTGTTGAAATCCCTGGTTCCCGATGACGCCGTGGACGCCGCCGGGGCGGCCCGCGAGGTCCGGGAAAATACGCAGAAACTGCTTGAAAACCAGAAGATATTGCACGAAATGATCATACCAGAGATTAAAAGTGAGAAACCGAAGGCGGATTCCGGATATGGCCGGGATGAACGCCGCTCCATGGACCGGTTGATCGATAGCAACCAATGACGGGAAGGTTGCCATGACCAAACCATGTCGCCATGACAATGACCACTTTCACGACGAATGTGGCGTTTTCGGCATTTTCGGCCACCCCGAGGCCAGTGCCCACGCCGCCCTTGGCCTTCATGCCTTGCAGCACCGGGGCCAAGAGGCGGCCGGGGTCGTGACCTATAACGGCGCCCATTTCCATTCCCACCGGGCGCTTGGCCAGATTGGCGACAATTTCAATTCTGAGGAAGTCATCCGCAAGCTTCCCGGCGCCATGGCCATTGGCCACGTACGTTACTCTACCACCGGCGAGACGGTCATGCGCAACGTCCAGCCGCTGTTTGCCGATTATGAGTTCGGCGGCCTTGCCATCGCCCATAACGGAAATCTCACCAACGCTTACGCGGCCCGCAAGTCGCTGGTTCGGCGCGGTTGCATCTTCCAGTCCACGTCGGATACCGAAACCATCATCCACCTGATCGCCATCAGTCAATATTCGACGGTGGTTGACCGTATGATCGACGCCCTGCGCCAGCTGGAGGGGGCCTATTCCCTGGTTGCCTTGACCCGCGAGAATTTGATCGGGGTACGCGATTCTCTGGGCATCCGGCCGTTGGTGTTGGGACGTTTTGGCGAGGCCTATGTCATGGCCTCGGAGACCTGCGCGCTTGATATTATCGGCGCTGAGTTCGTGCGCGACGTGGAGCCGGGAGAGATCGTCGTCATCGACAACGAGGGCCTGCGTTCCATCAAGCCATTTGCCAAGGCGCGGCCCCGGTTCTGCATCTTCGAATATATCTACTTTGCCCGCCCCGACAGCGTCGTCTCGGGAAAAAATGTCTATGAGGTCCGCAAGCGCATTGGCGCCGAGCTTGCCTGTGAAAGCCACATTGACGCGGACCTGGTGGTCCCGGTCCCCGATTCCGGCGTTCCCGCCGCTATCGGTTACGCCGAACAATCGGGCGTTCATTTCGAAATCGGCATCATCCGCAACCACTATGTGGGCCGGACCTTCATCGAACCCGCCGACCACATCCGGCACCTCGGCGTCAGGCTCAAGCATAACGCCAATGCCGCCTACCTCAGGGACAAGCGGGTAATCCTAATCGACGATTCCATCGTTCGCGGCACTACATCGGTGAAGATCATTGAAATGGTGCGCCGTGCCGGCGCCAGGGAGATCCACATGCGCATCTCCAGCCCGCCGACCAGGGAGTCCTGCTTCTACGGCATCGACACGCCTGATCGGGAGGAGCTGCTGGCCGCCCGCTACGATGTCGATGGCATGGCCAAGCATATGGGCGCCGACACCCTGGCCTTCCTCTCTCCCGACGGCCTTTACCGCGCCGTTGGCGGCGCCGATCGCGACAATGAAAATCCGCAATATTGCGATGCCTGCTTCTCGGGCGACTATCCAATTAAGCTGTCCGATCACGAAGAAGGGCCGATCCCCCTCCAGTTGTCGCTTCTGGCCGAGCAGGGTTAGTGTTCCGTCTCACCTATAAGGTACCCATACGGTCGCTTTTCCCGTTTCCTCGGCAGGAGGGGGGGCGCTGGCGATGCCAAAGCATCGTTAAGCGTTCCCGACACCACGAGGAAACGGGAAAAGCGACCGTATGGGCGGCCTTACAAGGCTTCCGGACGTTGTCGCGCGCCGCTTGTGGTGCACGGCCACCATGGCGCGACGCGCTCCTAGCCGGAAACCTTGTAAGGCCGTCGTATGGGCACCTTATAGGTGAGACGGAGCACTAATGACAATGGCGGCCGCGCCCGTCCGGCGATTGCAAGGCCGTGTTGCCCTGGTCACCGGCGCGTCGCGCGGTATCGGCAGGGCGGTCGCCCTGCGTTACGCCAAGGAAGGGGCGCATTTGGTTCTGACCGCCCGCACCCAGAGTGCCTTGGAAGAGTTGGACGACGAAATCCGCGGGCTGGGAGGTCAGGCCACCCTGGTGCCCGCCGATCTGACCGATTTTCCGGTCATCGACCGGATGGGTGCGGCGGTGTTCGAACGGTTCAAGCGTCTCGACATCCTCGTCGGCAACGCCGCCATGCTGGGAACCATGAGCCCCATGGGCCATATTGACACCGAGGTCTGGGAACAAGTTGTGGCCGTCAATCTCACCGCCAACTGGCGGTTGATCCGCGGTTTCGATCCCTTGCTCAAGGCTTCGGAGGCGGGCCGGGCCATCTTCGTCACCTCCGAGGTCACTGATGGGGCCTGGCCCTATTGGGGGGCCTACGCCGTATCCAAGGCGGCTTTGGAAATGATGGTTCGAATCTATGCCGCCGAGGTGGCAAACAGCAAAGTCCGGGTCAATCTCGTCAACCCCGGCGCCGTTAAATCGGCCCTGCGCTCCCAGGCCTACCCCGGAGAGGATCCGAAAATCGCCAAGGACCCGGAATGTATAGCCGGCCTGTTCGTCGAGCTGGCGTCACCGGCCTGCGCCCATCATGGTGAAACGTTGCCGGCGGGTTGATCTTTAAAGGCGCCTAGTCTCGCTGAAATAACGCAGGGCGGTGGCGATGGAGCGGGCGTTGCCGAGGGCGTCATAGGCTCTCCCCACCGCCGGTAGGCCGACGCGGGATGTCAATTCCGAACTGATCCATTCGCTTTCAACGGTGCCGATGGCTAAAAAGTTCCCGCCGGATATTGATTGCATTGTCAAATAAGTGTGGCGGCGAAATACCGTGGAAAGTGCAGTTTTCGTCAACCATTTTTTGATTTATGCCGGTAAGATTGATGAAGTAATCGCTGAGCTGGGGGTTCTTGCGTGGAAGAACCAGCATCTGAAAGGAATCGGTTTCCCGGAGACTGTTGGTCGTGGCAAGTTTCACGGCGCCGATCTGGACGATCTCTCGATAGTGGCCGGACTGACGCCATTGGCTTTCCCTGAATCCCGGCCGACTGGTCCACTCGCTATCGAAAACGACCAGCGGGTCTTTCCTGAACATAACCCTCAGACGCCTTTGCCGGCGGCAACCCGCACCTCGGCGGCAAGCGAGGAGAGCAGCGCCTCGGCCATGACCTCTCGCGGTTCGGCGTCCGTGATCACATAGGCGGCTTTGTCGAGATTGACGACGCGCACGGGGGCGACGCGGTTGAACTTGGTATGGTCGGCTAGCAATACCGGCGTGCTTGCCTGGGCCAGCATCCGCGCCCTGAGCTCGGCGGCTTCCCGGGAGTAATCCATGAGCCAGGGGTGGGAGGTCAGCGCGCCGGCCCCGACGAACGAGAAATCGGCGAAATAATTTGCCAGCATGGCGGTGGCGTCGCGTCCCATGGCGGCCCCTTCATTGCCCTGAAGTTCCCCGCCCAGGAGCAAGACCCGGTTGCCATTGCGCCCGGCGAGACGGCCGGCGACATGAATGTCATTGGTATAAACAGTCAACCCCCGGCGTGGCTTCAAGGCTTCGGCTAGGCACAAGGTTGTGGTTCCTGAATCGATGATCAAAGAGGCGCCGTCCGGCACCAGCCTCGACGCCAGGCGCCCAATGGCCCGCTTGCCCTCGATATTGACCGTCATCCGCTCGGCGAAGGCCGGCTCCACGGAATCGGCCGAAAGCGCCCCGCCGTGGGCCTTGCGCAGACGGTTCTCCGTCGCCAGCCGGGTAATGTCGCGGCGGATGGTTTCGCGCGATACCCTCAGCCGGCGAAAAAGTTCGCGGACCGATACCGATCCCTTTTGCGCCAGAATTTCGAGGATTAGCGTCCGCCGCTGTTCGGCCAACATGGGATGGTCCTCATTGTCCATTTGAAGCAAGTACAGAGAGTGGCCGCGCCGGTGGCTATCGGCGCCATGACCGTGAAAGCCATTCCCTTGCCGCACAAAAAATCCGCGCCACTTTATCATAATGAATAGCATAAATGTGGAAAAATGTGGTTTCTTTTCTTGATGGTAAGGAATTGCCAATCTATATATCCTCTTTGTTACACAATGCATATGGGCCAGGATAGAAACCAGAATATGATGCCGATGGGTATTTATTTTTGTGGAAATCTGACTGGTTTTGACTGATAATGGCTGTCTTCTGAAATCTTTTTTAAACAATCAAAGCCACCGACCATGACCACAGCCGAACGAGAACCCTGGTTACTCACTCCCGGGCCATTGACCACAACGATCGAAACCAAGAAGGCCATGCTCCACGACTGGGGTTCCAGGGACGAAGAATTCAACGAAACCAATGCCCGCCTTCGGCGCCGCTTACTGGCCATCGCCGGCGCTGAGGACAGCCATGTCTGCGTCACCCTTCAGGGTAGCGGCACCTTCATTGTCGAGGCGGCGATGGCAACGCTGATTCCTCGGGACGGCAAGTCGCTGGTCTTGATCAACGGGGCTTATGGTGAGCGCATGGTAAAAATCCTCGACTATCTGGGGCGCTCCCATATCAGCCACAAGACGCCGGAAGACACCCCTTGTGACATAGGCCTTCTTGACCAGGCACTGGCCGCCGATCCGGCCATCACCCACGTTCTTGTCATCCATTGTGAAACCACTTCCGGCCTGCTCAACCCCGTCGAGGCCGTCGCCGCCATCACCGCCAAGCACCGGCGCGCCCTAATCGTCGATTCCATGAGCGCCTTCGGTGCCCTTCCCCTCGATGTCAAGTCGGTTCCTTGCGACGCCGTGATGGCGTCCGCGAATAAATGTCTGGAAGGCGTTCCGGGCATGGGCTTTGCCCTTATCCGCCGCGCCGCTCTCGAGCGCGCCAAGGGCAACGCCCATTCCCTGAGCCTCGACCTTTACGACCAGTGGACCGCCATGGAGAAGACACGGCAGTGGCGTTTTACGCCGCCCACCCACGTTATCGCCGCATTCGACAGGGCACTCGATCAATTCGAGGCCGAAGGCGGCGTCAAGGGCCGCGGCAGCCGCTATGCCGACAACTGCCGAACTCTCGTCGATGGGATGCGCGAAATGGGTTTCAAAACCCTATTGGCGGATGAAATCCAAGCGCCCATCATCATTACCTTTCTAACTCCCGCCGACACCAAGTTTGATTTCCAGGTCTTTTATGATTTGCTGAAAGACCGGGGTTACGTGATCTACCCCGGCAAGCTGACGGTGGCCGACAGTTTCCGTATCGGCTGCATGGGCGCCCTGGGCGAGACCGAGATTCGGGGCGCTCTTGACGCCGTCCGCGCGACCATCACTGAAATGGGGGTCGCCGATTGCGCCCCCGGCAATTCCTGACCTCGACATTTTCGATTGGATAGACCGGCATGACCTTTTCTTACCACCGCACTTACCGTGGCCCGATCAAAGCGTTGCTACTGGACTGGGCCGGCACCACCATGGACTTCGGTTGCATGGCGCCGGCTGTCGTTTTCATCAAGGTTTACGAAAAAGCCGGCGTCCCCATCACCATGGAAGAGGCGCGCCAACCCATGGGCGCCCACAAACGCGTCCATATCCAGAAGATCTCCAAGATTGATTCGGTGCGCCAACGGTGGATCGAAAAGCATGGCAAGGAGCCGGCCGAGGCCGACGTGGACCGGATGTTCGCCGACTTCGTGCCGATGCAGGAGGCCTGCCTTTCCGAATATTCCGAACTCATTCCCGGCACCCTTGATGTCGTCAACGCCTGCAAGGACCGTGGCATCAAGATCGGCACCACCACCGGTTACCTGACCGGAATGACCGAAATCAACCGCAAGGACGCCGAACGGCAAGGCTATTCGCCCGATTGCACGGTTTGCGCGGCGGACGTGTCCGAGGGCCGGCCCGGCCCCTTCATGTGCTTGCAGAATATGATCAAACTTCAGGTCTCGCCGGTCGAGGCCTGTGTCAAGGTCGACGACACCGTCCCCGGCGTCGAGGAAGGCCTGAACGCCGGCATGTGGACGGTGGGGCTGGCCATATCCGGCAACGAGGTCGGCCTGACGCTCGCTGAATGGAACGCTTTGCCCAAAGCCGAGCAGGAAGCCAAACGCGCTTATGCCTACCGGCGCATGCAGACCGCCGGGGCGCATTACACCGTCGACACCATCGCCGATTTGATGCCCTGCCTTGACGATATCGAGGCCAGGCTGGCGAAAGGCGAGAAACCTTAATACCGGCCGGTTGCCGTTTCCGGCTCGTCCGCCCCGGTGGCGCTGGCATGGCGCCGCTTCGCCTTATAGAATGAGCGCCAAGGTTTTTTTTGGGGGCGATTTACATCCATGCCTGCCGTCATATCCGCCGCAGTTTCCGTCGCCGCCGTGGCGCCAATTCGTCTTTACGGATCTCCGCCGCATCAATGCTTTTTTTGCTCACCATTGTTTCTCTTTTGATTCCTTTTAAAGTTAGCAAAGAGGATACAACAAAAAATTGTAAATATAAAGATTGGCGCCACCGTCTCTTACATATCAGGTTTCGCCAATTGGTGGGTTTTAGATGATTTCTGCCCTTTCAGAGAGCGCGGTCCGTCAAGGCCGCAGCGACGACAGGTATCGGCTGAGCCCGCTCATGCATTTCTGGAAAACATCCAGGCTCTGCGCCGCCTTGGCTTGCCCGAAGGCCCCCTCGATGGTGGCGATGATAAAAGCGGCGGCGCTTTCGGTATCGACCTCGCTGCGCACGCGGCCGGTTTGCTGGCCGTGCCTGAGAGCGCTTGACAGACCCTTGCGCCACAACCGGTACAGGCCCTCTAGACGGCGGCGAAACTCCCTGTCCACCAGCGCCATCTCCTGGACCAAATTATTGAGAGGGCAGCCCAAATGGACGATGCCGGGGACCTGATCGGAGAGTCGCTCCTGGATCAACTGGGCCAGGCTTTCAACCGGATCATCGGTGTCCTGTAAGGGCTGAAGCCACCACCGTTCCACATAGTCCTTAAGAATCTCGTCGACAACGGCGTAGCCCAAGGTCAGTTTGTCGGGAAAGTAATGATAGAGCGCCCCTTTGGTTACACCCGTGGCGGTCAGAGTATTGTTAAGGCTGGATGCCTGAAAACCCTGGGCATGGAAGCTGTGGAATGCTGCCTGAAGGATGATTTGCCGCGTTTGCTTACGATTGCGTTTTTTCTTCATACCGGTAAGTATGTAAGGCAACGGCTGCTTTCACAAGGGTGGCAAGAGCATCGGCAAAGGCTGATTAATGCCGAGCTGACCTTTTTTGCCGCCAGCGTTCAAGCGAAAGGCCGTCGTCGATATCCTCCAAGATCTCCAGCAAGGCCACTGAATGGCCATGCCCCAGTTTGGCCAAACTGTCGGACAGGGTGAATTCCGTTGACCAGCGGACGCCGGCGAAGATGTCGGGCAGACGCGGGCGGCGTTTGAGGCCGACCAGCCAGTAGCCGCCGTCGGTGGCCGGCCCGAAGACAGCATCGTGGCGGCCGAGAAAGCGGAAGGCCCGGGCGACGTGGCTGGGCGTGATGTCGGGGATGTCGGTGCCGATGATGACTGCCGGCCCGGGCGGCAAGGCGCGCATGATCCGGGCCATGCGGTGCCCCAAGTCTCCCGTCCCTTGCGCCAGGCGTGATGCGGCGCCGGGCCAGGGGGCGGCGTCAACGTCGCCGTCCGGCGTCACCGCCAGCCAGCAACGCCAGCGCCGGTCGCCAGTCAGCCGCTTGACTTGGTAGAGGAGGACTCGCCGGTAGAAAGTCCAGGCGGCGACGGTGCCGACGCCGGCGGCGAGGCGGGTTTTGACTCGGCCCAGGCGCGGCGTCTTAACGAAGATGACAAGATGGTTGGTCAATCCCATTGCAACAGTGTCATTCATAAATCCTGGCGATTCGCCCCGCCGGGACGCCGAGGAAAAAGAGTCCCAAGCAAAAGAGATTGCGCAAAGGTCGCAGGAGATAGCCGCCTCGCCGGAAACGCTCGGCGGAAGTGATCGCGGCGACGTCGAGCAAGGCCAAGCGCCGCCGGCCGATGCGCCGGATCATATCGACGTCTTCCATCAGGGGAAGGGATTTGAAAGCGCCGAGATCGGTGTAGAAGTTTCTTCCGATCAGCAAGCCCTGATCGCCATATGGAAGACCGAGAACACGGGTTCGCCAAGCGACCAGACGCTCCATCCGCCGTGCCGGCTGGCCGTCGTCATCAAGGGCAAAGCGGAAAACGGCGGCCCGGCGGTGATTGCCGCCGTCGGCGGCAAAGGCGGCGGCGGCCTCGGCCCAACCCGGCGCCAAAAGGGTGTCGGCATGCAGGAATAACAGCCATTCGCCTGTCGCCGCTTGGGCACCGGCGGCGAGTTGAGAGCCTCGCTCCGGCATTGCCTCGATAAGCCTGGCCCCATGTTTGAGTGCCATCTGGGCGGTGCCGTCGCTGGAACCGCCATCGGCGATGATGACCTCGATCGGCAAGGCGCCGGCGGAAAAGGCTGCCGACAAAGACCGTTCCAAGTCACGGGCAGCGTTCAAAGTGGGAATGACGATGCTCAACATGGAAGGCAAGGATATCATGATCGGAAACCTTGCGCCCGAGCGACCTGCTTGCCGACTCTCGACAGCTCAAAATTTAATCCGTCCGTGAGAAAGGGGGTGTAGTTTAAGTTGTTCTGATTTCCAGGCTAAAGGCATAATTATCCTATGCCTGATTTCAGTCTCGAGAAAGCCACCGGTGGATTGGTCGCCGGCATCGACGAAGCCGGACGCGGCCCGTGGGCCGGGCCGGTGGTGGCCGGGGCAGCGATCCTTGACCGGGCTGGCCTGTCAGGCTTCTTGCGCCGCAGCCTGGACGATTCGAAGAAGCTCAAGCGGCGGCGGCGGGAAGAGCTTCTCGAGGCGCTCGAAGCCGAAGCCCGTATCGGCATCGGCGTCGCCGACGTGGCGGAAATCGACAGCCTTAACATCTTGCGGGCAAGCTTGCTGGCGATGGCAAGGGCGCTCGGCGATCTGGGAGTTGTGCCGGACTTGGCATTGGTTGACGGCAACCAGAAGCCGGATTTGCCCTGTCCGGTGGTCTGTGTCGTCAAAGGTGACGGGCGAAGTCTTTCCATCGCCGCGGCCTCCATTGTCGCCAAGGTCACCCGCGACCGGATCATGGCGGAACTGGCCCTCGCTCATCCCGGTTACGGCTGGGAGCACAACGCGGGCTATGGGACGCCCGAGCATCAAGCCGCTCTTGGGCGCCTCGGCGTGACCCCATGCCACCGCCGTAGCTTTGCTCCAGTAATCAATATATTGCGTCAAGTTAGCGGATGAATCCCATATATGGCATGAGAAATAAACCGTAATTGGTTGATTTCATTTAATTCTTGACGCCGAGTCTACCTTGACTCATGCTCGCGCGCTCATGTCTGGGAAACAAAAATTTCAACCTGATAAAATTCTTGTCGGTAACTGCATCAGTTTGATGGAGGCTATGGACGAGGCTTCGGTGGACATGGTTTTCGCCGACCCGCCCTACAACCTGCAACTGAACGGCGATTTGTTGCGTCCCAACCAGACTAGGGTCGATGGCGTCGCCGAGCCCTGGGACCGCTTCGCCGATTTCGCCGATTACGATCAGTTCACCCGCGACTGGCTGACCGCCGCCAGGCGCCTGCTCAAGCCCGACGGTACCCTTTGGGTGATCGGTTCCTACCACAACATCTACCGCGTCGGTGCCATCCTGCAAGACCTGGGTTTCTGGATTCTGAACGATGTCATATGGCGCAAGCGCAACCCCATGCCCAATTTCCATGGCCGCCGTTTCACCAATGCCCATGAAACCCTGATCTGGTGCGCTCGCGGCCGGCAATCCCGTTACCGCTTCAACTACGAGGCCATGAAAAACCTTAACGACGACTTGCAGATGCGCTCGGACTGGATGCTGCCGATTTGCACCGGCGCTGAGCGCTTGAAACTGAACGGCCACAAAGCCCATCCAACGCAGAAACCCGAGGCCCTTCTGCACCGGGTGATCCTCGCCTCGACCGAGGTCGGCGACGTCGTTCTTGATCCTTTTTTCGGCACCGGCACCACCGGTGCCGTGGCCAAGAAGCTGGGCCGCCACTACATCGGCCTCGAGCGGGCCGCCCGGTATGCCAAGCTGGCCCGCGAGCGTTTGTCAAAGCTTGGCGAGGCGGCCGACGCCAGCCTGCTCACCACTGTCAGCAAGCGCCACCAGCCGCGCATTCCCTTCGGCTGGCTGGTCGAGCGGGGCCTGCTTGCACCGGGGGACATTCTATATGACCAACGCCGCCGGCACTCGGCCAAGGTGCGCGCCGACGGGACTCTGGTCAGCGCCGATTTCAAGGGTTCCATCCACCAGGTCGGAGCCTACTTGCAAAAAGCTCCGGTCTGTAACGGCTGGCAGTTCTGGTGCATGGAAGTCGAAGGCAAATTGGTCTCCATCGACGTTCTGCGCCAGCAACTGCGGGCACAAACCCATTAGCAAGTTGCTCTAGCGGGTCGGCTCCGGTTTATCGCCGGAATAATCATAAAAACCTCGCCCCGTTTTGCGGCCGAGCCAGCCGGCCTCGACGTATTTCACAAGCAGCGGGCAAGGGCGGTACTTGCTATCCGCCAAACCTTCATGCAGCACATTCATGACGGCTAGGCAGACATCGAGACCGATGAAGTCGGCAAGCTCCAGGGGTCCCATGGGATGGTGGGTTCCCAGCTTCATGGCGATGTCGATGGCCTCCACCGAACCGACCCCTTCGTAAAGGGTATAGATGGCTTCGTTGATCATCGGCAGTAAGATTCGGTTGACGATGAAAGCCGGAAAATCCTCGGCATTGACCGGCTTCTTGCCTAATTTTTCGATAAACTCGCGACAGCACCGATAGGTTTTCTCGTCGGTGGCGATGCCCCGGATCAACTCCACCAGTTCCATCAATGGCACCGGGTTCATGAAATGCATGCCGACGTACTGCTCTGGCCGGTCGGTATGGGCGGCCATCCGGGTAATCGAAATGGAAGAGGTGTTGGAAGCGAGGATAGTGCTCGGCTTCAACAGCGGACATAGCTGTTTGTAAATGTCTTTCTTGACTTGTTCGTCCTCGGTGGCGGCTTCGATGACCAGGTCGCAGTTTTTCAAGCCGTCATATTTGAGGCCGGTCTTGATGCGCTTCATGGCGGCGCTTTTATCCTTCGCCTTGATGGTCTTTTTGCGTACTTGGCGGTCGAGGTTGCCGCCGATGGTCACCGTCGCCTTGGCCAGTTGCTCCTTGCCGACATCGACAAGGTAGACGCTAAAACCGGCGAGAGCACAGATATGGGCGATGCCGTTGCCCATTTGACCGGCGCCGATGATGCCGATTTTCTTGATTCTTTTTGACATGTCTTTTCCTTAGCACTATTGCCGCCTAGTCGTTGGCCGGAACTATTTTTCCAATTCTTTCGACAACTCTGGCAAGACGTCGAACAAATCCGCCACGAGGCCGTAATCGGCGACCTGAAAAATCGGCGCTTCTTCATCTTTGTTGATGGCGACGATGACCCTGCTGTCCTTCATGCCCGCCAAATGCTGGATGGCGCCCGAGATGCCGACGGCAATGTAAAGGTCTGGCGCCACCACCTTGCCGGTTTGGCCAACTTGGCAGTCGTTGGGGACAAAACCGGCGTCGACGGCGGCTCGCGAGGCGCCGATCGCGGCCCCCAGTTGGTCGGCGATTGTTCCTAAAAGGGCAAAGTTTTCGGCCTTTGCCATCCCCCGGCCACCGGAAAGAACGACCCGGGCGCTGGTCAGGTCGGGGCGCTCGGATTTGGTCTGCTCCAGATTGACGAAGGTGGTGAGACCGCTGTCTCCGGTTGCCGTAATCTCTTCGATGGCGGCGTTGGCTGCGGTTTCCTCGGCGGCGGGAAAGGCGGTGCAGCGGACAGTGATGACCTTGATCGAATCCCCCGCTTGCACCGTCTCCAAGGCATTGCCGGCATAAATAGGGCGGATGAAAGTGTCCGCTGCCTCGATACCGCTGATGTCGGAGACTTGCTGGACATCCAGCAGCGCCGCCAGCCTCGGCATGACATTTTTTCCGAAGGTGGTGGCGGGAGCCAACATATGACTGTAATTAGCGGCCAGCCCGGCCAGCAATGGGGCCAGATTCTCGGCCAGGCCATGCGCGTATTCGGCTGCCTCGGCCAACAATACCTTGCCGACGCCGGTGATTTTGGCAGCGGCTTCGGCAACGGGGCGGCAGCCTTCACCGGCAACCAAAACCGTGACTCTGCCCAGTTTCGCCGCCGCCGCGACCGTGTTCAGGGTCGAGGGCTTGAGCGAGGCGTTGTCGTGCTCGGCCAGGACCAGCGCCGTCATTGGATTACCTTGGCTTCGTTCCTGAGTTTGTCGACCAGTTCGGAAACGCCGCCGACAATGACGCCGGCATCTCGCCGGGGCGGTTCGATCACGCTCCGGATGGTTAATCGGGGGCCGATGTCGACGCCCAAATCTTCGGGGCATAGGGTGTCGATGGGTTTTTTCTTGGCTTTCATGATATTGGGCAGTGTGGCGTAGCGCGGGACATTGAGACGGAGATCGGTAGTCACCACCGCCGGCATCTTGAGAACGTTCGTTTCCCGCCCGCCATCAACTTCGCGGGTGACTGTGGCGCGATCGCCGGCGATATCGAGTTTTGATACAAAACAGCCCTGTGCCCAGCCGAGAAAAGCCGCCAGCATCTGGCCCGTCTGATTGCTGTCGTCATCGATGGCCTGCTTGCCCATCAGCACCAGATCAGGCGCCTCTTTGTCGGCCACTATTTTAAGTATTTTGGCTACCGCGAGAGGCTCGATTCTGGCATCCGTCTCTACGTGGATACCGCGGTCGATACCCATGGCAAGGGCGGTGCGAATGGTTTCCTTGCAGCGGGTCGGACCGATCGAAATAACCGCCGCCTCATCCACGCTGCCGGCTTCCTTGAGGAGAATGGCGGCCTCGACGGCAATCTCGTCGAAGGGGTTCATGGACATTTTGACGTTTGCTGCCTCGACGCCCGAGTTGTCGGATTTGACGCGAATCTTGACGTTGTAGTCGATGACCCGCTTGACGGCGACAAGGACTTTCATGAAAGACCCGTGATTGACCAGGAAAGTAAATTGCCCTTAATGCTCCATTCAACTCTATGAACGCTCCAACGTCCATAATTTATCGAGAAAGTAACGCTTCGCGTCTTTTCCAAAGCGCAAGGATCTTGGCGTTTTAGAAAATACTCTAATGATTGGCGCGAGGGCGCCAGAGCTCATCGGCTTCGCCGTCGTCATTGAGGTGGCGGGCAAGGACGAAAAGGTGGTCGGAAAGCCGGTTGACGTAGCGAAGAACTTGCGGGTTGATGGGCTCGCTCCGGTCCAAATCGGTGATCAGGCGCTCGGCCCGGCGGACCACCGTTCTCGCCAGGTGGAGTTCGGCGGATGCCGCCGAGCCGCCCGGCAGGATAAAAGACCCTAGCGGCTTCAACTCGGCGTTCAAGGCATCGATCTCGTCTTCCAGGCGTTTGACGTAAATCCCGCCAAGGCTCCTGGAGCGGTCGGAAGTCATATCGGCATCGGCCCTGCTGAGTTCGGCGCCCAAATCGAAGAGGTCGTTCTGAATCCGCGCCAGCATCGCCACCGCCTTGCCCTCGGCATGGCGCCGCGCGCAACCTATGAAGGCGTTGGCCTCATCGATGGTGCCGACGGCGGCGATCCGCAGGTTATGCTTTGGGACCTTCTGGCCGCTGGCTAAGGAGGTCTCGCCGCCGTCCCCCCCACCGGTATAGATTCGCGTCAGTTTGACCATGCTCTAACCGCCGCTATATATCACCAGCATCAGCAGGGCGAAAAAAGCCACCGCTACCCCTTGCATGATGACCCGCAGGCGCATCAAAAGATTGCCGTAACGGGCATTGAATTCGCCGCCCCGGCTCATTGTAATGATGCCTATGAACAACACCGCCACGGTGCTGGCCAATGCGAGAACGAAAAGTACCTTCAAAACCGCGATTAGGGACATTATTTTACATATATTAGAGTTATGTCACGGCATATAAAGGTTAAAGGCTGTCGGCGCCCTAAAACGTCGGTAGCGAATGTGCGTTCGGATTAATGCTTAGGGCGCTTCGACACCAAAAATGGTGACCCGTTTGAGGATGATATCGCCGCCCCGGTTGACCACCATCAGGCCGTCGAAAGGGACCTTGAACGAACGGTCGAGCAAGCTGAAAATCTCTTCATCGTCGACCGTAACGGTCATGCCGCCGTCGGCGCGCCGGGTCCACTCCACGCGGTGGACTTTCTGGTCCTCGAATTGGAGCGGCTTCGTCGAGATCTCCATGACGCTGGAGCCCTGCCTCGTGGCCCGCAGCAATTCAAGGCGAACGCCGGGCCTATAGGCCAGACGGTAACCGTTCGTCCTGGCGGCGCCTTGATAGGGGCCGATCTCGAAGCCTCCCTGGTCCTTCCATGAGCTCAACTCTAATTCGATGGCAAAGGCATTGCTGATCGGAACGGCCGTGTGAATGGCGTTGAAGGCGGGTTCTTCGGCCGTGCCCGTGGCTCCCGTTCGCTGGCCGGAGTCCGGTTGCTGGACGGCTTTGTCGAGGACAGCGCCAAGAAAGGCGAGGGCGACGTCGCGGCCGGAAACTTTCTCTCTTTTTTGATTGCCGGAGGATTGCCCCTTCGAGGGTTCAAGGATGGCGCGCAGTCCCCAGCTTTTTTCAATTTGATAACGCCCGGCGGTGACCGTCCAGGGCGGATTGGCGGTGAAGTCGCCATCGCCGAAATCTTCGTTAAGAAGAAGTTTTCGCCACGGCCGGTCATAGCCGCCGGCAAGATCGCGCAAATCGCGCAGGAACATAGGGTCGGCGGCGCGTGATTTATCGGCACTGTCGATCAAAGCCTTCAAGCGGTCGATGAATTCCTGGAGGTGCTCGGATTGCCTGTCCGCTTGGCCGCTGGCCGGGCGCTCCGGGTTGGACCAGGACGTATAGCGCTGCCCGGCCATGGTCGGGGTCGAAAGCAGGCAACAAACGATCAAGATAGCAAGCAGACGCATGGCGGTATCGAAGGGGGTTCCGGGGGAATCATGGCGCATCTTTTCCCCCGTTTTTTGCATGTTGGTTTTGTTCGTTCGGTTCTCTTCCGGGTTGGCGAAGGTTAGCACATCGTTTCGCCACGAAGAGAGCCCTTTCGCTTCTCTTATCGCGCTTTTTCCACGCCTCGGCGGGCCAGGGCGTCGGCGCGTTCATTGTCGGGGTGGCCGGCGTGGCCCTTGAGCCAGCGCCATTCCACGTCGTGCCCGGCGAGCGCCCGGTCCAGGCGCCGCCACAGGTCGGCGTTCTTGACCGGCTTTTTGCGCGCCGTCTTCCAGCCGTTCTTCTTCCAGTTTTCAATCCACTGGGTGATGCCGTCGCGGACATAGAGGCTATCGGTGTGGAGGCTCGCCTTGACGCCTCGCTTCAAGGCCTCAAGGCCTTGAATGGCGGCCATCAGTTCCATGCGGTTGTTGGTTGTTTCGGGTTCGCCGCCGGAAAGCTCTTTTTCATGCCCTTTCCAACGCAGCAGCACGCCCCAGCCGCCGGGACCAGGGTTGCCCGAACAGGCGCCATCAGTGAACAGTTCGACACTGCCGTCATCAACGCCGGCCATGGGGTCAATCCAATCCATAGGCGCCGGGATCGCGGACACCCCGGTGGAAGCGTAACTTTTCAAGATATTCGAGGGGATTTTTAGGCGTCACCAAGGCGGCGGCGGGTTTGTTCAGCCAATCGTAAAGCCGGGTCAGCAAAAACCGTAGAGCGGCGCCGCGGGCGAATATGGGCAGGGCGGCCAATTCGGCGGCTGATAAATCACGGACCTTGCGGTAAGCGCTCAGCATGTGTCTGGCCTTGGTGATGTTGAAGCTGCGCTCGTCCTCGAAACACCAGGCATTGAGGCAGATGGCCAGATCATAGGCGAAGAAATCCGTACAGGCGAAATAGAAATCAATGAAGCCGGAAAGCCTGTTGCTCCGAAAGAAGACATTGTCGGGAAACAGGTCGGCGTGGATGATCCCCCTGGGCGGACTGTTCTGGCCATGCTCTCGTGGCCAGCCGGATTCCAGCTCTTGCAATTCCGCCGCCAGCTCCCGGGCCAGCCCCGGCTGGATCTCGTCGGCGCGCCCAGCCGAGGCCTTGAGCAGCGCCCGCCAGGCGCCGACTGAAAAGTCGTTGGCGCGGATCCGCCGAAAGTCGGCTCCGGCCAGGTGCAGGCGGGCCATCGCCTCGCCCAGCAAGTCACAGTGCCTGGGAGTGACGCGCCGCGCCCACATGCCTTCGAGAAAGGAGACGATGGCGGCGGGACGGCCGCTCAAGCTGCGCAAGTTTTTGCCGTCGCGGCCCCGGAGCGGGGTCGGACAGGGTACCGACGACGATGACAAATGTTCCATGAGCCCAAGAAAAAACGGCAAGTCTTTTCGCTTCACCCGCTTTTCGTAAAGGGTCAGAATGTAGGGACCGGTTTCCGTCGTCAGCAGGAAGTTGGAATTCTCAATTCCCTCGGCGATGCCCTTGCAGGCGACGACCTCGCCGATATCGTATTCGGCGGCAAAGGCGATTAGGTCCTCGTCGTTCACTTCGGTGTAAACGGCCATGAAACACCCGCGGTGGTTCCATTGCTTGGCTTGGGTATTCCCCTGGTTCTTACGGAACATGGCTTTTCCTGGCAAGGGCCGAGTCGGCAAAGGACATCTTGCCAGCCCGGCTCGCTGGCGCGATATTTTCATTATGGACAGCTGTTTTCATTTCCAGGCCTCTGCAATCGGCTTTTTCACCGCCGTTCTCGTCGGCTTGGCGCTGGCCGAGAGCGTCAACAATGTTTGTGGACGGGCGTGCATTTTGAGTAAGCTCGCTGCCACCATGGTCGGTTTGATCGATGTCGGGGCACTCTCCGATAAGTAAACTTGTCGCCGCTGTCGCCGTCATCTAAAGTCCATCGAGGTTGGCGGCAAATCGGCGGTGGCGTCGCGAGAGAAGAAACATGAACGGACCCGTCATGGCTCGGAAAGGCCCTTACGACGTTGAGGTCGAGGCCGGCGAGGAATATTATTGGTGTACCTGCGGCCGCAGCAAAAAACAGCCTTGGTGCGACGGCGTCCATAAGGAAGTCGGGATGAAGCCCCTGGTCTACACAGCCGAGAAATCGACGGCCCTGAGCTTTTGCGGCTGCAAGGCGATCAAAACTCCCCCTTTCTGCGACGGCACCCATTCGTCATTGTGACTTCCTTCGCAACCAGCTCCGAAACCTCGGCTTCCCCCGGTCTGTCCCTGCCCAGGTTTTGGATTCTGACGGTGGCGATATTAGTGACCGGTTGCTCGTTCTTGGAATTTGAAAACCGGCCTTTTTACTGCCCGACCATCAATATTCTGGCCGATGCCGCTTCGACCACCCTTTTCCGGGACGGCCAGGGTCGGGATATCATCGATGTCACCCATAAGGGAGAGATCAGGGATATTCTCGCCACCGAGTGCGGGTACGATTTCGACAAGGATATCGGAGGAGGCTTGCTGACGGTCAATTTTAGCTTGATGATCGGAGCCGAGATTGGTCCCGCCGCCGATAGCCGCAAAATGGCGTTTGACTATTTCGTCAGTATTACCGATGAGCAACTCAAAATCCTGCAAAAGGAATTTTTCCGCTTTCCCGTTGAGTTTTCCGGAAACCGGACCCACGTCCTCGCCGAGGACGAAAAGATAACTCTCGACATTCCCCTCACTGCCGAGCAGGACGGAAGGCAATTTAAAATTTTTATCGGTTTTCAGCTTTCCCAGGAACAACTTGAATATAACCGCCGGCATCGCGTCGGTAAGGTGCGGTAACCGGTTTCCCCCTCCCCCGTGGTTATTGACCTTCTTTCGGGAGACATTAAACTGGCCGCGTTCAGGGAACGCCAGAAGTGGTATCCCAAACGGCGACTGATATTTGTACCTCAGTTGACCTCCGCGGGAGAGACCGGTCGGGAACAATGGTTTTCGACCAGCGCCGAAGGAGCAACCGCCCCGGAAACTCTCAGGCAAAGGGACCGCGGAATAATGAGGCTCTGGAAAGTAGGCGGCGGCGCGGCCGTCGCCTCACCGATGGGGTAATCCGGATCAGAAGTTTTCCGGGGAATCTTTCAGGTTCCAAGACAGATGGGGCGCCTGCCGGCTGAACGCCTGGCCGGTCAGGACGTTGACCTTGTTGGAGGACCGAGTGACCGATCCCCAGGACCAGGAACTTAATCGGACCCCCCTTTATTCCCTGCACCGGGAACTGGGCGCCAAGATGATGTCTTTCGCTGGCTATGAGTTGCCGTTGCAGTATGAAAGCATCGTCGCCGAGCACCTGCACACCCGCGAAAGCGCGTCGCTGTTCGATGTTTCTCACATGGGGCAGGCAATCCTGCGCGGAGAGAACGTGGCGGCCGTTTTTGAAACCTTGATCCCCGGCGACATCCAAGGATTGTCCGCCGGCAAGACAACCTACACCCTCTTGACCAACGACCGCGGCGGCTACGGCCCGACCGTGGGGGGCCCGGTCGCCATGGGCTACGTCAACTTGGAGCCGGCGCAACCCGGCAAGGCTGTCAACTTTTTGGTCCGCGGCCAAGTCCTTGCGGCCAAGGTGGCGCGGTTGGCTTTTGTCGAACACCGCTATTTTAGAGGTTGAAGAAAGGAGGAGGCCATGGCGAAGGTGAAATACAGCCAATCACATGAGTGGATCGGCGTCGTGGACGGCGTCGGCACCGTCGGGATCACCGATTATGCCCAGGGCCAATTGGGCGACGTGGTTTTCGTCGAATTGCCGGAAGTGGGCCGGCGATTGAACAAAGGCACCGAAGCGGCGGTGATCGAATCGGTCAAGGCGGCGAGCGAGACTTACGCCCCGGTCTCCGGCGAGATCACGGAGGTCAACAAAATCCTTGCTGGCGATCCAGCCCAGATTAACATTAGCCCCCTGGGCAAGGGCTGGCTTTTCAAAATCGCTCTCGCCGATCCGGCCGATCTTGACGATCTCATGGACGCCGACGCCTACGGCGAGTACGTCGCGGGACTTTGATGCGCTATCTGCCGCTCACCGATGACGACCGCCGCCGGATGCTGGCCATCATTGGCGTCCTACGTGGATTGTGTCGCCGTCAATGACGCGGGCATTTTCTGTTACGTCAGCCAAAGCAGAGATGAACGGGGACAAGAGGGTGAAGGTATGAACTGAGACCTACACACACCCCAGCGTTAGAAATACGCTTGTCATTCACATCGCGACAGTTTTGTTTATTTATCCCCATCTGCATCGCCAACGCTCTCATGGACGCCCGTTTCCCACTTTTAGTCGTCAATCTGAATGTCGCGTAGGTGTGTTGGAGCGATGTAAGCGTATGTCGTTGGTGGGTAAAGAATATATCTAAATGTCGAAAATTATAATGTTTTCATATGGTTCAGCTGAGCATCCACTTTACCTCCCTATTTCCACCTGCGGACGGATAGCCGAAACAGGATTCCTGAAAATGCACAATAAATAGGCACTCCCATAGCATGCCCACTTATTGTGCAGATTTATCGGCACCACTGTTGCTCCGCCATCTCTGTTTTCAGCGCATATTTCCATATCCAACTGATAATATGAATAAATTTACAGAACTCTTATCGCGGCCGTCAATTGGCCCGCTCCTTGCGGGTAAAGAGCTGCCGGTGGGGTGCCGAGTAGCACATAGTCGCCGCGCCAACCGGAGCTGTTCGTAACAGGAGGGCCACCCATAATAAAACAAAAACTCATCGTTGTCGGAAACGGCATGGCCGGCATGCGGACCGTCGAGGAGTTGCTCAAGCTGGCTCCGGACCTTTATGACATCACCGTTTTCGGGGCCGAACCCCACGGCAATTACAACCGGATCATGCTGTCGCCGATCCTTGCCGGCGAGAAGAGCTTTGACGAGATCATGCTCAACGACGAACAGTGGTACGCCGACAACGGCATCACTCTTCGCAAGGGCGAACAGATCGCCGCCATCAATCGCCATCGCAAACAGGTTCAGACGATCGATGGACAGATGGTCCCTTATGACCGCCTGCTTCTGGCGACGGGCTCGGAGCCGATAATCCTGCCCGTTGCCGGCCATGACCTGCGAGGAGTCGTCACCTTTCGGGATATCGGTGACGTCGAAGTGATGATCGAGGCGGCCGGCAAGCACAAAAACGCCGTGGTCATCGGTGGCGGGCTGCTCGGCCTTGAAGCCGCCCACGGTCTGATGAAGCAGGGCATGGAGGTCACCGTCGTTCACCTGATGGACAGGCTGATGGAACGCCAATTGGGCGATGTTGCCGGCGCCATGCTGCTCCGCAATCTCGAAGAACGCGGGCTAAAATTCCTATTGTCGGCCAAAACCGAGTCCATCCTCGGCGGCAGAAGCAAAAACAAACGCGTAACAGGGGTCAAACTGCAAGATGGCGCCAGGCTGGCGGCCGATCTCGTCGTCATGGCCATCGGCATTCGCCCGCGCACGGACTTGGCCAGCGATGCCGGTATTTATTGCCAAAGGGGCATCGTCGTTAGCGATACCATGCAGACTTACGATCCGGTTGTTTACGCGGTCGGGGAATGCGCCGAGCACCGTCGCCAAGTCTACGGCATTGTCGCGCCGCTCTTCAAACAGGCCAAGGTCTGCGCCAATCAACTGGCCCTGATGGGCCATACCTGCTACGAGGGCTCGCGGGTCTCGACGCGTCTCAAGGTTACCGGCATCGACCTGTTCTCGGCGGGTGATTTCGAGGCTGGCGAGGGGACCGAAGCCGTTGTTTTTCAGGACGCCGGGCGTGGCATCTACAAAAAACTCGTTATCAAGGACAACCGCATCCATGGCGCCGTCCTCCTCGGTGATGCGGTGGACGCCACCTGGTACATCCAGCTTATGCGCGACGAGGTCGATATCTCGGAAAACCGCAACCGCCTGCTGTTCGGCCAGTCTTCCCTGGGCGACGCCGGCCTTGGGCTCGAGAACGCCATCCTCGCCATGGCCGACGATACGGAAGTTTGTGGATGCAACGGCGTCAGCAAGGGCGAGATCGTCGCCGCTATCGCCGAAAACAAGCTGTTTACCTTGGACGGCCTGCGCGCCCATACCAAGGCCTCGGCGTCTTGCGGGTCATGCACCGGTCTGGTCGAGCAAATCCTCGCCTTCACCATGGGCGGCGACTATTCCGAGACGACCAGCCAAAAACCCCTTTGCCGGTGCACCGAGTACAGCCACGACGAGGTTCGCAGCGCCATCCGCGACAACAGCCTCAACAGCATCCCCGAGGTTATGGCCTTTATGGAATGGGCAACGCCGGACGGCTGCGCGGAGTGCCGCCCGGCGCTCAACTACTATCTGATTTGCACCTGGCCCGGAGAGTACGCCGATGACGGGCAATCCCGTTTCATCAATGAACGGGTCCATGCCAACATCCAGAAGGACGGCGCCTATTCGGTGGTGCCGCGCACCTGGGGCGGGCTTACCAATGCCCGGGAACTCAGGGCCGTCGCCGATTGCGCCGAGGGGATGGGCGTGCCGGTGAAGATCACCGGCGGCCAGCGGCTGGCCATCCCTTTTGTCAAGAAAGAAGACCTGCCCCGGGTATGGGCCGATCTTGGCAAGGCCGGGCTGGTCTCCGGCTACGCCTATGGCAAGGCGGTGCGTTCGGTCAAAAGCTGCGTCGGCAATACCATGTGCCATTTTGGCGTTCAGGACTCGCTGGGCCTCGGCATCGCGTTGGAGAAGGCCTTCTGGGGGGCCTGGACGCCGCACAAGTTCAAGATGGGCGTTTCCGGATGCCCGCGTAACTGCGCCGAATCCACCATCAAGGATTTCGGCGTCGTCGGCGTCGAGTCCGGCTGGGAACTCCATGTCGGCGGCGCTTGTGGCGTCCGCGTCCGCGCCACCGACCTGCTGTGCAAGGTCGGCAGTGACGAGGAGGTCCGTGAATATGCCGCCGCTTTCTTGCAACTCTACCGGGAAGAAGGCCATTATAAGGAACGCTCCTCGACCTGGATCGAGCGGGTCGGCCTGTCCTACGTCAAACGGCGTATCGTCGAGGACGGGGCCGGGCGCCAGGAACTGGCGGAGCGTTTCCTCTACTCCCAGCGCTTCGCCCAGAAAGATCCCTGGAAGGAATACGCCGGGGAACGGCTGGCGGCCAATGAATTCTCGCCCTTGAAGATGGCGCCTCAGCGATGAGCGAATGGATTGAAATCGGCAAGCTCGAGGACATTCCCCGGCGTGGCGCCCGTGTCCTCAAGACCGCCGGCGGGGATATCGCCGTTTTCCGTAGCGCCGACGACCGGGTCTTCGCCCTTGACGATAGTTGCCCGCACCAGGGCGGGCCTTTGTCCCAGGGCATCATTCATGGCTGGAAGGTCACCTGTCCGTTGCACAACTGGATCATCGAACTGGCCAGTGGCAAGGCCGTTGCCCCGGACCAGGGCGGCGCCGGTAAATACCCGGTACGCATCAAGGACGGCGTTATTTCGTTGCAGCTTGCAAAGAGTCTGGTGACGCAAAGCCACCTGAAAGTTGTTTAGGCATGACCTGAAACGTCCCCATTGCCGCTGGCCAAGTCATTTATGGAACTGCACGGCAGTACGCTGACCATCGATAGCAAACTGGATCGGGGAACCACTGTCACCTTGCGCTTCCCGCCTGAACGAACCGTCGTTTCCTGAGAAAGAAAGAGCCTCACTTCAAACCCCAAAAAGATCCGAGTTGGGTCAACAACAGCCCAAACCGGAAGCTTAAAACTTCTTCCGTTATCGATCCAAACAGCCCGACGCTTTAATCGGCGAGCCGTAACATCCGTAATATTGTCTAATGCAATGCCCTAAAATAAGTACTAGTTAGGCCGAATCCCCGCTTTTTTTGTTGCCAGGGCGGTCTGTTGACGGCGGCTTAGGCTACCTTTGCCTGCTTCTATGGGTTTCGGCGCTTGAGGTAACGCTGGCAATCTTCACAAAGGTGGCGTTAAAAAGAGGCAGAAAAGGGGCGTGAAATAGGTTCTCAGGGTGCCCTATAGGTGCCCCGGGAGGGAAATGGGTTAGCGGAATTTTGCTAACCCATTGAAAAGATGGTGGGCGCGACTGGACTTGAACCAGTGACCCCTACGATGTCAACGTAGTGCTCTCCCACTGAGCTACGCGCCCGGTTTCCGGCGGCAAGGATAATTGCTACAAGCCAGGCATTTTAGTCCCAACGCCGCTGCTTGGCAAGGCGTGCTTGGTGGCGCCAATGCGCACTTATACCATTGCGTACCATTGCGCTGGCGGGCCGGGGGGGCTAACAGAGCGAACCAAACCATGATATTCTAGTCGGCCCGGCCGGCAACAAGAATAATCGGAGACCACCTTGCCTCCCGACAATCATGGACATTCGCCGAAAAGCGGTGAAACCGGCGCTACACCGTGCGCTATCCTGGCGCCGGACCGGCAAACCGTGCCCTTGGTATTCGCATCTCCGCATAGCGGCTGCGACTATCCCGACGAATTCCTCGCCCAATCCCGGCTCGATGTTTTAGAGATCAGGCGCTCCGAGGATGCTTATGTGGATGAATTGTTCGCCGCCGCTCCGCAATATGGCGCACCGTTTCTTAAAGCCCTTTTCCCGCGTGCCTATATCGATCCGAATCGCCGCTCCGGCGAGCTAGACCGCAATATGTTCAAGGATGCCCTTCCCAATCATGTCACCACCGCCTCGCCGCACCTCGCCGCCGGTCTTGGCTGCATCGCCCGCATCATCACCAGCGGCGAGGAAATTTATCACGGCCAGCTCCTTTACGAGGATGCCAAACGGCGCATCGAAACCTATTACGACCCATATCACCATGCCCTCGAAGGTCTCCTGGAAAAGACCCAGGAACGTTTCAGCGGCTGTCTTTTGATCGACTGTCACTCCATGCCTTCCGTTGGCGGCCCCATGGACAGAGATACAGGAGATGAGCGCGTCGATATGGTCCTCGGCGATTGCCACGGCAACGCCTGCGCACCCGAGATCACCACCGCCGCCGAAAAAGCGCTCACCAGAATGGGTTTCGTGGTGACCCGCAACAACCCTTATGCCGGCGGCTACACGACCCGCCATTACGGCAAAACCGCGAACGGCGTTCACGTCCTGCAGATCGAAATCAACCGGGCGCTTTACATGGACGAGATGACTATTCAGCGCGGCCCCGGCCTGCCCGCCCTGAAGCAACAGATCGGGTACTTGATCAAGGCCCTGGCCGCCGCCTCCCGCTTTGCCATGGTGGCATGAAAGCCAACGTCAGCGAGATCCTAATCAGAGATTCAACCGACGACGACGTAGCGGCGGTGCGTTCCATCTATGCCCATCATGTGCAAAACGGCGTTGCCAGTTTCGAGGAAGTGGCGCCCGGTCCGGCTGAGGGTGTCTTTGGTTCCGCCGTTCTGTTTCTCGTCCACTCGCTTCTTCTCCCGGCCCTTTGGTACATCCCAGAGAGGCCATGCGGCTTTATACCCCGTCCGATCCGCCTGGGCGAGCCCGAGGCCAGGCAATGGGGTGGAAAAAATTACCAGCCCCTTTCTGGACCGGCACCGGTGCCGGTAAACCGCCCCATTTCATTGCTGTGGATCACGGTGCGGCAAATGCGTTAGGATCGGAGTGAAATTTGTATAGCGCCCGGCGTTTACGCCGAACAGAATCTTAAGGGGAATCCAAATGAGTGATGGGAGATTTCGTTTGGTCACACGAAGTGATTTCGATGGCTTGGCCTGCGCTGTGCTCCTAAAGGAGATGGATATGATCGATGAGATCAAGTTCGTTCATCCCAAGGACATGCAGGACGGCACCATTCTGATTACGGAAAACGACATCACAACCAACCTCCCATATGTCAAAGGCGTTCACCTGGCCTTCGACCATCACTCCAGCGAAACCATTCGTCTCGGGGATATTCCCGCCAACCACATCATCGTCCCGGACGCACCCTCGGCGGCGTGTGTGGTTTACGATTATTATCGCGACACGGCGGCATTCCCCGATGTCTTCGATGAGCTGCTGGTGGCCGTGGACAAATGCGACGCGGCCCAGTTCTCCCGGGAAGACACTTTAAACCCCGAGGGTTGGGTTCTCCTCAACTTCATCATGGATCCCCGCACCGGACTAGGACGCTATAAAGACTTTCGCGTTTCCAATTACCAGTTGATGATGGAACTCATCGATTACTGCCGCAGCCACACCATCGACGAGATCCTGGCTTTGCCTGATGTCAAGGAGAGAGTCGACCTTTACCAGGAGCAGCATGAAAACTTTCAGGAACAGGTCAAACGCTGCGTGGAGACCCATGGCAACCTGGCCTTGCTGGACATGCGCGAAGAGGACATCATCTATGCCGGAAACCGCTTTGTGGTTTATGCCATGTTTCCGGAAACCAACATATCCATTCATCTGATCTGGGGCCTGAACAGGCTCAACATGGTTTTTGCCGTCGGCAAATCGATCTTCAACCGCACATCCAATACCAATATCGGCGAACTGATGTTGAAGTACGGCGGCGGCGGCCACCGGAACGCCGGCACATGTCAGGTCGACATCGACGACGCGGAGCGGGTACAACAAGAACTGATCGATCAAATCAACGCTGATGGTTGAAGCCGGGCTTTCCGTTTGGGTTCTGTCACGGCCGCGTCTTGGTTATTCGGTTAGGCTCTAAGTTTCAAGTGAACATGCGCATATGTTTTTTACCGCCGCCGGTTAAGGTTATCGGCGCCGTTTTCTATCTGCTGCTGGTGCCGTCTCTCGGCGGCTGCGACGGTGGCGCATCGGCGTTGCGCGATGTCATCGACACCCTCACCGGCAATGATTACAGCTTGTCAAAAGAAGGAAACCGTGAACTGACGCGCTTCCGAAAGGTATATGCCGAATCCCTGGCGGGTTCCTCCGGCAGCCAGCAACTACGCCATTTCAACGACGCCTTCAAACGGGTTCGTGTCAACTACGTGCGCCAGGTTCCGGATGCCCAACTGATTGACGCCGCCATCAAGGGGGTGCGCGATCTGCGGGCCAAGGGCCAGCCACTGAAGCCGTCCGAGCTGGTGGAATCGGCGCTGGATTCCATGTTGACTTCTCTCGATCCCCATTCCACCTACCTCAATCCCGACGAGTATCGGGATATGCAGCTGTCCACCAAGGGCGAGTTCGGCGGCTTGGGTTTGGAGATCATGATGGAAGACGGCTTGGTCAAGATTGTCTCGCCCATCGACAACACGCCCGCCTTCAAGGCCGGGCTCAAGCCCGGCGACCTGATCACCCACTTGGACGGGCAGCCCATCAAGGGCCACACTTTGTCCTGGGCGGTAAAAAGAATGCGCGGGCGGCCGGGGGCGGTTATCCGGCTTACCGTTAAGCGTGCCGCCCGAGACCCCTTTGCGGTCGCCATTGTGCGTGCCATCATCCAGGTGCCGGCGATGCGCTGGCGGGTCGCCGGCGACATCGGTTACATCCGTGTCACCCGCTTCAACGAACATGCTGAACAGGACCTGTTCAACGCCATGGAGGGAATACGCGGCCGGCTGGGCCGGCGTCTGAAAGGCTTGGTTTTGGACTTGCGCAACAATCCCGGCGGCCTTTTTGAACAATCCTGGGTAATCGCCGACGCCTTCCTGGACGAAGGGCGGATCGTTTCCGTCAAGGGTCGGAACGCCAGCCGGGAGCGGGTTTACGAAGCGGTATCGGGGGATTTGGCCCTGGGCCTGCCCATGGTGGTGTTGATCAACGGCGGATCGGCCTCGGCCTCGGAAATCCTCGCCGGCGCCTTGCAGGACCAAAACCGCGCCATTGTCTTGGGCCGGCGTTCCTTCGGCAAGGGATCGGTGCAGACCATCACCCCCCTGCCGGTCGAGGGTGCGCTACGGTTAACCACGCAACTTTTCTATACGCCCTCGGGGCGGGCCATTCAGGCGCAAGGGGTGATCCCTGATATCCACCTGAGTGTCCCCGAAGCGCAGCCGGCGAAAAAACGCCGCCGCGAGGCTGACTTGCCCGGCGCCCTCGCCAGCACCCGCGCGGCGATGGCCGTCCAACAAATGCGCCCGCGCGCGGCGCTGCCGGAATCGGCCTGTCCGGCCGATCGTGAGAAAGACATTGAAGACCGCCCGCTGGGCTGCGCGCTGGCCTTGCTGAATGCCGGGTCGACGGAGAGATTTCTCGCCTTGATCCAGTCCCGGCCGCAAATTTAGGACCTATCCGGTTGTGTTCCGTGCAACCGCCGGGTCTAGCCTTGAGCGGGTCTTAAAGCTCCCTATTTCTTCTTCTTCCTGACCACGTCCTTGATAATGTCGAGGATCAGGTTGGTGCCCTGTTGGATCAGTACCACATCGTTGCCGACGATCGCCCGTTCCGCGTTTTTGCGGGCCGGCAATTGGGACTCGACATCGGGCGGCAAGGCCCGCTTGTGAAGTCCCGGCGGCAGTTGGCCGTGTTTTTTCATATGCTTTTGCATGCTCGGCGGCAGTCTGTCACGCTTGGCGAGGCCTAGCGGCAGGCCATTCTTTTTGCCCTTATCGTCATCGTCGTCCTTATCGCCCCCGCCGTCCGTGCTTCGCGGTGCCGGCAGGCCGAGGCGATCCATGGCCTCGCGGATGACACATTTCTCGACTTTGCTGAACACTGTTCCGGTGATGTCGCCCGCCTGGGCCGTCCTGTGGGGCAAAGGACAGCGTAAGGCTCACCACCATGGTAAGCAAATAAGAGGTCAAGTCTTGAATGTTGAATTTTCTTCCCAGGCCCGAATGATTTTGCTGATCGGCGAAAAGAGCCAACCCGGCCCGGCGGCGTTCGTGGCCGATCCGAGGAGCCGCTTGTTACTTCCCGGCTTTGGCGGTCAGTTTGTCGGCCTTGACGATGTTCTGGTTTAGGCCTGCGTCCTTATCGGCGTCCATGCCGAAGGCCAAGGCCATGAGCTGGCTGTAAAAGACCACCGGGATGTTGAAATCGGTGCCCTGTTCGGCGTTGATCCGGCCTTGGTACATCTCGATGTTTTGCTGGCAGAGCGGGCAGGGCGTGGCGATCACGTCGGCCTCTTTTTCCTTGGCCTCGTTGAGGATTTTTTTTATCAGATGGAGAGTTTTGTCGGGCGACATCACCGAGGATGAACCACCGCAACAGGACGTCTTGTTATCGAATTCAGCGGCCTCGGCACCGGTGCTCTCGATGAAGCCGTCGAGGAAATCGGGATCGTCGTAGGTGTCGTATTCACCGCCGCGTTCGGTATTGGCGAAGGGGCGAACCGTCTGGCAACCGACATAGCCGGCCACCTTTAATCCCTGCAAGGGATTGGTGACCTGTTCCCTGATCTTGTCCAGGCCGATATCGTTGATCAGTACTTCGCAAGCATGACGCACATGCAAGGAGCCGTCATAAGACTTACCGGCGACGGCGAGGGCTTCGTTGAGCTCGTCCTTGAAAGTTCCCTTGTCGCGGATATTCTCGTTGGTGGCGTGGGTGTTGAGGTAACAGGCGGCGCAGGGCGTCATCACGTCTTGTTCACCCTGCTCTCGGGCTTGCGCCAGGTTGCGGGCGGAAAGGGCGGCGGTTGTCAGATGCCCGGACTCGATATGGCCGACCGATGCGCCGCAACAATTCCAGTCGGCGATATCCTCGAGCTCGATGCCCAGTTTCGAGGCGATGGCGCGCAGGGATTTGTCCAGGTGCGCGGCGCTGCCCTCGGAGCTGCAGCCCGGGTAATAAGTGTATTTCTTGCTCATTTCACATCCTCGGGCGTGGCCGGCTGGCGCTCCTGGATTTCCTTGGCCTTGGCCAGGATTTCCTTGAGTTCGCCGCGCTTTTTGATCTTGTGCGGTGCGCCAAGGTGCATACGTTTGGCCTTGATCATGGCCATGGCGATTTTCATATTGGCCATTCCTTTCCTGGTCCCATCGATAAGGCCGCCGGAGAAGTAGTATTTGGCGGTGATCAGGCGCTCGTCGCTGCGGCCGTACTTCCGGGTGCTCCACCAGAAGGCCTTGGCGAAGCGGGCGTTATCCGATTTCCTGGCTTCGACGTAGCCTTCGCGGACCGCCATCGCGGCAAGGTCGTGAAGGATATAGGTGACCGGAACCTGGCGCGGGCAACGGACCACGCAGTTGTAGCAACTGACGCAATTCCAAATGGTATTGGATTTAAGTACCGCTTCTTTCATGCCGGCGCGGACCATCATGAACAGCTTGCGTGGCCCGTAATCCATAGTCTCGCCGATGGGGCAGGAGCCGGAACAGACGCCGCATTGCATGCACATGGCCAACTTGTCGCCGCCATCGATATTCCCGTAAACCTGGCGGGCGAAGCCGAGGTCGTATTTTCCTTGCGGCTCGGGCGCGGCGGCGGCCATGATCTACATTCCCTTGAACGGATTGAGGCCGATTTCGTCGATGGTCGCCAGGTAATCGTCGATCATCCCGCCGATGCGCCCGGAATCGGCGATCGAAACCTCCATGGTCGTCACCCGCTCGGCTTCCAGCATCATGCTCTGCAAGGTTTCCTCGATCTTCGATATGCGTTCCTTGGCGATGGCGCTGCCCTTGATGAAATGGCATTGGTAATCGTCGCCTGATTTGCAACCCATCAGGATGATGCCGTCATAGCCCGCCGAAAGGGCGTCCGAGGCGCAAACGAGACTGACGCTGCCCAGGCAGCGCACCGGGATGATGCGGACAAAGGCCGAGTACTGGTGGCGGTTAATTCCGGCCATGTCGAGGGCCGGATAGGCGTCGTTTTCGCAGGCCAGGATCAGAACCCGGGGTTTCTCGTCGAATTCGTCGGGGATCTCGATGGCCTTGGCCATGGAGGTGAGCATTTCGACCGAATAGTTGTCGAAGCTGATGGTGCGAACCGGACAGGCGCCCATGCAGGTGCCGCAGCGCCGGCAACGGCCGGTATTGACGATTGGAAAATCGTCTTCCGTCTCGTCGATGGCGCCGAAAGGGCACTCGACGGTGCAGCGGCGGCACTTGGTGCAAGGATCCAAGCCGATTTTGGGGAATGAAAGATCACCGACGCGGGGATGAAGCGCACGCCCGGCGGCGACGCCCTGGATGGCCTGGATGGCCTTGAGTACGGCGCCGGCGGCGTCATCGCCGGTCTCGGACAAGTCCATGGGACGGCGGACGGGACCGCAAGTATATATGCCCGTGCGCCGGGTTTCATAGGGGAAGCAAATGTAATGGGAATCAGCGAAACCGTCGGCGAGGATCGGAATGTGCGGTCCTTGGCGATACTGGAGATTCAAGATCGACGCGCCTTCCGGCGGTGGCGGATCGGCGGCTTCCTTAGGGTCCGGCGCATCGCCGGCGTAACCGGCGACTGGGAATGGCGATAGCGGGTTGATATCGTTTTTGAGCAGCACCGTCTGTTCTTCGTCCAGTTCCGGGCTTGGTTGATCCACATTGGTCGAGTTGGGCACCATGCCGGTGGCCAGGACCACCATGTCGAGACCTTGCAGGGGGACTTCCTCGCCCAAAAGAGCATCATCGACAGTAACGGTGAGATCGGCGCCCACCGACTTGACCTTGCCTTTCATGAAGATGACGCCGGCGTCCTGGGCGGCGCGGTAGAATTCCTCGGCCGTGCCCGGCGTGCGCAACTCGTCGAAGATGATGTAGACCATGACCTCTGAGTCGGCTTGGGTAAGTTGCAAGGCCTGCTTGATGGAAACGCCGCAGCAAACGGATGAGCAATAAGGGAGGTGTTCGGGATCGCGCGACCCGGCGCAAAGGACGAAGGCCACCGTTTTCGGCGCCTTGCCGTCGGATTTGCGCTTGACGGGGCCGCTACCCAGCAATTCTTCCATTTCAACGTTGGTGACAATATCGGGCGATGCGCCGTAACCCAGATGCCTGAGCTTGCCGGCGTCATAGGGACGCCAGCCGGTGGCGACGACGATGGCGCCAATGGTGGCTGTCGCCGTCGTGCCATTTTGGCTCAGATCGACGGAAAACCGGCCAGGCTGGCCAGAGGTTTTGCCGACAACGGTATTGGTCATCACGCGGATGCGGTCGTCGGCCTCGACCTTGGAAATCAGCTCTTCGATGGGGTTGTCCTGGGGGTTCCGGTAAGGCGAGCGGTGGGGCATGACCTTTGGCCATTTCCGGGTCCAGCCGCCGAGTTGCTCAGAGCGTTCCACAAGAACCACCGGATAACCAGTCCGGCTTGCCTCCCTGGCCGCGTTCAATCCGGCGTAGCCGCCGCCGACGACCATCACAGTCTCGGAAAACTCACCATCGCTGTCAGCTTCGGGCGGCGACGTCTTGGTTGCCTGGGTAATGGCCATGCGAACTTGGTCGTCGGCGAGCATCTGGGTGTCTTCGTCGCCGGGCGGATGGCACCAGATCACTTGTTCGCGCAGGTTGGCGCGGATCACTTGCGCGCCGTTGAAGTGAAAGCGATCGGTCATGACCCGTTGCGAGCAGGCGGCGATGACCGCCTGGGTGACATCGCCGGATTTTACGTCCTCGGTGATTGTCTTGACGCCATCAGTGCCGCATAGGTGGTCGTGTTGCTTGGTGAGCGACGCCTTGAGTTCATCGCTGGCGATGGTTTGCAAATTGTCGACGTCGATGGCCTCGCCGATGCCGCAGCCCTTGCAAAGGTAAACACCAATCTTGTTTTCGGAGGCCACGGCCTATGCTCCTCTGACCGCCTGGATGGCCCTGAGGGCGGCGGCGGTGGCTGATTGCACGGACATGGACACATCCAGCGGCCCAGCCGCGACGCCGGCGGAGAGCTGGCCGTCGCCGTCTTCCACATCCGGGACGATGAAACCGTATTCGTCCATCTTGAGGGCGGGCGGAGGCTGCCAGCCGGCGGCGGAGGGTTCCATGCCGGTGGCCAGGACCACCAGATCGTAAGCGTTGGCGTAGATTTCACGGGAGATCGTGTTTTCGCCCTGGACCACCGGATTGGCGTTCTCGCCTTCGCTGATCTCGGCCGGCTTGGACTTGATGAAGTTGACCTGCGGATCGGCTTTCAGCTTTTGGTAAAAACCCTCCAATTTGTCATGCGCCCGGATGTCTATGTAGTAGATGTCGATCTCGGCGTCGGCATATTGCTGGCGCAGGTAAGCGGCATGTTTCAGCGAAGCCAGACAACAGATGCGCGAGCAATAAGCGAGATGATTGCCATCACGTGAGCCGGCACACTGGACCATGGCTACTTTTTTGGCTTCCAGGCCGTCGGATGGGCGCAGGATTTTTCCTTCCGTCGGACCGTTGTCGGCGGCCAAACGCTCCATTTCCACATTGTTGATGACGTTGGCGATGCGGCCGTAACCATAAGGCGTGATCTTGCCGGCGTCGTAGGGACGCCAGCCGGTGGCCCAAATGATGGCGCCGGCGGCGACCTCAAAACTGCCCTCGTTTTCGTCCAGATCGATAGCGCCGTAATCGCAAGCGGCTTTGATTTTCTCGGCTTCCGGTGTGCCGATCACCGAGCTGTCGATGACGTAGCGCATGGGAAAGGCCATTTCATGGGGGAGATAAGCCGCCTTGACCGAATCCAAGCCGTAATTGTAGGGGTTGGAAACCTCCGTCTCGGCGGCTTCGGCGCAGGCGCCGCAGGCCGTGCAGTTGGCGTTCACAAAGCGCTGCTTGGTTCTGACCGTGACCGTAAAGTCGCCTTTCTGGCCCGCGATGCCGTTCACCGTCGCCATGGTGAAGACCTTCAGATTCCTGGCTTTCTTGAGGCGCTGAAAATTGATTTCCAGCCCGCAGGTTGGATGGCAGAGTTTGGGAAAGTAGCGGTTCAAGAGGGCGACCCGGCCGCCAAGGGTGGCCGTGCTTTCCAATAAGATGACCTCGAACCCCGTATCGGCCGCTTCAACGGCGGCGCTGACGCCGGCAATACCGCCGCCAACGACCAGGATTGTCTGGCTACTAGGCCCTCCGTTAGACATATCTCCTCACCCGGATGCTGGATGTTCGGTACCGCAAAGACTGTTTCCCGCAAGGGGACTGATCATAGAGGGAAAGCATATATTAGAAAAATAAAATTTTAGTCGTTCTTATCTATCACTCAATTCGCGTTGTTGTTCACAAATTATTTTTTTTGGTCCCGCCGGCCCGCCCTTGCCGCGCCGCCGTGCCGGCCGCGGTCGGGTTTGCAAAATCGAACCGTGATGATTTTTAATGCGTTGCATGGCATCGTCGACGGTGATTGCCAGCTGGCAAAAAGGTGTTTGGTGCCAGCAATCCAACTGTTTGCCGTATTCGGCGGTGATGCAGGGCGAACAAGCGAGGTTCTCATGGAAAACTAAGGTGGTTGTCGCCGATGGGGCCGTAAAGCACCGGTGTCTCCGGCCCGAAAAACGCCACGACACGGGCCTCGGCGGCGACGGCCAAATGCACCTGGCCTGAATCGTTGGAGATGGTCAGGACACTGCCACGGCACAATTCGATGAAACACTCCGGGGTCAAATCGCCGGCCAGATTATGAGCCCGTCCCCCGGCCTCGACGACCTTTTCCACGACTGTCTAGGCGTACGGCCGTTCGTCCCGAGAGCCCACGAACAAGGCGCAAATATCGTATTTCCCGCCGAGACGCGTGGTCAGATCAGCGAAGCGCTCCGGTGGCTAACGCCGCTCGAAAGCCAACTCGCCTGAATTGACATTGATGATCAGATAGCGCGCCCCCTTGCCGCCAAAGGACGCCAACACTTCCGCCGCCTGGGCGGCCGCGTCGGCGGGAATTTTCAATTTCGGTGGCGGTGCCGTCGCCGGCACCTCCACACCAAATGGGGCCAGCAAGCCAAAAAAGTTTCGGGTGACATGCCAGTAAACATTAAAGGGAACACGGAAATTATGGATGGCGCCGCGGTAAACCCCACGGGAATGATAGTCGACCCGCACCGGCGCCCAAGAGGCGAACGTTGCTACCGACGAAGCCCGTGTATAGAATTCCATATCAATGAGAACGTCGAAGCCGCCGCGGTTGACACGAAAAAGGCAAAGCACGAAAGCCAAAACAGCTGTCACCACGTTTTTCCCCAGATGCACGTAATGCACATGGTCAATGTCAGGGATCATCTTGATGGTGCACACTGCTATCCCCCGCCAGGGAACCGACTTGAGGGCCAAGATGATCGAAGACGGATTGATATCCCAATCCCTTGCCAACATGGACCAGAGTGGAGAGGTTTCGGCCGTTTCCAGCGACAGTCTCGACGCCGTGACCATCCTGGCGCTGCGCCGCAAATTCAACCTGCAATTTCACCTGCGGCCCGGCTATCTCATGCGGGCTTTCATCCGGCGATTGCGCCACCCGCTGTTGTTCCTGGAACAGCTCCGCCACGGTCTGGTGCTGCTCAGCCGAAATGTCTGATGGCCGCGGACAAGAAAGCATCATGAGCTTTCTCGGGTACTTCATGCCCGGCGCCGAGCAGATTCCAGGTTTCTTCGCCGTTGTGGCGACAATGACCGTTTTCGCGGTTGTTGGCGGCGCCGTCGGCGGACAGCGGCGTTTCGCCCCGGCGGATGTCTTCGTAGGTTGGGGGGTTGCGACCGGGGTTTTCATTGTCGGCGGCGTCTTAGGGTCGGTGGCGTTCACCTGGCTTACTTACGGACTGTGGGCGGCGGCGATTCCCTCGACCATTCAACTGTGGCGGCGGTATCGGCGTGACAGCGGCGTTCCGGCCGCCGCCGGGGTTGTCTGGCGAATCCTCGTACTAGCCCTGCCATTGCTTCTCATGGCCACGGCGATGAAGGCTTCGCAATGGGACGAATTCTCCCAGTGGTTGCCCAATGCCCAATATATTTTCCGTTATGACGGCTTTCCCGGCGGCGACATGCCGGCCATTTCGTCCGCCTATTCGGCTTATCCCTATGGCTTGCCATTGATCACCTACCTCGCTTCGAAGATGACAGGCGTCTTTATAGAGAACGGCGGCGCGCTGGCCAACTTACTCTTGCTGCTGCTTTTTGCGCCGCTCTATCTGTCCCTGGTGCGCCATGGCCTTCAAGCCCCGGCCGAATGGATGCATAAGTGGGGAACGGCGGCTCTCGGCCTTTTGGGCGTCACTATTTTCAGCACCACTTTCATCCAAAAACTGGTCTTCACCACTTATGCCGACAGCACGACTGCCGTCACCCTGGCCGTCGCCGGTCTGTTGGCCTGGAAGATACTCGAGGCGCTTGCCGGCAAGGGGGAAGGGGCCAACTCCCTGGCCTGGCAGTTCGCCTGGGTGTCCGTGGTGCTGCTGAACATCAAACAGGCCAACCTGTCGCTTCTGGGCCTGGTGTTGGTGGGGATGATCCTGGTTGCGATGCGCGATCCGAAGATCCGTCTTGCCGATGTTCTACGGTTGTTGCCGGTCATGGTGCTACCGGGAATCGCCGTCTATCTGTTCTGGCGTTTCCACGTCATCATGTCTTTATCGGAAGGGGAATTTCACATTCAACCCATGCAAAACTGGCTTATATCCGATGCTTTCGTGATCTTTGCGAAAATGCTCACCGTCGCCAGTAAGAAAGGGGCTTATTTCGCAATGATGACGGTCATTGGCTTTCTCGCCATTTACGCCATGGGCAAATACAAAGGCGGGTTCGCCCGCCTTGGGATCATCACTGGCGTGGCTTTCATCGGCTTCAATTTCGTTTTGTGGGCCTTGTACATCATCGCTTTCGGTAAATATAACGCGCTACATGTCGTTTCCTATTGGCGATTCAACTCTCAGCTCGGCCTTATCGGTTGCACGACCGCCGCTTATGGTCTCGCCATCCTGTGGCGGCGCCATGTCCGGCAGCGGTTGAAGGACGTCGCCTTAGTTCGGCGCATACTTTCCACTGTCGCCGTTTTTGTGGTTCTGGCGGCACCGCTGGCGACGGCTAAAAAAATACGTTTTGACATCAGGCCACAAAAGGATCACATGCGTTTGGCCGGTCAGGAGCTGGGGCGCAGCCTGCCCGAAGGGGCGCGGCTTATCATTATCGATCCGCACGGCGTCGGTCTTGCCGACAAGGTAATCAATTACGAAATGACCAGCGGCCCCGGCGCCGGGCGGGGACTTTCGACGATCTACAGATTCGCGGTTCTCGGAAAGATGGCCGGGGAACTGCGGCAAGAAATTGAAAAAGAGGCCATAACCCATGCCTGGGTGCATGAGCCCCTGGCGGAAGTGCAAAAAGCCTTGAATGTGGAACTGGCGCCCGGCGCCTCGCATTTGCTCCGCTACGCCGACGGCAAATGGGAGTTCATGCGGTCCTGGCCTTACGGCGGTTACGACGATCCCCACAGTCTGCCCGATTGATAGCGTAATTTAAGAGCCTATCTGAACAGCCGTCTCTGCTTTGTAAACGGAAACAACGGCGCTTGTAGAGGTTTCGTTTTCTCGCTCCCCGGAGCAAAGGTTTGGAGATGGTTCTTTTGGCCGCGGTCGGTTGTGTGGGCCGGGATTTTCCAATACATTCCCTCCGAAAGTTTTGATTAAGACTGTGTGGGGGGGAGGGGTGAGGATATGACCGCAAGCAGCGCCAAAATCTTTCCGATCATCCGTCTTGTATCGCAGCCATTCACTCGGCTGCTCATGCATTCCCCCTTCAGCGCCAACCAGATTTCCGCCTGCTCGCTGGTCTTCGGCCTGGCCTGCAATTGGTGCATGATGCAGGGGAAATGGGAAATGGCCGTGGCCGGGGGTCTTTTGTTATTGCTCTGCTACATCCTTGACAATTCAGACGGCGATGTGGCGAGGTTCAAGGGACATTGTTCGGAGTTCGGCATGCGTTTCGACAGCTTCGTCGACTGGGTTGTGAACGCCACTTTCTTCCCGGCCCTTGGCCATGGCTACACCATCATGACCGGCGAGTCCTTATGGACATGGCTGGGCTGGGCCGCCTTTGCCGGGGGCACCATCAATTACCTGGTGGGCTTCTGGATCGAGGCCCGCGAAAAGCGCCGTCTCGGCAAGGATGCGAAAAGCGGTCACGAGTCGCCCGAAGAAGCCAAGCAACCGGAAAAATGGCACGAGTGGGTTATTTTTATTTTTCGCGAGCTCACCCGCGCCGACTTCTGCTTCATCGTCCTAGCCTTGGCGCTGTTTGATACAACCTGGGTGTTGATACCAGTTGGAGCCATTGGTTCGCACGTTTATTGGCTGACGCAGTTCATTAGAGGAAGCAATGAGTACCATGTCTGATCGGTAAAATAAGGCAGAATGTGCCCGGTATCTTCCGAAGACCGAAAAATACTTTATCGATAGTTGGAGATAATCGGATAACCACACGCAACCACTTGCTGGGAACCGTTTTCTCCGCATTTGTCCTCGCCGGCGCGGAGAGCGGGAGTCGCCTAGTCTCGCCAACGACGGCGCTTTTTAAGTTAGACATGTTGGTGTTGTGAAGGCC
>DASCPW010000033.1:0-3035 GCA_036012725.1 Rhodospirillales bacterium
CGATTGCCGCCAACCCCTATTTCGCCTTCCACACCAAGGTCAGCGAAAGTGGGACTTTCGATTTTACTTGGACCGACGACAAGGGCAAATCGGTCAAGGCATCGAGCAAAATCGCGGTGAATTGAGGGATGAAACAAGGAGTGATAACAGCATAAAATGCAAATATCCGGGAATGGCACTCATCGCCGCCTTAGCGATGGGACCGTTCATGAGATTTGCCAGCCGTTGGCGCAAACATATGCACCTGGTCAAACTGATCACCGGCGGCCTGTTGATCGTTACCGGCACCGCTATTTTCACGGTCTCGCTCGCCGATGTCGCCCAATGGCTGTTGGAAACCTTCCCCATCTTCACCGGCATCGGTTGATGCCGCCAAAAGATTGCCGCCCTAGGCGCCGCTCACCCCTGGGAGTTGCCGCCGTCCGATTTGAAGGTCTCGATCAAGGAGTAAGCCGCCCTTTCCAGTTCGAGGTCTCCGGTGGATTTGAAGAGGTCCGCCACCGTTTCTTGGTCGCCGCTATTTCGATAGGAGACAACCAGACCGGCCAGGCCCTTGACGCGTATATCGCGCAAGGCGGACTCGCCGGCATGATTGTCGGCAAGTTCGGCGAGGGCGTCATAATACTGCCGCGCCGCGCTCATGCCTCCAACCTCGCAACAGCCGATGATGAGATTGAAGGTGGTTCTGGCCCAAAGTTCACGCAAAACAGGTTCATCGGGATGGTGGCTGGTAAGCTGGCCAAGGGCGTCGTGAAAACCGCACGCCGCGTCCAGGTCCCTGGCTTGCAGATTAGCAATGATCAGATTTAACAGGCCCCGGCCTAGAAATTCGCGCAAAAGAGGTTCACCGGGATGTTTGACGGCAAGCTGACCAAGGGCGCTGTATAGCTGTCCGGCAAGGTCAAAGTTCTCGTCCCTGGCGAAAATGCCGATCAAATTGACGGTGCTTTTGGCTTGTAATTCCCGCAAAGCTGGTTCATTGGGGTGGTTGTCGGTAAGTTCGCGAAGGCTGCTGTAAAACCGGCCTGCCGCGCCGGGATCTCCATCCCAAAGATAACCATTGATGATATTAAAAGCGCTTTCGGCTTGGGCCTTGCGCAGGGCAGGCTCGCCGGGATGGCTCTCGGCCAGCTTGCCGAGACCGTCGTAAAGCCGCCCCGCCGCGTCGAAGTCATCAGTGACGAAGTAGGCGCCGATAAGGGCGACAACGCTCTCGGCCTGCCGCTCGCGCAACAAAGGCTCGCTGGGGTGGGCAACGGCGAGTTCGGCCAGAGAGTTGTAAAGCCCCCGCGCCACGCTATATTTATTGGCTTCGCTGTAATGGCCAATCAGGCTGGCCGTAGCCTCCGCCCGCCACTCGCGCAGGACGGGCTCATCGGCATGGTTCGCGGCTACGTCGGCGAGCGCGTCATGGAGCCGCCGCGCCGCCTCAAAGTCTCCGGCGGCGCCGAAATTGGCAATGAGGTTGACAGTGCTCTTCGCCCGCTGCTTGCGCTTACTGGGATCGTCCTCGCGACTTCTGGCCAATTCGGCCAGGGCCTTGTCCAACCGCCCAGCCGCCGTACCGTCGGTGCCCACTGAAGAATTATCTTGCTTGGCAGTCATCATTGCCACCATTTGTCGTTGAACTTTTGATTATGACCCAACACCCTTGTTCAAGCCGGCCTTCGATGCGGAATATCGACCGGTCTTCCCCAGATGCCTGAGCGAAGACGAAATCAACGTCATCACTTAAAAAAAAGCGGTGGGTCAACGCACGATCAGAACTGAATTAAAAGCCTTTTCCATAACTTTGAAGGCGACGCTACCCATGAAGAATCTCTGCATGCCGCTCTTGCCGGTATCGGAGACGACAATCAGCGAATAGTCGGGCCCGGCCTCAATGATTTTCTCGACTGGGTTGCCGACCTTGACGATGCTCTCCTCGACTTCGATATCCATGGACCGGAGCATGTTTTTGGCTTCATCCACATACTTTTGTGCTTCTTCTTTTCTTCCTGTCTCTGGCGCCACCGACATCAGGGAGATAGGACATTCGCAACGGCTGGCGAGATAGGCGTTCTTGCGAACCATATCCATCGCCCGCTCGGAGCCGTCGGTACAGATCAGGTGACCACGGCCGATCTCCAATGCGCGGGCGATCAGGACCGAACAAGGAGCATGAATGGCAACCTTCGCGGCAATGGCGGGATCCCACAACGACTTAGCCAGGCCCCGCCAGCGGTCCGAGGCGCCAAGGATAATCATGCTGTAGGGGCCAAGCTCATACTGATCGAGGATGCCGGTGGCAATATCGGTGGCGGTCTTGAGCTTGAGCACGATGCTTTTGCCTTGCTCGTTAACGTATTCAATCTTGTTGTCACCCAGGGGATCGCCTTCGACATCGACATGGGTGGCTGTTTCCGCCCAGTCATCGGCCATATCGCCTAGCTCGATGAGAATATCTCGGCCTTTCTTGAGATATTGGATGCCAGGCAGCTCAAGGCCCCAATCCATCATGTTTTCCCGGGCGACGCGGATTTGTAAACCGCCCGAGCGAAGGCCCTGGTCGACAGGGCGGACGTAAAGGAGAATGATGTCAGCATCGACGCCCCGTCCCAGCTTGGCGGCATAACGCAGACTCTGGTAGCATTCATCCGAGCCGTCGATGTAAACAAGAATCCGAAATCGTTTTTTTCTTTCTTCAAAAATTTTTTGGTATTCTTCTGGACTTCCACCCGTAGTCACCGATGCATCCTCCCCTTACATACCCAAGAGCGGCCAATAAATTGATGCCGCCAGCAGCATGATAATTATCGATATCAGCACCATTTTCCAGCCAACAATAAGAAAATCCGTCGTTTTCAGATAACCGGATGCATAAACGATGGTACAAGCCGGGGTCCCGATCACCGTCAAATAAGCAAACGACGAGGAGACGGCAGTAACGAAACCGATGATGATGGGGCTTTCCTCGGCGATGACGGCCATTTTCAGCACGATGGGTCCAAGAACCGCCACCGCCGCGCCGTTCGACATTATGTTGGTGACTCCGG
>DASCPW010000034.1:0-23753 GCA_036012725.1 Rhodospirillales bacterium
CTGGCTCTCTGTCATATGGGGCCTGGCAGAACTGGTGGTTCTCGTTCGGCTGGATCGCCGCCGCTCTGGTGCTGGCGGTGTCCCTGGAGGGCAAGTCCCGAATGGCCAACGGTGGTGATTAAGCTTTGTTGTCCAAGTACCAGTCATAGGCCTGGGCGAGGCCGTCGCGTAGGCTCGTCTTAGGCTCCCAGCCGATTTTCCTGATTCGGCTGATGTCGACGAACCGGCGCATGACGCCTTCGGGCTTTTCGCTGTCGAAGAAGACCTTACCGGGATAACCGACGACCTCGGCGACCGCGCTCGCCAGCTCGGCGATGTTGATTTCATCTCCGCTTCCCACGTTGATGTGGAGGTCGCCGGAGTAGGCCTTCATCAGGGTGACCAGGGCGTCGGCCAGGTCGTCGATAAACAGGAACTCACGGCGCGGTTTCCCCGATCCCCAGACGACGTATTCCGGAGCCCCGTCCTGCTTGGCCTGGTGCACCTTGGCGATTAGCGCCGGGATGACGTGGCTCGACTGGAGTTCGAAGTTGTCTCCGGGGCCATAGAGATTGGTCGGCTGGGCGGAAATGAAGTCGCAGCCGTATTGCTTCCGGTAAGCTTCGCACATCTTGATGCCGGCTATCTTGGCCACCGCGTACCACTGGTTGGTGGGCTCAAGCGGCCCGGTGAGCAACGCTTCTTCCTTCATCGGCTGGGGCAGGTTTTTGGGGTAGATGCAAGCGGAACCTAAAAATAGGAGTTTTTCGACACCGGTTTTCCAGGCGGCATGGATGACATTGGTCTCGATGGCCAGGTTGTCGTATATGAATTCTGCCGGCCGGGTAGAGTTGGCAAGGATGCCGCCGACCGTGGCGGCGGCGACGAAGACGGCCTCGGGCCTCGTCTCCGCCATCCACTCCTCCACCTCCTTTTGGCGCTTGAGGTCGACCTGCCGCCGCGCCACCGTCAGCAACTGGCAATTCTCGATGGCTAGCCGCCGGCGGATGGCCGCCCCGACCATGCCCCGGTGCCCGGCAACCCAGACGCGCTTGCCGGTCAGCGAATAGGGGACATCAAAGGAAGGCACCGCTCATTAGCTTTCTGTTAGGGCTGTTGCAAAATCCTGATTTTTCCCAGTATCCCATCTTCAAATTCACGATTCCAGTCCTCGTTCTCGCGTAGAACATACGGGAATGTTTCACCTTCCGATCCTTGCGCGCCCGATAGGTTGCTGGGGCGAGGTGAAACAGGCATCATGGTGAAACTTACCGCTACACTGGTTGGCAAAGGGATTAAGGGAATTTCCGGATGAGCCGGTTCTTGTGTCTCGCCGCTATCGTTTTCGCCATGACTTTTATGGTTGCCGCGGCGCCAGTGGTGGCGCCGGAAAAGCTGGGCGTTTTCGATGCTATGGCCAAGGAACTGTTGGCCAGACTGGAGCCGCCACGGCCGGAGAAGCCTGGTTTCGTTGGTAAATTAATTGATAAATATAAAAAATGGAAAGGCATCGGCGGGCCGCCCCGCGTCGCCATCTGGCCCTTCGACCGGGAGCCGGTCCCCGTCCCCAAACTTTTGGCGCGTTCCTGGAACGAGGCGCTACTACGGCCGCGACCAGATGCCGGTGATCGTGGTTGGGCGTAGACGTTAGGTCTCCGCCCGAACCGCCACTGGCGCCATAATGATGCCCAGGGATTGCGGCGGGCGGAACCATTCGCGGATTTTTTGGGTTGGCCGATGGATGTAGAAGAAGAATTCGAGCTTAACACATCCATTTATGAATGGGCCGTCCGCGCCATTTCGGTCATCGGCAAGCGGCTTGGCGTTAAAATCCGGTTTCATCACAAGGAAGACCAGATCGACGCCGGTCAAATTTTTCTTTTCAACCACTTCGCCCGTTTTGAAACCTTTATCCCCCAATACCTGATCTTCCAGGAGACGGGCGCTTTTTGCCGGTCCATCGCGGCGGGCGAGTTGTTTGAAGGGGGCGACGCCTTTGCCCGTTTTCTTATTCAGGCTGGCGCCATTCCTCACGATCATCCGCGTCTGCTTCCCATTCTCGCCGAGGAAATACTCCATGGCAGAAAAGTCATCATTTTTCCCGAAGGCGGGATGGTAAAGGATCGCCTGGTTATTGACCGTAGCGGCCGCTACCGTATCTATTCCCGTACCGCCCGCGAAAGGCGCAAGCACCATACGGGAGCCGCCGTTCTGGCCCTGGTCGTCGCCGGTTTTAAGCAGGCGATCTTATTGCTGCACGCCGCCGGCAACAGCCGGCAGCTCGGGAAATGGGCGCGAAAGCTGAAATTCGACGGCGTTGATGCGCTCCTCGCCGCCGCCGATCGCGCCACCTTTATCGTTCCTTCCAACATTACTTTTTATCCGATACGGGTCAGCGACAACATTCTCCGCCAAGGGGTAGAGCTTTTTACCGGTGGATTGAGCAAGCGGATCTCCGAGGAACTCCTTATCGAAAGCAATATCCTGCTCAAAGAAACGGATATGGACTTAAGGCTTGGGGAATGCCTGACCCCGGCAAAGAGATGGCCCTGGTGGAAACGCAAACTGTTTTGCCGTTTGATCCGGAGATTCGATGGCCTCGACGCCCTATTCGATCTGAAAACTGATTCGGGGTCCTGGGATGAACGCCTTGTCGCCAGGACCATTGGCCGCCAGGCGCTGAAAGTGCGCGACGCCTACATGCGCGAGATGTATGACGGGGTGACGATCAACCTCTCGCATCTGGCCTCGCGATTGATGCTGATGTTTGTGGATCGGGGGCAAATGGAAGTCGATTGCTCTTTGTTTCACAAGATTCTTTTTCTGGCTATTAAAAAGGCCCAGAAAGAAACTTCCATCCACCTCCATCACAGCCTTCTCAACCCAGAGAAATACAGTGGCCTTCTTGCTGGGGAGTGCCTTGGCTTCGAACAGTTGATCGCCTCGGAAGCGGCTTCCGAATTGGTGGAATTGAAAGATGACCGTATCCATTTTCTTCCCAAGCTCTGCGAGGAGCATGGATTTGACGAGATCAGGCTGGAAAACCTGATTTCGGTCTATGCCAACGAAATAGCACCGATCACCGCCGCCAAGCGGGCCTTGGAACGGGCCTTGGATGGCGCCCCGGAAATCGATGAGCCGGCACTGGCGCGGTTGCTTTTCGACGATGAACATATTTCCTACCTTTGGTCCAAGCAGTCTTTCGACAAGCCGCGCTACGACGAAATCAATCGCCAGGAAACGGCAAACAAAAGCGCCGCGCCCTATATGCTGCTGCCGGACGGCGGCAAGCCTTTAGGGATCGTTCTGGTTCACGGTTTTCTTGCCTCGCCCGCCGAAATGCGGCCGCTGGCCGAAAAACTTGCCGCCGCTTCCTATCCGGTTATCGCCGTACGCCTGCCGGGCCATGGAACTTCACCCTGGGATCTACGCGGGCGAAGCTGGCCCGATTGGCTGGAAGCGGTGCGGCGGGGATATAGGATCATGTCGGCTTTTGCCCCGCGGATTTGCGTGGTTGGGTTTTCCACCGGCGGTTCGCTGGCGCTGCTTCTGGCCGCCGAGCACCCTGTCGGTCTGGCCGGGATCGCAAGTGTCTCGGCGCCGCTGAAATTCATGAACCGGAACCTAATTTTTGTGCCCTTGGTATACGGCGCCAATAAACTGACCCGCTGGCTGACATCATTTGAAGGCGTCATGCCCTTCCGCCCAAACGAGTCCGAGCACCCGGACATAAATTACCGTAACGTGCCGCTACGCGGTCTCTATGAGCTCCGTAACGTAGTCGAGGAATTGGAAGATCGTTTGCCGGAGGTCGAATGCCCGGCAATGATCATTCAGGCCACGAAAGACCATATCGTCGACCCGGTGAGCGCCAGACTGATACATGACCGGCTTGGGTCCGGGGACAAGACGCTTCGCATGATCGCTTCGGAACGGCATGGCATCCTCAACGAAAATACCGACGGTTGCCAGGAGAAGGTGATTGAGTTCATCTCTTCCCTTTCACCACCGCCGTCACTGCCTGAGGGAGAGCCGGGATGAGCGTCCTTCTCGGTGCCATTGCCGACGATTTCACCGGCGCCGCCGATCTCGCCGGAACCCTGGTTGGTGCCGGCATGCGCACCGTGCAGATGATCGGCGTTCCCGCCAAGGAAGCGGCGGAAATCGTTGCCGATGCGGATGCCGTCGTCATCGCTCTGAAATCGCGGACCTGTTCTTCCGGCGAGGCCGTCGATCAGTCATTGGACGCCCAGCGGTGGCTGCAAGCGGCCGGTTGCCGGCAATTCTTTTTTAAGTACTGCTCGACATTCGATTCCACTCCCGAAGGCAATATCGGGCCGGTCATGGAAGCCCTGCTCGATGCCTTGCAAGTGGATTTCACAATCGCCTGCCCGGCCTTTCCTAGAAACAAGCGGCTTGTATTCATGGGCCATCTGTTTGTCGGCGGCGTGCCGCTCAACGAAAGCGGTATGCAAAATCACCCATTGACGCCGATGACGGACGCCAACCTGGTGCGCGTACTCGATGGCCAGACGCGGGGCGCGGTGGGCCTGGTTGCCCATGACGCCGTTGGCAAGGGGGTGGCGGAAATTACCGCCGCTTACCAGCGGCTTCGCGGCCAGGGGATCGGTATGGCGATTGTCGATGCCGTGGATGACGGCGACTTGCAAGCCATTGGAAGCGCCTCGGCGGAACTGGTATTGATTACCGGCGGCTCCGGCGTCGCTATTGGCCTGCCGGAGAATTTCCGCCGCCAGGGTCTGCTGAAGACGACGCAAGCCGATGCCTTGCCAAAGGTCGGCGGGAAAGCCGCCGTCATCTCGGGAAGCTGTTCACGGGCGACCCGCGAACAGGTCGATGTTTTTGGACGCGATCATCCGGCCTTTCGTATCGACCCCCTTAGCCTGGCCAAGGACGGCCGATTGGTTGGCCAAGCCCTTGAATGGGCAGCCCGGCATCTTGCCGATGGTCCGCTTCTGATTTATGCCTCGGCCGAGCCCGGCGCGGTCAAGGAAGCCCATGACCGGCTTGGCGTTGAGCGGGCGAGTCGCTTGGTCGAGGAAGCCCTGGCCACCATCGCCAAGGGCCTTGTCGGCCTCGGCGTCGGCAGGCTGGTCATCGCCGGCGGCGAGACCGCAGGCGCCGTCGTCAAGGCGCTTGGTATCAGCGGCTTTTTGATCGGAGCGGAAATCGATCTCGGCGTCCCGTGCACGGTGAGCCTAGGCGAAAAGCGGCTGGCCTTGGCCTTGAAATCAGGTAACTTCGGGACCGCTGATTTCTTCGCCAAGGCTCTCAGGAGGCTGCCATGAGGGAAAGTAAACCGAGCCGCGTTTTTTCTCTGGAAAATCACTGAAATCGCATGCCCAGGCTGGCCGCCAACCTGTCGGTTATGTTCACCGAATTGGCGTTTCTGGAGCGCTTCGAGGCAGCGGCAAAGGCCGGATTCAAAGGTGTCGAATATCTTTTCCCCTACGACTACCCGGCTCCGGACCTGGCCCGGCGGCTGGCCGCTAACGGCCTTGAAAACGTGCTTTTCAACCTTCCCCCCGGCGACTGGGACAAGGGTGAGCGTGGCATCGCCGCCATTCCGGGGCGGCAAGCGGAATTCGCGGGCTCCTTGGAGAAAGTCCTTTGTTATGCCCGCGCCTTGGGCTGCCGGCGGCTTCACGCCATGGCCGGTATCCCGCCCGCTGGTGCCGATAAAGAGGATTGCCAGGCGGCCTTTATCTGCAATATCAAAAAGGCGGCGTCCCATTTCGCCGCCGACGGCATTACGGTTCTGATCGAACCCATTAACGGCCGCGACATACCGGGTTATTTTCTGCAAAAGCAAGATCACGCCCTGGCCGTCTTGGATGCCGCCGGCGAAGCCAACGTGGCGTTGCAGATGGATCTTTATCACTGTCAGGTCACCGAGGGCGATTTGGCGGCGAAGATCCGGCGGAACATCGGCCGCATCGGTCATTTCCAAATTGCCGGCGTTCCTGAACGCGGTGAGCCCGACAGCGGCGAGATCAACTATCCCTACCTGTTCGATCTCATCGATTCTTTGGGCTACGAGGGCTGGATCGGCTGCGAGTACCGGCCGAAAACGGAAACCATCGCCGGCCTCGCCTGGGCTGGGTCTTTCTTGAAACGCTAAAAATCTTCGGCGATGACCAGTTCCACCCTCGCTTGCGCCAGGCAGCGTCTGGCATCCGCCTTGATCTTGCCGTCGGTGATGAGCCGGTGGATGTCGCCTAAATGGGCAACCCGGTAAATGAAGTTGGCCTCGAACTTGCTGGAATCGACGACCACCGTGACCTCGTCGGCGGCGCGCGCGAAACATGCGTTGATCCTCGCCTCGGCGGGGCTGTGCATCAACAGCCCATGGTCGAGCGAAATTCCCGAGACACCCAAAAAGGCCTTCGACACATGTATCTCCCGGATCATTTCCTCGGCAAGCGGCCCGACCGTGCCAAGCTTCTTGAAATCGGTCTCGCCGCCGATCAGAAGCACGTGCGCCGCCGGGCAGTGGGCCAACTCGGCAACCAGGGTGATGCCGTTGGTGACTACCTGAAGGTCCCGCCGATGCCTCAGATGCATGGCGAAGGCGTGCATCGTCGTGCCGGCATTGATGATGATGCTTTCGCCGTCGCTGACATATTGGGCGGCCTTTTTGGCGATGGATGACTTCTCCACCGCCGATTGTTTAACCCTTTCCTCGTAGGGAGCCGGCTCAACACCGGCAAGGGCAATGGCGCCGCCGTGAGTCCGTTTGAGAAAGCCCTCCTTTTCGAGAATCAACAGATCCCTGCGGACGGTGATCGGGTTTTTGCGGAACCGCTTGGCCAGGTCCGAAACGCTCACCGAGCCGTTCCGGCCGAGCCTGGTCCTGATCTCTTGCAAACGCGCCGCTTGGATCATCCTGGAATCATCTTGACAAAATAGTGTTCTATAATGTTCAATCAATCATAATATAACATATATCAAACAGATTAAAACATTTAATTGATCTGATCCCATGCCAGGAAGCAAGAACAAGCGAACCGGAAGCGCCGCCGCTTCGGGCGGACAGCCATCCGAGGCCGGACTTTTGGAGATGCTGGCGAAGATGCATTTGTTGCGGGCCTTCGACCAAAAAGTCGGCGAGCGCTGCAAGCGCGGGGAAATTCCCGGCCTGATCCATCTAGGGATTGGCGAGGAAGCGGTGGCGGTCGGTGTCTGCCGGGCGATCCGGCCCGAGGACAAGATCACCAGCACCCATCGGGCGCATGGCCATTTCCTGGCCAAGGGCGGTTCCCCCAAGGCGCTTATGGCCGAGCTTTATGGCAAGCAAGCCGGTTGCTGCCGGGGCAAGGGCGGGGCCATGCATCTGGTTGATCTGAAAATTGGCTTTCTAGGCGCTAATGGGGTGGTCGGGGCCGGCCTTCCCCTCGCCGTCGGAGCGGCCCTGGGGGCTAGGATAAAAGGCGAGAACTGGGTCGTGGCTTGTTTCTTCGGCGATGGCGCTAACAACGAGGGATCTTTTCATGAATCCCTCAATCTCGCCGCGATATGGAACCTGCCGGTGGTTTTCCTCTGCGAGAACAACCAGTACGGCATCTCGCAAAGCATTTCGACCCAGCAGAAGGTCGCCAACGTGGCCGACCGGGCCGCCGCCTATGGAATGCCCTCGCAAATCACCGACGGCAACGACGTGCTGGCTGTCTTCGAGACGGTTGCCAAAGCCGCCGATAGGGCGCGCCAGGGCAAGGGCCCGACCCTGGTCGAGTGCAAAACCTACCGTGTTTCAGAGCACTATGAAGGGGATCAGGGCGCGTACCGGGACCCCGATGAGGTCGCTGCCTGGCTTCAAAACGATCCGATCCAGCGCCTGGAGGCTTTGCTCTTGGAGCGGGCCGTCCTTTCGCCGGTCGAGTTGGAGCGCCTGCCACGAGACGCCGAGGCTATGGTCAACGATGCCGTGGCTTTTGCCGCCAGCGCCCCCTATCCGGCGCCGGACAAGGCCGAAAGGCATGTTTTCGCGGCTGGAAAAAGGGCCGCGTCATGACCGTCATGACTTACGCCGAGGCCCTCAACGAGGCCCAGCGCATTGCCATGAATGACGACCCCAATGTATTCGCCATCGGCCAGGATATAGGGTCTTACGGCGGTTATTACGGGGTCACCGCCGGTTTGCTGGATACATTCGGCAAGGCAAGGGTCATGGACACGCCAATCTCGGAAATCGCCATTACCGGAGCCAGCGTTGGCGCCGCCCTGGTCGGCGCCCGGCCGATCCTGGAAGTCGGTTTCGTGGATTTTGTCGGAACCTGCTGGGATCAAATATTCAACCAGGCCGCCAAATTTTCCTACATGTCCGGCGGCCGGGCGCGCGTGCCGATGGTGATCCGCATGGCCTGCGGCGCCGGCCTCGCCTATGGGGTCCATCATTCCCAAAGCCTGGAAGCCTGGTTCACGCACATACCTGGTCTGAAGGTGGTCATGCCATCGACCGCCGACGACGCCAAGGGGCTCTTGCTCAGCGCCATTGATGACGACAACCCGGTGATCTTTTTGGAACATAAATTCCTTTACGCCGAAAAAGGCGACGTAGCGGACGGAGCGCAACGTATCCCCATCGGCAGGGCCGCTGTCGCGCGCCAGGGCCGGGACGTGACCATCATCGCCTGGTCGCGGGCCGTGCATTGGGCGCTCGCCGCCGCCGAGGAGCTTGCTGGCGAGAGGATTGATTGTCATGTACTGGACCTGCGCACCCTGGCCCCCCTTGACGAAGCGGCTGTCTTGCGGGCCGTCGAGAAGACCGGCCGTGTCGTTGTTTGCCACGAGGCCTGTCTGACCGGCGGATTCGGTGCCGAGGTCATCGCCAGGGTGACGGAAAAGGTCTTCGACAGTTTGGAAGCGCCGCCGGTTCGCATCGCGGCGCCTGACATTCCGGTTCCGAGCAGCCGCCCCCTTGAAAATGAATACCTGCGCCCTGAAAGGCGGCTGGCCGACGCGGTCAGAAACCTGGTCGCCGTCAGCCACCGAACGGCCAGACAGAGGAAATAAAGGAATGCCCCTTAGCGTCAAGGACCTGAAGGAACTGTACCGGATCATGCTCCTTATCCGCCGGTTCGAGGAAACGGCCTTTGAAAAGGCATTACAGGGAGCCTACGCCAATTACCACGGCGGAATGGGCCAAGAGGCCAATCCCGCCGGCGTCTGTCATGGCCTTCGCCGCACCGATATGACGATGATCACGCATCGCGGGCTGGGCGTTCCGATCGCCAGAGGGGTCAGCGTAAAAGACATTTTCGCCGGGCTTTACGCCAAGGAGCCGTCGCCGACGCGGGGCCGCATCCCTGTTTATCATATGGCCGAGCCCAGCCTTGGTGTTCTTGGCGGCACGTCCATGGTCGGCTCCGTCATTCCCCTCGCCGTCGGTTCGGCGCTGGCGACCAGATTGGCAGGCCGGGACGACGTGACCATCTCGTTCTTTGGTGATGGGGCGGTGAACCGGGGCGATTTTCACGAAGGCGTCAACTTGGCTTGCGTCCGCAAGCTTCCCATTGTCTTTTTCTGCGAGAACAACTTCTACGCCAAGTCCACTCCCCTGGCCGCAACCACGGCTGGTGGCAGCATCGTCGCCCGGGCCAAGAGTTACGGCATTCCCGGCGAGCGCATCGATGGCAACGACGTGGTTGGTGTTCATGAGACGGTTCAGATAGCGATTGCGCGTGCGCGGACTGGCGAAGGGCCGACGCTGATCGAGTGCGAGACCTACCGTTGGACGCCCCATTCGACGGCGGGTGACAGGGAATTCGCCAGAACCGAGGAAGAACTGGCCCAATGGAAGGCCAAGTGCCCGGTCATGCGCCTGGAAAAGCGGCTCCTAAAAGAGCGGCACATGACCGAGGAAGAGATTCGCACCGTTGACGAAGGCATCAAACAGGAAGTCGCCGAGGCCGTCGCTTTTGCCGAGGCGGCACCGTACGCCCCGGCCGATGCGGCCTATGAAAATATTTATGCCTAATGCAAAGGAAGCGATCGGTTATGCGTGAAATTACCTATAGGGAAGCCATAACCGAAGCCATGGCCGAGGAAATGCGCCGGGATTCCAAGGTGGTTATCATGGGCGAGGATGTTGGCGATTTCGGTGGCCTGACCGGAACCACCATCGGCCTGATCGTTGAATTCGGCTCCGATCGGGTCATGGATATGCCCATTTCGGAATGCGGTTTCGTCGGCGCCGCCGTCGGCGCCGCCTTGCAAGGAATCCGTCCTATTGTCGAGTTGGGCCTGGCCGACGTGATCCTGGTCGCCATGGATCAGGTCGTCAATACGGCGGCCAAAATGAACTACTTTTACGATGGGCGTTCCTCGGTTCCGGCGGTTTTCAGGATCTGGACCGGTTTCCGGCGTAGCGGCGGCCCCCAGCAGTCACAGAGCAACGAGGCCATGTTCGCCCACGTGCCGGGCCTGAAGGTGGTCATGCCTTCCACGCCCCATGACGTGAAGGGGCTCCTTAAATCGGCCATTCGTGACAACAGCCCGGTCATTTTTTGCGAGCCCAAGGGCGTCTATGCGGACAAGGGGCCCGTTCCTGAAGAAGATTATACCGTGCCGCTGGGCGAGGCCAAGGTCGCCCGCGAAGGCGACGATATTAGCGTCATCGCGCTGGGCGCGATGGTTCCCAAGGCGCTGGCCGCCGCCGATGCCCTGGCGGGTGAAAGGGTGTCGGTGGAAGTGGTGGACCCACGGACCCTACGCCCCCTTGACGGGGATGCGCTGATTGCTTCAGTCCGCAAGACCGGTCGGGCGGTGATCGTCCATGAAGCAAACACCTTCGGAGGTTTTGGCGGCGAGATCGTGGCGCTGCTCGCCGACAAGGCTTTCCATTCCTTGAGGGCGCCGATCAAACGTATCGGTGGCAAGGAGGCGCCCGTACCAGTCAGCCCGTCCATGGAAAGCGCTGTCGTTCCGGGCGAAAGCAATATTGTGGAAGCGCTCAGGGAGCTTATCGCGGCGTAAGCACGCCCGAGGGATCACACCGGCATTGGTTTCGTGGCGGCATCGGCATCCTGCCAGTTCTTCAGCAGTCTCTGCACGATAATGCGGACAATAAACATTCCGAAGCGCGAGTTCTGGTAATAGAGTTGCACAATCGCTTCGTTCGACAAGGTATGAAGAACCCAATCCGTCTCGCAGACCGCCGTGCAGGTGCGGTGGTTGTCGGGGGTGAAGACGCCGATCTCGCCCAGCACGTCGCCTTCGCCGCAACGGGCACCGAGTTCCTCCAAGAGTACCGCCCCGGAATGGATGACGATCATCAGATCCGGCCGGTCGTTCTTGCGGAAAAGCACCGTTCCGGCTTTCGCCTGTTCCCGCTGCATGAACGGCAGCAACGGCTCCAGGCTGTTGTCTTGGCTGGAAGATTCGCGGATCTCCCTGACCAGGCGCATCATTTGGAATATTCTGATGGTGTTGAGCGGCAACAAGATGGCATGCGTGATCAAGGTCGGATAGCTAGGCGCCAGCAGGCCGAAAAAGAGGAAAGCGACGTTGCCGCCGATGGCACCCAGGCGTAGCGGGATCATGGTTTTGCGGAACATCCCCCAGATGGTAAGGGCACCGCCCGAAAAGCCGATTATGTTGACCCAAGGCAGGTCAGTCAGATTGAGCATGCTCCTTCCCCCCCTTTTGCTTGCAAGGCCCGACGTTTGCAACCTTTGCAATGTTGGCAACCTTTGTGCCGGGGGTTTTGTTGAATTTTAAGGGGCTTTCCCCCTTTAGAGCGGAGTGCGGCCGGGCACAAGCGGAGGCCAAGCGGGATCAACGTCAACAGCGCGGGAGATATTTCCGCCGATTGTCCGGCATGGGGCTTTTTTTCAGGTTTCCTCTTGATCTCGTCCGTTCGGCATGCCTTGTTCATAGGTGAGCTTGACGAAAGACCCATGACCGACCTTGCCGCCACCGACGACCTATTTTTCAACCGCGCCGGCCTCGAACAGGGCGACGTCGAGACCATTGTCGAGAAGTCCCTGGCCAGCGCCGATGACGGTGAACTTTATCTGGAATACTGCCAGTCCGAAGCGCTCGTCTACGATGATGGCCACCTGAAAAGCGCCAGTTTCAACACCACGCAAGGGTTCGGGCTACGCGCCGTTTGCGGCGAGGCGATCGGCTATTCACATGCCTCGGAACTCTCCCTGGAAGCCATTCGCCGCGCTGGCGAGACCGTCAAGGCGGTCGGCAAGGGCTATGGCGGCGTCTTCGCTCAGCCCCCCTCCGGCACCAACCGGAGCCTCTATGCCGACACTAATCCGCTCGGTCTGGTCGGTCTCGAGGACAAGGTGAAATTGCTTGCCGGCGTGGATTCTTACGCCCGCGCCAAGGATGAGCGCGTCTGTCAGGTTTCGACATCGCTCATGGGTCAGTGGCAGGCGGTGCAGATTCTGCGTCCGGATGGTACCCGTGTCGGTGATATCCGGCCCCTGGTGCGTTTCAATGTCTCGGTGGTGGTGGAGAAGGACGGGCGTATGGAAATGGGCGGCCGCGGGGTCGGCGGGCGTGTTATTTACGAGCGCTATCTTCAATCCGAAACCTGGCGGGCCAATGTCGACGAGGCCCTGCGCCAGGCTTTGGTCAATCTCGAATCGGTGCCGGCGCCGGCCGGTGAAGTGCCGGTTGTCCTTGGCCCCGGGTGGCCCGGCATCCTCCTTCACGAAGCCATCGGTCATGGCCTCGAAGGCGATTTCAACCGCAAGAAGACCTCCGCTTTTTGTGGGCTGATGGGAGAACGAATTGCCGCCGCCGGCGTCACCGTTGTCGACGATGGCACTATCGAAGACCGCCGCGGCTCGCTCGCCATCGACGATGAGGGAACATCTAGCCAGCATACCGTGCTAATCGAAGACGGCATCCTCAAGGGGTTTCTCCACGACCGCATGAACGCCCGTCTGATGGGCACCCTTTCCACCGGCAATGGCCGCCGGCAATCATTCGCCCACGCGCCGATTCCCAGAATGACCAATACCTACATGCTGGCCGGCGCGCACGATCCGGAAGAGATTGTCGGTAGCGTCGATAAGGGTCTTTACGCGGTCAACTTCGGTGGCGGCCAGGTCGATATCACGTCTGGAAAATTCGTTTTCTCCTGCACCGAAGCCTATCTCATCGAGGACGGGAAAATAGGCCCTCCAGTCAAGGGAGCAACCCTGATCGGTAGTGGTCCCGAAGTACTGATCGGGGTTTCCATGATCGGCACCAACATGGAATTGGACCCCGGCGTCGGAACCTGTGGCAAGGACGGTCAGGGTGTGCCGGTTGGCGTCGGCCAGCCGACGATCAAGGTCGACAATCTGACTGTCGGCGGCACGGCGGTCTAAAAGGTGTTCCGGCGGGGGTTTATTCGTCCGGTCGGAAGGATTGGTGCAAGGATTTCTCCATCCATCGTTCGACGATGCCCGAAACCTCGGCGTCGACCACATCCGAGTACCCCAGGAAAGTCTTGATCGCCTTGATGATGACGTCGGGCTCGGAGTTTGATTGGGCGGCGAGAACCAATGACTCGCCAGCCGCGTGCATCAACTGATGGGGTCCTTCCAGACACATGTAGTCCGGTGAACCGCCGCCATGGCTTGTATCGCGATACCATTGCCCCAACCGGCATCAGGCCGGGCTGTGGGATAGCTCCATTTCCGGCAATTGATCCCATTCGTCGGGTTTGGTCATCATCAGGATATAAACCAGGTCGAGGACTTTTCGGCGGTAGGAAATATGGTTGACCAAGGCGTCGTATAACAGGCCATAGGAAGAGACCGGCCAACGCCGCCGTTGTTTGCAAAGGGCGATAAAATCGTCGCGGGGAACCGCCTCGCTGATCCAAAATCCCTGCGCTTTGTTGCAGCCGGAAGCCAAAAGGAATGCACAAATTACCCCGGTTTCGATGCCTTCGGCGACGGTTTTTATGGACAGTTCGCGGGCTAGGTAAAGGCTGGAGCGAACGATATGGGTATTCTTGGCATCCTCGGTCATCCGCCGGACCACTCCCTGGTCCAGCTTGAGGGCGGAAAAGGGCAATCGGCTTAGCATATCGGGGGACGAATAACCGGTGCCGTAGTCATCCATGACGATTTCAATGCCGAGCGCGACCAGATCGAGCAAGCCCGTTCGAACCCGTTCGCTGGCATCGATAACGGTGGTTTCGATGATTTCTATTTGAAGGGTTCCCTGATCGATGCGCCGCCCATCGATAAAACTGCGCAACATTTTCACCAGATAAGGCGAGCGTAAATCGAGCGCCGAGATGTTGTAAGCAACCTGGATATCCGATTTGACCGTCCGCAGGGCTTCGATATCCTCGATAAGCTTCGGCAGCATGACGGCGGTAATCTCGGTGATGAAACCGGAGCTTTCGGCCTGGGGCAGGAAATCACCGGGAGGAACTAATGTGCCGTCGGCCTTGAGCTAGCGCAACAGGGCCTCGCAGCCGACAATTTTACCGGTGAGAAAGGAAACTTTCGGCTGGTAGTGGAAGGTCAACTCTTCGGCAAGAAGGGCTTATTCTATTTCCTTGAGCTGGATGTCGGCGCCTTGCATGTCGTGTGTAGGACCTGAAGGGGTTGGTTTAGGTGAAAATTCAAGTAGACACAATTACATAACTTTTTATCATCGATCCTGGGTATCAATAGGCATATTCCTTGAAAACAGGATCGACTTGCCCCTGCCAGCGCCTGTCGAAAGCCGCAAGAAGCTCCTCGGCGGGAGTGAAACCGGATTCGGCAATGTGAAATAATGGTATCAGAAAGCGGGTTTCGTCGAGTCCGACACCGTCCAGTTTTGCCCGCCGGGACAGCCCTTCATGGGCGATCTCCAGCACGTCGAGAGCGATATCGCCGACACAACCGCTTCCGAAGGGTGTGTTGAGGGCCAGGCGCGGCACCTCCCGCCGCAAGCCGGCGTGTTCTTCCGGCGTCCAGTTCTTGACCATTTCCCAGGCGTCGTCACGGGCATCCTTGTCGTAAAGCAACCCGACCCAAAAGGCCGGCAGAGCGCAAAGCCGGCTCCACGGCCCGCCATCGGCACCGCGCATTTCCAGGAATTGCTTGAGCCGGACTTCGGGAAAGGCGGTCGTCAAGTGGTCGCACCAGTCATCTAAGGTGGGGTGGGCGCCGGGCAGCGCCGGCAGCTTGCCGGCGAGGAAATCACGGAAGGATTGACCGGCGGCATCAATGTACTTTCCTTGCCTATGGATAAAGTACATGGGAACGTCGAGCATATAATCCACGTAGCGCTCGAACCCGAAGCCGGTCTCGAAGACAAACGGAAGGGTGCCACAACGGTCCGGGTCGGTGTCGGTCCAGACGTGACTGCGGTAACTGAGACAGCCAGACGGTTTGCCTTCCTTGAACGGCGAGTTGGCCCACAAGGCCGTGGCGATCGGCTGCAGTGCAAGCGCAACCCGGAACATGCGTACCATGTCGGCTTCCGAGCTGTAATCCAAGTTCACCTGAACCGTGCACGTGGCCAGCATCATCTCCAGTCCCAACTTGCCTTTCTTGGGCATGTATTTTCGCATGATGCCGTAGCGGGTCTTGGGCATCCAGGGCATCTGGGAAGGGCGCCATTTGGGTTGGTACCCCAGACCGAGGAAACCGATCCCCATACCGCTGGCCAAAATCTTGATCTGTTTCAAATGGTCGGTGACTTCCTTGCATGTCTGATGAATGGTTTCCAGCGGCGCCCCGGAAAGCTCGATCTGGCCGGCCGGCTCCAGGGTGATGGAGCTCTGGTCCGGCTTGGTGAGGGCGATGGGTTTGCCCGCTTCCAGTACCGGAGACCAGCCAAATTGAGTCAGTTTCTCCAACAGGGCGCGCACCCCTTGCGGGCCTTCGTAATCCAATGGCCGCAAATCGTCCAGGCGGTAGGCGAATTTTTCATGCTCGGTGCCGATACGCCAAGCCTCCGGGGGCTTGCAACCGGCCTCCATATATTCGATCAGTGGCAGCTTGCTGGTGATCGGCTCACCGCCTGGGCAATCATTGGCGAGCATGGATTTTTGTCTCGGGAGGTTGTTCATTCGTTCGGGCAAAAATGGCGCCATCAGCAAAACACAGTAACAAAAAGGCAGTTTGCAAGAAACGTCAAGCTCGCAAACCAACAGGGCCATCAGCGCGGCCATTCCCGGGTTGATGTCGATGCGTGGTTTGCCTGTTGGAGTATGTTGGGCGTATTACTTCTTTTACCATGCGCGAGACAATTGATAGCACCGCCAGCGATATCCCCAGCGATAGCTGGATCAATCGCTTGGCGCCGAAGAGTTTAAAGCCATACCTGCGGCTGGCGCGGATTGACCGCCCCGTCGGCATTTGGCTTTTGCTGTTTCCTTGCTGGTGGAGCATCTCGTTGGCGACCTCCGGGGCCTGGCCGGATTGGCGGTTGATCGCCCTTTTCGCCGCCGGCGCGCTGGTCATGCGCGGCGCCGGTTGCACCCTTAATGATATCGCCGATCGGGAATTCGACGGCCGTGTCACCCGCACGGCCTCACGGCCCTTGCCAAGCGGCGTCGTCAGTGTCCGGCAGGCCTTGCTTTTCCTCATCCTGCAATTGGCGGCCGGTTTGCTTATTTTACTGTGTTTCAATTCCTTCACGATGATTGTCGGTGCCGCTTCGCTCCTGCTTGTTGCGCTTTACCCGTTCATGAAACGCATTACTCACTGGCCACAGGCGGTGCTCGGTCTCACTTTCAATTGGGGTGCCTTGCTGGGCTGGGCGGCGGTGCGGGGCGATCTGGGGACCCCGGCGATGGCACTCTATGGCGCCGGGGTATTGTGGACTCTTGGCTATGACACCATCTATGCCCATCAGGACAAGAGTGACGACATCAGGATCGGTGTAAAATCGGTGGCGTTGAAATTGGCCGACTCCACCCGTCCCTGGCTGTTCATCTTTTATGGCGGAGCCGTTGCCCTGTTGGCTCTGGCCGGAATTCTGGCGGGGCTTGCATGGCCATTTTACGCCTTTCTGACCCTGGCTGCCGGTCATTTGGCCTGGCAAGTGACAATGGTCGATCTTAACGAACCAAAAGATTGTCTGGCTAAGTTTAAGTCCAACCAGCATTTCGGCTGGATCGTTTTGATTGGCGTTTTGGCGGGGCAATTGCTGGCCTAGAAGTTTGTCGGATCAGCCGCCGCCGGCACCGACAAACTGAGCGATGTTGACATCGTCGATCTGTTCGGGTTTTAGGAACTTTTCGGCATAGGTCTTTGTCCGCGAAAACAACCAGAGCGGCGGTTGCCGTTCCCCGGCTTGTCGCTTGGGTGCTGTGCAACGGCAGTGAAAGCGGATAAACATAGCGCCATGGCTTATTCCTCATTGCGTGGTTTCATCGACAGACTGGAACGGGACGGGTGCTTGGCACGTGTCGGCGAACCGGTGAGCCCATACCTGGAGATGACCGAGATTCAAACCCGCCTGATGGCCGAGGGCGGGCCGGCGGTGCTTTTTGAGAACGTCGTCAAGGCTGACGGCTCCCCATACGGCATTGCGGTTCTGGTCAATTTGTTCGGCACCGTCGAGAGGGTTGCCTGGGGTATGAGCCGGGAGCTGGGGCAATTGCGCGAGATCGGCGAAATCCTGGCTTTTCTGCGCCAGCCGGAACCGCCGGGCGGATGGCGCCAGGCGCTGGAGATGTTGCCGTTATTGAAAACGGTCATGTCCATGAATCCAAAGACTTCCGCCAAGGCGCCTTGCCAGGAAGTGGTGCTCACCGGCGGCGACGTTGATCTTGCCCGCCTGCCGGTCCAAACCTGTTGGCCGGGCGAGCCGGCGCCGCTTATCACCTGGCCGATGGTTGTCAGCCGTGGGCCAGAGGCCGACCAGGAAGGCGGCGACAAGCGGGATGGGTATAACTTGGGCATTTACCGTATGCAGGTGACGGGGCCGAATACCACGCTGATGCGTTGGCTCCGCCACCGTGGTGGCGCCCAGCAGTTCGCCCGCTGGAAAGAGAAACGAGCCGATCCGATGCCGGTCGCTGCCGTCATCGGCGCCGACCCCGGCGTCATTCTCGCCGCCGTCACGCCGCTTCCCGATACCTTGTCCGAATATCAGTTCGCCGGACTGCTCAATGGCGAAAAAGTGGAACTGACGGACTGTAAAACAGTACCGCTAAAAGTGCCGGCCCAGGCTGAGATCGTTATCGAAGGCCACGTTTCGCCGGAAGGTGAGGCTGATGAAGGCCCCTATGGCGATCACACCGGCTATTTCAACGCCGTCGAGCCTTTTCCGGTCTTCACGGTCAGCGCCATCACCATGCGCAAGAAGCCGATTTACCTTTCCACCTATACCGCCCGCCCGCCCGACGAGCCGTCGGTGCTGGGCGAGGCGTTGAACGATGTTTTCGTGCCGCTGATCTGCCAGCAATTTCCCGAGATCGTCGATTTCTGGCTGCCGCCGGAGGCTTGCTCCTATCGGCTCGCCGTGGTGTCGATGAAAAAGGCCTACGCCGGCCACGCCAAGCGGGTGATGATGGGTGTCTGGTCGTACCTGCGTCAATTCATGTATACAAAATTCGTCATTGTCGTCGACGCCGATATCGACGCCAGGGACTGGAAGGATGTCATCTGGGCGGTTTCCACCAACGTCGATCCGGCCCGCGACGTCACGCTGATCGAAAATACACCCATCGACTACTTGGATTTTGCCTCCCCTGAAGCCGGCTTGGGCAGCAAGATCGGCATTGACGCTACCACCAAGGTTGCCCCCGAGACCAAGCGCCACTGGGGCCGTAAAATCCGCATGTGCGACGACATCATCGACGAGGTTACGCGGAAATGGGCATCATATGGCCTGCCTGGACAGGGCAAGCCGATTTGGAAGTAAGCGCCGCCGGTTGACGCCCCGCGCCGCCAGGCATAGGTTCCACCATCATGCCCGAGGAGCGCGATTACGCCCATCATGCCAATGCCTGGCCTTTTGCCGAGGCCAGGGCCTTACTCAAACACATCGGCGGCAAAACCCCGGAAAAGGGCTACGTACTTTTCGAGACCGGCTACGGGCCGTCGGGCCTGCCCCATATCGGCACCTTCGCCGAGGTTGCGCGCACCTCCATGGTACGCCGGGCCTTCGAGACGCTTACCGGCATTCTGACCCGGCTGTTCGCCTTCTCCGACGACATGGACGGATTGCGCAAGGTCCCCGAAAATATCCCCAACCAGGAGATGTTGACGCAACACCTGGGCAAGCCCCTGACCTCGATTCCCGATCCCTTCGGCAGCCATGAAAGCTTTGGCCATCACAATAACGAGCGGCTGAAGAGCTTCCTTGACGATTTCGCCTTTGATTACCAATTCCAGAGTGCCACCGATTGCTACAAGAGCGGCCTTTTCGATGCCACCTTGCTGAAGGTGCTGGAACACTACGACGAGGTGGTCAAGGTGATCGCACCGACGCTGGGAGCGGAGCGCCGCGCCACTTACAGCCCTTTCTTGCCGCTGTCGGCTAAAACGGGGAGGGTTTTGCAAGCACCGGTCAGAGAGTACAACGTCGATGCCGGCACCATCGTCTACGAAGACGAAGACGGATCCAAGGTCGAGACGCCGGTGACCGGCGGCCATTGCAAACTGCAATGGAAAGTCGACTGGGCAATGCGCTGGATGGCGCTCGGCGTAGATTACGAAATGTCTGGCAAGGACCTGATAGATTCGGTGAGATTGGCGGGGAAAATCTGCCGTATTCTCGGCGCCGCGCCTCCCGTCGGGTTCACTTACGAATTATTCTTGGACGAGAACGGCGAGAAGATTTCCAAATCCAGGGGCAATGGCCTCGCCGTCGAGGAGTGGCTGCGCTATGCCCCGCCGGAAAGCCTGGCATTGTTCATGTACGGCAAGCCGAAGGCTGCGAAAAGGCTCTATTTTGACGTCATTCCGCGCACCGTCGATGATTATCTGAACCACTTGTCCCACTTCCCCGGATTACCAGACGGCAAGCGGCTGGATAGCCCCATCTGGCATATCCATCGCGGCCGTCCGCCGCAAGAGGACACCAACCTCGGCTACGGCATACTCCTTAACCTGGCCAGCGTTTGTCATGCCGAGGACAAGGCGGTGCTCTGGCATTTTATTACCCGCTACCGCCCGCAAGCGACGCCGGAAAGAGCGCCGATCCTGGACGGTCTGGTGGAATACGCCATCAACTATTACCAAGGTTTCGTCAAGCCCGCGAAGATGTACCGCGCCGCCATGAAAGACGAGACCGAGGCGTTGGAAGACCTGGCCCAGGTCCTGCAATCCCTGCCCCGGGACGCTGCCGCCGAAACCATCCAAAGCGAGGTCTACGAGGTCGGCAAACGCCATTCCTTCGCCGACCTTAAATCCTGGTTCCGGGCGCTCTACGAGATTCTTTTGGGACAAAGCCAAGGGCCGCGCATGGGTACGTTCATCGCTATTTACGGGATCGACGAGACCATCACCTTGATCCGCCGCGCCGTCGCTGGAGAGGATTTAAGCGCCTGATCTGGTCGGCGGCGTTTTAAGGAAGGGCTGAAAGAAGCCCCTGGATTACTGGCTGGCCCAAACGATACGAGACATCCACTCGACTTCTTCGACGTTCAAGGTGCGATCGCCGTCGAGTGAATTGAACGACAGGAGATCAACCTTGCGGGCTGAACGCCGCTGCAGCTGCTTGGCCATTATTTCACCGCCAGTGGTCCTCACCAGCACGCGGTCGCCGCGGCGGATGTTGGCAAAAGGCGAAACGACCATAATGTCACCATCCCGGTAAACCGGTTCCATGCTGCCGTCGCTGATCTCCAAAGCGTAGGCATGAGGGTCGCCAAGGGCCGGGAAGGGAATCTCGTCCCAGGAGGCGCTCGCCGGGTGGCCAGTGGCGTTGAAGTATTTCCCCCCTCCCGCCTGGGCAAATCCGATCAGCGGCATGTTGCGGTAAACCCCGATGTTCTCGCCGCCATCGATATAGGAAATAAACTCTCCCAGCGTGGCTTTCGTGGCCTTGAGGGTTTTTGAAACGCTCTCGGTGCTGGGCCAGCGCGGCTTGCCTTCGCGAGTGATGCGTTTACTCTATATTGAAGGTGGTGGGGTCGAGGCCGGCCTTCTTGGCGAGTCCGGAGGCGGAAAATCCGTGTTCCCGAGCCAAACGGTCTATGGCCCGCCAAATGTCCGAATGAGTGAACATGGGAACATGTTCATATAAAGCAGTATTTTTTGCACTAGGAACATATTAGTGTAAATTATTAAATAAGGATATTATACCTATATTAGCATTTTGTGTCGATGCTCGCACTGTCTCTCTAAGAATCTGTCGCCAAAATATAAACCGTGAAAGCCGAGGCAGCGCGGTGTTTTCCACGCAAGTGTAAAAAGTTTCCCGCCTGAAAACCACACCCCCCCCCCTTATTCCTTTCCTATATATTGTAGAATGCTTGCATTGTAATAGCAGATATAGTAGAAATCTGTCCGACCCTGGGGTTTGGAAATAGCCAAAAAAAGAAAGGAAGGGGGCTCGCGAAACGTTGGCAAGGCAAAAGCTTTGATGCCTTGAGTGCATCGGTCTTCTGCCGGCTTGTCCGGAACGGGGAATTTTCTCCATCCGTTGGCACCGCCGAGTATTGCGTGCCGCAATCGGGAAATGACAGTGAATTGGACTCCAGTGCATGTCAGCGCTCTTATCGCCTTGTGGAACGACGGTCTCCCATGCCGCGAAATCGGTCGCCGTTTGGGTTTCACCAAGAATGCCATAATTGGCAAGGCCAACCGTATGGGCCTGCCCAAACGCAGCCCTTCCGTTCGCAAAGCCGTCAATGATAAGAAGCCGCCGGGCGCCGAGGTCATCAGCCTGGAACAGTTGACTTTCGGCATGTGCAGTTGGCCGCATGGCGATCCGCAGAAGGATGAGTTCCATTTCTGTGGCCAGCCGGCGGTGGAAGGCAAACCCTATTGCGCCGAGCATTGCGCCAGGGCTTATGTCATTAGCACCAAGGAGGCTAGAACATCGGCAAGCCATCAGCCGGCCACCGCGGCGCTGGCCCGCCCGGCGAGCATGGGCGGCGTCAATCTTCTTCGGCACCGTGGGTGACTTGCCTCGTTGTGACATTTCCATAGATTAGGGTTCCTTCGTCCTCCAGGTCCTTGGCAATCTTGGCGAGGCGGTTGATGGCCTCCTTGATGGCGGCGCCAGGGACATCGTTGCTGAACTGAAAGTCCAAATCCTCGGCAATCATCTTTTTTAAAGTTTCGGTCATGTTGCCATAAAATTTGTTCAACGTGATTTTGTCACTCTCGGCGATTTTGAGGAGCACGAGGATATCGTCGTGTTTGGCGACCCTAAGCAGTCTTTGAATGCCCAAGTCATTGGCATTCTTGATATGGCGCATGAAATCGCTGGCCCGTTCTTCGGCGCTCCGGGAGACATTTCTTGAGCTTTCTTGACCGTATTGCCGCTTGTGCCCCCCCCAGAATCTCCCGTTACCGGACTTTTCGCGTCGATGGCAACGAGGTCGGGCAAGTCAAAGATGATTTCGCCGCCGTTCTCGGGAACTTCCCGGACGTCTTTTCCGTTTCCGGAGATGGCATCGAACTGGCCCCTGATTTAAACGGTTTCGAGCAACGGACCAAGGCCGTGGATAGGGTGTTGAGAGCGTTGGCCGAACGGCAGGTCATCCGAGGCTGGCGTGAAGAAAAATATCCCGTGGCAACGTCATTCAAGTCGCCGGCGCTGTTCCATATGGAGCGGGCGGCGGTGGCCCTATTCGGGGTGCGGGCTTACGGAGTCCATATGAACGGCTTCACCGGCGCTGGCACCGGCATGAAAATGTGGATTGGCCGACGCGGCCTTGACAGGATGTTGGCGCCGGGCAAGCTCGATCAGATCGTCGCCGGCGGGCAACCGGCGGGCCTTTCCTTGCGCCAAAATCTGATCAAGGAAAGCGCCGAGGAGGCCTCCATCCCCGCCGAGCTGGCGGGCAAGGCGATTGCCGTCGGCGGGACATCTTATTGCATGGAGCGTCCCGAGGGTTTGCGCCGCGATCTGTTGTTCAATTTCGACCTTGAGTTGCCCGCCGATTTCGAGCCGGTCAACAACGACGGGGAAATCTCTGAATTCTACTTGTGGCCGATTGAACAAGTGATCGAGACAGTGCGTGATACGGATGAATTCAAGTTCAATTGCTCCCTGGTGGTTATTGATTTCCTGATCCGCCACGGTTTTATCGAACCCGACCATGCCGATTATGTCGAGTTGGTCCGGGGCCTTCACGGATGATTGTGGGCCACTAGCGTAGCGGGACAAACCAGCTATCCTTGATCATGCCGTGAAGGTAGAATAACCATCGTTCTGAAAGCTTTTGCGAGAGATATCGGTTTAACCAAGGGAGGACATCATGGCTTTTCAACTTGCCCTGTTCTTGGCTAAAAGCGTCCCCGGTATCGGGGTGCTCGGTAGTATCGTCGGCGGAGCCGGCGTTCTTGTGCAAGGTCTCAAGGCAAAAGAACGTGGCGAGGTAGACCCCAGACAAGTGGCGGCCAGTACGGTCAAGGAAGCGACGGGTGCTGGCGCGGCCACTGCCTTTAGCGCCTTTGCCATGGGTGTCGTCGGTGGCGGTTTGGTGGTTTCCCTGGCCACCGCTTTTACCGCCGCGGTCGCCGGAAAATACGTCTGGGACCGTGGCATGGACTGTCTTGAGGAAAAGTACGAGGAGAGCAAGGCCTGATCAGGGGGAAGCGGTCCGGTGCCGAGCAATCTTGGGATGCTCTAAAACTCGGCCATCCGCCGTACCTCTTCCGGACTTTTCC
>DASCPW010000035.1:0-11207 GCA_036012725.1 Rhodospirillales bacterium
CAAACGAAATTCATGTTTTTAATGGTTTCGACGGACGTTGATGCTTTGCGGAGGTTCGTTTTGGACACCAAGTTCCTGGAAATTTATGAAGTCGATCCGGAAACGATTGAGGTTATCAAGACCGATGACGAAGCCTTGCTGCAAGTGGGTTTCGAATGGTTTAAGAACGTCACGTTCAACGAGTCGACCATCAAGATGAAAGAAAAGGTCCTGCAAAAGGCCATTGCCAAGGCGCGCGAGGATATAGGCGCCGCCTGAATTGCCCCTGGCTTTGCCGCGGCCTCTTTGGTATCCGCCTTTAACAGCGATGGACGGTAATGTAAAAAACGTAGTCGTAATAATTGTAGCCAGGGTTGGAATTGGGCTTCGATCCCATCGCCCAGGGTTCGATCTTAAAATATGACTTAAAGACCTTGAGTAGAGCGGCGGCAGGCAGATAACGTAATTTCCATAATTTTCCCAACTCGGGCCGGGACTTCAAGGTGTATAGTTTGAAGTCGTAGCAGTGTTTTCTCTCCAGCAGTTTCCTGAACGAGACCATCTGTTTCATCGGTTACGCCGTCTCGACGGTGATTTCGTCACTACTTTCCGGGCAACTTGTCGATCGGCTGGGAGCCTCGCGGCTGTTGCCGTTTTATCTTTTGCCCCTGGTGCTGGCGCTTCTGGCTCTCGCTTTGTCCAATCATCCTGGTGTCGCCCTGTTTTGCATGGTGATGGCGGGAATGACTTCGGGTGCCAGTTTCACAGTCGTTGGCGCTATGTGGGCGGAGGTGTACGGCGTCGCCCATTTGGGAGCAATCCGGGCGCTGGCTTCGGCATTGATGATATTTTCAACGGCCCTGTCACCTGCTGCATTAGGCTGGCTGATTGACTTTGGCATCTCGGTGGAGGCAATCGCTTGGATGTTTTTGACTTATATCGGCGTCGCCACCGCTTTGGCGGCAATCTCACGGAATAGTCACCAACGCTAAGATTAGGCTTTATTGAAAACGGAAAGAGCGTGCCTGATACAGTCATCGCTGTTGTGAAGATGGGGAGATATGCGCAGGTGGCCGGCGCGCATGGCGATGTCGATGCCGTTTTCGGAGAGGTGCCGGAAGAGGGTTTCATTGCGGCCGCGCTTCTTGTCTGAGACGAAGGTTAATGTCGAGCGCGACGGCCCCGCATCGGGACTGAGAAGGTCGTAGTGGTCGTGGTCGAGGCCGTCGATGAAGTGCGAGACCAAGCGGTCATTGTGCCCGCGGATGGTCTCGACGCCCTTTTCTAGGATGTAGTCCACCGACACCTTCCAAGGCACGAAATTGAAAAAATTGGCGGTTCCGAAGACGTCGTATTTGCGCGCCCCGAGATCGGCGCGCCGGTTCGGCTCCGGAACCGCCTCCCTCAGGTCGTCGGCGGTCAGCACGGATAGCCAGTAGGCCTGGTTGTAGCGAATGGTGGCGCGGACCTCGGGCCGTATCCAGCAGAACCCGGTGCCATAGGGACCGCACAGCCACTTGAAGCCAACGCTGGTCAAGGCATCGACAGGAACCTGGCTAATGTCCAGGGGTCGCGTCCCCAGGGCCTGGGAAGCATTGACGAAGAAGATAATGTCGCGTTCCCGGCAGATGTCGCCCAGGGCCTTAAGGTCGATGGCCGCCCCGGAGAACGAATGCACCCAGGTCAGGCAGACCAGCCGCGTCGCGCCGGTGATATTTTCCAGGAGCTCGTCGGCCTGGGTGACGCCATGCCGGGGTTCGATGAGGCGGATCGTGACGCCGTTGTCGCGGAGCGCTAGCCAAGGGAAGATGTCGGAGGGAAAGTCCCCCTTCATGAGTAGAATCTCGTCGCCGGCCTTCCAAGGCAGGCCGTTGGCCATTAGATGCAGGCCGTAGGAGGCGCTGTTGGCGAGGATGATGTCGTCCGCCGCGGCGCCGATGAGGCGGGCCAAGCTTTCCCTGAGGCCCGCGGGCACGCCGCCGAACCGTTCGCTGGTCAGGCGGTAGGGGGCAACCTTCCAGTCGATGGCCTCCCTGGCCGCCTCTGCGGCCACCCGGGGTAGCGGCCCCTGGTGGGCGCAGTTGAGCCACACCCTGCCGTCAAAAGGACCGAAATCGCCGGCAAAGGAATCACTCATCTGTTGCCCCACATGGTTAGCATGACCAGGGGAAAAGCACCGTTCGAGTTGACGGCATAAAGGAGCCTTTCTCGTCGCCGAATTCTAATTTTCTTTCCAAGCAATCTTCTCGTGCATTTCCGTCAGATCGGCGATTAGTTGTTGTTGTTCATTCTTGTCGAAATAGAAGGTAATGGCAAAAAGGTGGTCTTCTTTGGACAAACGCGATACGCATCCCAAGAACGTGCCGACATCATTGATTTCAAGTTCAACCAGGCCGTCATGGTCCATGTCGGCGTTTGGTTCAATGGCAACACCGCCGCCAGAGATATCTTTCGTCTTGCCGGTATGTTCCCGGGTTTTGGACTTTGAGCGGACGAATTTGAAAATGGGACGGCGAGTATGTCGGCGACGCTCATTTTGGCTTGAATTGTCATTGCTGGCCGGCATGGCACGCCTCTCAGCAGCAACGCTCCTAACAAAAGCATATAATACGAGCGCTTGAAGGCAAAACAACAGCCTTGCCCGTTTGGGAAGAGTGCTATTTTGGTTCGATCAGTCCCTTGTTGACGAGAAAGGGCTTGAAGTCCAAATCGGCGTTGATGACGTCGTCCATCAGAAAAAACACCAGTTCCCTGCCCAGGCTCTCCCGCGCCACTTCGCTATCGCGGGCAGTCTCGGCCAAGCGTAGCATTGTATCCATTTTTGTGTTCAGTTCACGATGGTGGCGGTAATGCTTTTGCAGCTGCGGGTAACCGGCTTTCTCTAAGAAAGCTTCCTCTCGCAGAAAATGTGCCTTGGCAAAATCAACGAAATCAGGAACCAGCCGCGCGCATTCCTCGACCCGGTCATCATCAAGCGCCTTGACGATCTCGTTGACGATTTCAATAAGGCGGCGGTGATCATTATCAATGGGCTGATATTCCAGCTCAAACGATGGCGATAATTCCACCATTTTTATTCCTCTCTGAATTCACCGGCAATTGCCGCCAGTCCCTGCCAACGGGCTCCACTTTCATTCCTCAGGATACACAAAGACGTGGTGGCCATCAATCCGCGCCGATAGCCGGCCTTTCTTTGCCACATCGAAACTCCCGGGCACGCGCACTTGGAATTCGGCGCCAATATCTTTCCCCTCGCGGACCTGCAAGCGGACGATGCTGCTGTGGCCGAGTAGACGAGTGGAGATCACTTCCACGGGCGTTCCCGCCCCGCCATCGACACCATTGGCGAGCACGAAACCTTCCGGGCGGATGAAGACCTTCACTGCCTGGCCCTCGTCGATACCGTTAACCGCGATCCGACCCATTGGGCTGTCTACCGCACCCTCCGAGACCACCCCTTTAATCAGATTCATGTGACCGAACAGCGTAGCGACGTACTCATCCACCGGTTGATAGTAAATGTCGGCGGGACGTCCGGCCTGGAGAATCCGCCCATCATGGCTGAGAACCTTGATGCGGTCGGCCATGAACATGGCTTCTTCCGGATCGTGTGTAACCATCATGGTGGCGATGCCACTTTGTTTGAGCACGCTCAGGGTGTCCTCGCGAATCTTTGCGCGCATGCCCTTGTCAAGGCCGGAAAACGGCTCGTCCAAAAGCACCAACTGGGGTTCCGGGGCCAAGGCGCGGGCCAGTGCCACCCTCTGTTGTTGGCCTCCGGACAACATATGGGGATGTTTCCCGGCATGGCCATCCATGCCTACTTGTTTCAGCATCTCAATGGCCCATTTCCGCGCCTGGCGGCGTGGCTGATGTGATAATCCAAAGGTCACGTTGTCGAGAACCGTCAGGTGCGGGAACAGTGCGTAATCCTGGAACATCAGCCCGACTCCTCTGTCCTCCGGCGGAACGTGAGTGCCCGATCCGGCGACCACCCGCTCGTCAATAATGACACGGCCCTGCTGTAGCCTTTCCAGGCCGGCGGCGATGCGAAGCAAGGTGGACTTGCCGCTTCCGGACGGTCCCAAAAGACAGACCAACTCGCCGGCGGGAATGGTAAGGGAAACATTGTCGAGAACCGTATGGCCATCAAAGGCATGCGAAACGCCGTGAACGTGGAGACCTTTCATCATGGCTTCTTGCCTTGCGCGCCATGGCCGGGCCGCGAGTGAGCAATGGCCATGCTCAGAAACAAAACTGGCAAAATGCCTGTCCCGACAATGGCGAGGGCGGCTAGAGAGGCTTCCCCCAACTGCTCGTCCGAGGCGTATTGGTGGACGAACGTGGCCAGGGTTTGGAAATTAAACGGCCGCAGGATGACGGTCATCGGAAGCTCTTTCATGCAATCCACGAAAACCAGGATCGCCGCCGTCAACACGCTGCTCTTGATAAGCGGCACATGTATGCGCCGCATGGTGCTGAACGGCCCGTGACCCATGCTGCGGGCGGCACCTTCCATGTTGGGAGTGACCTTGTTGAGGCTGGCCTCCACGGTTCCGAACGATAGGGCCAGGAAACGGACAAGATATCCAAAAGTTACCGCCGCGATGGTGCCGCTGAACAGCAAGCCGGTGGAAATCCCAAACATTTCGCGGAAAAACCCGTCTATGGCGTTGTCAAGCGAGGCGAGAGAGACAATAACGCCGACCGCCAGAACCGAGCCGGGTACCGCGTAGCCCATGCTGGCCAACCGGGTCACCGCTTTCAGCACGTTTCCGCCTTTGATGCGTACGCCATAGGCCATGAAAATAGCCACGGCCACGGCCAGGACCGCGGCTAAAGAAGACAACATGACGCTGTTGGCGGCATGGGCCAGAACGGCCGGGTTGGCGGCGTCCTCGAAATGGGTGACGGCGTAGGCCGCGAGCACCCCGCTCGGCACCAGAAAACCCAACAGCACGGGGATAAAACAAGCGGTGAAGGACAACACACCAAGCGTCCCGTCGAGGCGGTAGCCGGGCAGTGCCTTATACTTGCTGGTGGTGTGATGGAAACGCTGCTTGCGCCGCGAGAAACGCTCCAGCAAAATCAGCGCAACCACGAAAAATAAGAGCAGAGACGCCAGTTGGGCCGCTCCGGCGACATTGTTCATGTTTAGCCAGACATCGAATATGCCGAGCGTGAAGGTATTGACGGCGAAAAAATCAACGGTGCCGAAATCATTTAGTGTCTCCATCAGAACTAGCGACACACCGACAATAATGGCCGGCCGTGCCAACGGCAGGGCCACCGAAAAGAAACTCCGCCACGGTCCCCGTCCCAGCACTCGGCTGGCCTCGAGCACACAGACGGACTGTTCCAGAAAGGCGGCGCGGGAAAGCATGTAGACGTACGGATAAAGCACCAAGGTCATCATCGATATGGCGCCGCCCAGCGAGCGGATTTCAGGAAACCAGTATTGTCTTTTGTTGGTCCAGTCGAAGACCTCACGCAATCCTTTTTGCAGTGGACCGGCATACTCCAGGATATCGGTATATACGTAGGCGATGACGTAGGCGGGCACCGCCATGGGCAGCAACAGCGCCCATTCAAAGACGCGGCGGCCGGGAAAACGGCACATGGTTACCAACCAAGCCGATCCGACACCGATCACAAAGGTCCCAATGCCCACGCCGACCATGAGTTGCAGGGTGGTGCCAATATACAGAGGCAATACCGTCGAGGCCAGATGTTGCCAGATGTCGTCGCTGGGGTTGAAGGCAAGCGTGATTACCGCGATCACCGGGACCATAACCGCCAAGGCAACGGCTATTGTGCCCAGCATCCAGCCATCAGTCCACGAACGCCAGTCCAGCTGGCGCCATGTGGCGCCGGCCGTTTTTGCCGCCATGGAGGTCATTTCAGCATCAATCCTTGCCCTATCCTCGCACTACGATTTCACCCGGGCAACTTCCGCCAGTCCGGATACAAGGCCGCTAGGACGGTTGCCAGGGAGGAGGGGAGGATTGTTGCCTTGGCGGCAGCCGTCGGCCCCGAGGGCCTTCTTTAGTAATTGAAAGCAACCTGGTCCATGATACGGGTTGCCATGATGCGTTGCTCGGCAACTTTTGCCAGGAAGGCTTTATCGGCCTTGAACTCTCCCCAGGAAGCAACCATCGGGTGAAGTGGGACATCCACCTTCACAGGATATTCAAAGTTTCTTTCGGCGTAGATTTTCTGAGCGAAATCACTGCTCAGAAATTCGATGAGACGAATGGCATTTTCCTTGTTTTTGGCGCTTCTGGCGACGCCGGCGCCGCTGATATTGACGTGTGCTCCGCGGCCGTCCTGGTTGGGAAAAATGATCCTGACTGCGGCGGCCCATTTCTTCTGCGTCGGTTCCTTTTCGTTGGTCGCCATTTTGCCCATGTAATAGGTATTGCCGAGGGCGACGTCGCATTCGCCTTCGAAAACCGCTTTCACCTGGGCGCGGTCGTTGCCCTGCGGCCGACGCGCCAGATTTGCCTTCAATCCCTTGGCCCAGGCTGCTGCCCCTGCTTTCCCCTTGGCCTCGATGACCGAAGCCAGCAGCGAGACGTTATAGACATGCTTGCCCGAGCGCGTGCAAACCCGTCCCTCCATCTTGGGGTCGGCGAGGTCCTCGTAAGAGGTTATCTCGCCGGGTTTGACCCGCTCCTTGTGAGCGAAAATGACCCGTGCCCGGACGGTAAGCCCGTACCAAAGACCGCCTGGATGGCGGTACTGGGCCGGAACGTTGGCATCCAGCAGATTTGATGTCACCGGCTGCAACAGGCCGCCCTTGGCATGGTTGTGGAGTCTGCCGATGTCGGCGGTGAGAATGACGTCAGCCGAGCTATTCAAGCCCTCGGCCGTGAGCCGTTCCTGCATCCCCTTTTTTAGATAGACCATGTTGACCTTGATACCGGTCTCCTTGGTGAAGGCGTCGAGCAGTGGTTCAGTCAGAAACGGCTGGCGTGATGAATAAAGGTTGACCTCGCTGGCAAATGCCGGCACCGCTGCGGCCAGATGAAGGGCTACGGCACCCAGAAAAGCCGCGACGGCGCGGCAATGCCATGATTTCATCATAATTTTTTCTCCTCAGATGACTTTAATTACAATCAATCGCAATTGAATATAATAATCACAACTGTTCGCAAAAGCCAAGCTTCTCTGTCAAAACCTTATTTCCTTGCACGAGCTTGGCCTTAAGCCAGGCAAGACGGTCTATGCCCTAATCAAGGACGTTGCCGTCGACCGTCCTAGCCTGGGCCAATGCGGCACGGAAAGGGACCTAAAGATACCAGGCCCGTCTTATGCCATCTCGAAAATACCCTCCACTTCCACAGCGACGCCAAGGGGCAAGGATGAACATCCCACGGTGGCGCGGGCGTGGCGGCCGGCTTCGCCGAAAACGTCGGCCATCAGCTCCGACGCCCCATTGATGACTTTTGGCTGGTCGCTGAAATCGGTGGTGGCGTTGACGAAGCCGGTGAGCTTGACGACACGCCTGACGCGATCCAAATCGCCAGCCGCCGCCTCGCGCACTTGCGCGATCAGATTGAGAGCGCAGAGGCGCGCCGCCTGGCAGCCCTCGTCGGGGCTCAGGTTTTCTCCGAGCTTGCCCTGGTATCTGATTTCCCCGTTCCATGACGGGAGTTGGCCAGAAACAAAAACCAGATTATCGGTAACAACAAAAGGAAGATAGCTGGCGACGGGCGCCGCCACTTTGGGCAGGATAATGTCAAGTTCAGCCAAGCGTTGGTCGATCATAATTAAAGTGAACTTGCCGTTTTAAGGTGATTGGCAATGACAGCCGCTAGCGGCCGTCCTTACCGCGGGAAGCCTTAAAAAAAGTGGGCGGCCCCGGGGCCAGGCCCCGGGACACGCCCCAAGTTTCCCAGGGAGGATCTTGGGAAAGCTTGCTTCATCACGAACACCCACTGGTGGTGCCGCAGGTCATGCATTTCATGCAAGTGCCGTTGCGAACCAACGTAAAATTGCCGCATTCGACGCATGGGTCGCCTTCGTAGCCTTTCATCCTGGCGTTTCTCACTTGCTCCAAATGGGTATCGACGCGGTCGAGGATGGTGGCGTCGACGTCAACGGCTTCCGTATCGCCGCCTCCTGCCAGGGCCTGGACGCCACCACCGCCATTGCCGCCGTTACCGCCATTTCCGTGAACGGCGCCGCTGGCCAAAAATGTATTGTCGTCCTTGATGCTCAAGAACTTGTGACGCACGAACCCCCGGCTGGTGAAACTTTCGACCGCAGCCAACTCCCCGGCTCCGCCGTCCTCCGCCAGGTCGCCCTCGCCATGGCCTCGCCCAAGGCAAGCCGGATCAAGGTCGCTCGGTTCGACATGGGCCAAGTCGTTGCGGCCAAGGTAAGAGACCGCCAATTCACGAAAAAGGTAATCGAGTATAGAGGTCGACATCTTGATGGTGTCGTTGCCCTCGACCAAGCCGGCGGGTTCGAAACGAGTGAAGGTAAAGGCCTCGACAAATTCTTCCAGGGGAACGCCATATTGCAGGGCGATGGAAATGGCGATGGCGAAATTATTCATCAGACTGCGGAAGGCGGCTCCTTCCTTGTGCATATCGATAAAAATCTCGCCAATTCCGCCGTCCTCGTATTCACCGGTCCTGAGATAGACCTTATGGCCGCCGACGACGGCTTTCTGGGTGTAGCCCTTGCGCCGGTTGGGCGGGCGCCGCCGCTTGGCGACGAGACTTTCGACGATGCGCTCGGCGAAAACTTCGGCGCGGACGGCAGCCGGTTGCTCGGCGGTTTCACTTGCCAAGTTCTCGATTTGGTCCTCGTCGCCGTCAATGTGAAGAGCCGCTTGCAAGGGTTGTGAAAGTTTCGAGCCATCCCGGTAGAGAGCGACGGCCTTGAGACCCAGGCGCCAAGACAGCAGGAAGGCCTCCTTGCAATCATCGACCGTTACTTCGTTGGTCATGTTGATGGTTTTGGAAATGGAGCCGGTGATGAAAGGTTGCGCGGCCGCCATCATGCGGATGTGACTTTCAACGGACAGGAACCGCTCGCCGTGTCGTCCACAGGCCGACGCGCAGTCAAAAACGGGAAGATGGCCGTCCTTTAGGTGCGGCGCTCCCTCCAATGTCATGGCGCCGCAAACATGGATGTTGGCGGCTTCGATTTGGTCCCTGGGAAAGCCCAAGGAGGTCAACATGTCGAAAGTCATGTCTTCCAGGTTTTCGGGGCTTAACCCCAGGGTCTCTGTGCAGAATGTCTCGCCTAGGGTCCACTTGTTGAAAGCGAACTTGATGTCGAAAGCATCCTTCAAGGCATTTTCAACGGCGTCTAGGGCCTCGTCCGTGAAACCGAGGGCGCGCAGTGACTCGAAATTGACGCCGGGGGCGTTTTCCAATGTCCCTTGGCCGGTGGCGTATTGAACCATTTCCTGAACCTGGATGTCCGAATATCCCAGCTTGGCCAGGGCCTTGGGCACCACACTGTTGATGATCTTAAAATATCCACCGCCGGCCAGTTTCTTGAATTTGACGAGCGCGAAATCGGGTTCGATACCGGTTGTGTCACAATCCATGACCAGACCGATGGTTCCCGTCGGTGCGACGACGGTGACCTGGGCGTTGCGGTACCCATGTTGTTCACCCAGCTTCAACGCTCGGTCCCAGGCCCAGCGGGCGGCTAGTGAAAGCTCCCGGTCCGGGCACGAGGCGGCGTCGAACGGCACCGGATTCACGGACAAGCTCTCGTAGCCGTCTTTGTGCCCTTGCGAGGCGCGTCGGTGGTTGTGGATGACCCTGAGCATGGCATCACGGTTGCGCTTGAAGTCGGGGAAAGCGCCCATCTCGCCAGCTATCTCGGCGGAGGTAGCGTAAGCGATTCCTGTCATCAAGGCCGAAATGGCGGCGCAGATGGCGCGGCTGTCATCGGAATCGTAAGGATGGCCAGAAGTCATGAGATAGCCGCCGATATTGGCGAAGCCGAGACCCAGTGTCCGGTACCGGTAAGACAGTTCGGCGATACGGGCGGCGGGAAACTGGGCCATCAAAACCGATATTTCCAGGCACAAGGTCCAAAGCCTGGCCGCGTGCTCGAAAGCGGCAATGTCTAAAGTGCTGTCATCGGTAAGAAAGGCGGTCAAATTCAGCGACGCCAAATTACACGCCGTGTCATCCAGGAACATATACTCGGAGCAGGGATTGGAGGCGTTGATGCGGTCGCTTTCCGGGCAGGTATGCCATTCGTTGATGGTGGTGTCGAACTGCAGGCCGGGGTCGGCGCAAGACCAAGCGGCATAGCCGATCTGCTCCCACAGACCGCTAGCGCCAATGCGTTTGGCGACCTTGCCATCTGTACGGTGCTTCAGGTTCCACTCGCCGTTGCCAAGCACCTTTTGCATGAAATCTTCGGTGAGCCGCACGCTGTTGTTGGAATTCTGGCCGGAAACGGTCGTGTAGGCTTCCGATTGCCAGTCAGTGTCGAAAACCGGGAAGTCGATCTCGCAATAACCTTGCTTGGCGAAATGGATGATCCGCTGAATGTAATTGTCGGGAATCATTGCTTTGCGGGCGGCGCTGATTGCCTGTTTTAGTTTGCCGTTCCTTTTGGGGTCGAAGCGAGCCCCGTCGTCGCCGTTGCCGCCCTTTTGGCAAGCCTTCATGACCTCGTTCAGGTGCTTCGCGATCAGTTTGGATCCCGCTACCATGGCCGCGACTTTCTGCTCCTCGCGCACTTTCCAACTGATGAAATCCTCAATGTCGGGATGGTCGATGTCGACGATGACCATTTTGGCGGCGCGCCGGGTGGTGCCGCCTGACTTGATGGCGCCGGCGGCGCGGTCGCCGATTTTCAGGAAACTCATCAGTCCCGATGATTTACCGCCACCGGAGAGGTTTTCGTCTTCGGCCCTCAGGGACGAAAAGTTGGTGCCGGTTCCGGAGCCATATTTGAATAATCGCGCCTCACGCACCCACAGGTCCATGATGCCGCCTTCGTTGACCAAGTTGTCTGAAATGCCTTGGATGAAACAGGCGTGGGGCTGTGGGTGCTCATAGGCCGATTCCGATTTGACCATTTCGCCGGTTTTGAAATCGGTAAAAAAATGTCCCTGTGCCGGGCCGTCGATGCCATAGGCCCAATGAAGCCCGGTGTTGAACCATTGCGGCGAATTGGGGGCACCGATCTGGGTGGCGAGCATGTGTCGCATCTCGTCGAAATAGGCTCTGGCGTCGTCTTCG
>DASCPW010000036.1:0-14970 GCA_036012725.1 Rhodospirillales bacterium
GTCAAGTTGATACGGGGTAGGGCAGTTTTCGAGACCGCCCCGTTCGACCACTCCGGCACCTCTCCGCTATTGATATTATTGGGGTTTTTTCGATAAGCGATAATCCTCGATAGGTAACAAAAAAGATCACATGTCTCCGTAGGACTTGATCGCCGGCAGGATCTGTTCCACCAGGACGGTCCGCTCTTCGGGCCCGGCCTGGTCGATCACATCCTTGATATAGGCGTTGACAGCAGAACTGTCGCCGAAAGGGGTGGTCTCCATCGCGAATGCCTTTTGGTACCACCGTTCCAATATCTCGTCGGGATGTGGCGGCGGGACGGCGGCTTTATTCATCGCTTGGCGTCCCCTAGGGGAGAAGATCGCCACTTTTGCGGCTTCTTATTTTCCAATGGGTTATACCTGTCCCGCACCCAATTGCTACATAATTCTGTACTAGTTCTCTGTACCAGTCCATGGAAAAGTCAATAAGTATCAGGAACCTAGCTTAACCGTTCTCGGAGCAGCCAGTGAGAGCAATATTTCCCCAGTTTGCGCGTTGATAGCTACGACAACGTATTTTCAGAACCCTACCGTCACCGCCAGGCCGGTGATCACAATGGCGCAACCACTGGCGCGCGCCAATCGCAGGCCCATGGCGTTGGTGGCGAACAATGCGGTGGTCATGCCCAAACCGTGGAGAACCATGGTGGCGAGGACAAAGCCCATACCGTAAAGGGCGGGCTCGGAAGTTTGTGGCATCTCGGCTCCGTGGGCCAAGCCATGGAATAGGGCGAACAGGCCCACCAAACCCATGGCTGGAAATAGAGGCAAACGCCAAGCGGTGGCGGCAAGCGCGCCCAGCACCAAAAGCGAGCCTGCGATACCCAACTCAACCTCCAGCAGGGCAACCCCGGACATACCGATCACACCGCCCATCGCCATCATGGCGACGAAGGATGCAGGCACCAGCGACAGTGTTTTGCCTCCCATCCGGGCCGCCCAAAATCCAACGGCGAGCATTGCCAGCAAATGGTCAAGGCCACCGAAAGGATGGGCGAAACCATGAGAAAAGCCTGCCCCCATGGCGCCATAGACATGGGCATGAGCCAGTTCCGGCGACAAGATGGTCAATGCCGCAACAGGAATTGTCGTGATGTATCCCGGGTTCATATTTGTGTCTCCTTTATGGGTTCACCGACAGCCCGCCTGCTTGCAGAATGAATTTGACGACCGAATCAACGCCCTCGCCGGTTTTCAAGTTGGTGAAAACGAATGGCCGGTCAGCGCGCATCTTCCGGGCATCCCTGTCCATCACGTTCAGGTCGGCGCCGACCAGCGGAGCCAAGTCGATCTTGTTGATGACCAACAGATCGGAGCGGGTGATTCCCGGCCCCCCCTTGCGCGGGATCTTGTCGCCCGCCGCCACGTCGATCACATAGATGGTAATATCGGCCAGTTCAGGCGAGAAGGTGGCGGCCAGATTGTCGCCGCCGGATTCGATAAAGATGATGTCCAGTCCGGAGAAGCGGCCTCTCATTTCCGCCACCGCCGCCAGGTTCATCGAGGCGTCCTCGCGAATGGCGGTATGGGGGCAGCCGCCCGTTTCCACGCCGATGATGCGTTCGGCTTCCAGCGCGCCGGAGCGGGTCAGGAATTGGGAGTCTTCCTTGGTATAGATGTCATTGGTGATGGCGGCGATATCGTAGCTGCCGCGCATGGCCTTGCAGAGATGGTCGAGGAGAGCCGTCTTGCCCGATCCGACCGGGCCGCCGATGCCGATGCGAAAGGGGGTATTCATGATCGAAACAGCCTCGTGTATTGGGTTTCGTGTTTCATGGAAGTCCAGTCCACCAGGGGCGCCGTCCCTCCCAAATCCTCGGGCCCGCGTTCCAGCGCCGCTCCGGCGGCGGCAATAACCGTTTCTTCCAGCGCCGCCAATACCTTCTGTCCGTCGGTCTGTCCCAGGGGCACTAAGCGCAGACCGGCAGAAACCAGGTTGGCGGCGAAGGCATGCAGGAACGCCGTCAAGGCGGTTTTCAGTGCAATCCCTTCCTGTGCGGTAGCCAGGCCTACGGCAACCGCGTAAGAGGGTGGAAAATCCATCGCCGAGAGCATTTCCGCCCAAGGCTCAAACTTTTGCCGGGGCCAGGCGGTACGAAGGGTATCGAGGAATGCCTGTCCCTGGGCGCTGCTTTCCAGGGCCATTTCCGAGGTAGCGCGCATGGCGTTAGCCCGTTCGACCGCCCAGGCCAGCATATCGCCGTCATCATCCTTCACCGCTTGCCAAGCGATACGGAAAAGATCCGCTTCCACCCTTCCCGTCCCGTGGCTGACAATGGCCTCGATCCAGCGCCGGAGAGTTTCTCCATCCCTAATCAATCCTTCTTCAACCCCATACTCCATGCCATGGGAAAAGGTGTAGCCGCCGACCGGAAAGGCAGGCGATAGCCAAGCCATCAGGCGGTAAAGGGAAGCATCAGTGATCATGGGGCAGACCGGCATAGGCGCCGGGTTCCGGTGAAAAGGGAGCCGGATGGCGGTACACTTCGGCTCCCAATCCTTCCACCATATGGACGAGAACATGGTCGTCGCCGATACGCAAACGGCCGTCTTTAAGCACTTGAACCGGCGCGTGCCTGTTGCCGATGTGCCAAGCAACGCGGGCGGCATGGGCGGCGTCCCCGCAACGGATGTCGGCGACGGGCTCCTCGGCGGCATGGACCTGGATGAAGCCACTATTCTCGAGGGCGAGTCCGTCGCCGTCGGTCAGCAGAGTCGCTTTCAGCAAGTCGAGAAGGAAAGGCTTGCCCTCGTCATCGGTTAGGCGGATACGGCGGCGGTGCCGCTTGTCAAAGGGCAGGGTCACCGTGCAGACAACCCGATCCTCAGGCCAACTGCCCCGGCGGTATAGTTTTGTAACGCGCCGCATGGTCAAAACAGGAAGTAGCGTTGGGCCATGGCGAGTTCCCTTGCTGGCTGGCAAGTCAGCAATTCACCATCGGCGCGGACCTCGTAGGTTTCGGGGTCCACCTCCATTGCCGGCGTAAGGTCGTTTGACAGCATATCTTTTTTCATGACGCCGCGGGTGCCGGAAACGGCGACCAATTCCTTTTCCAGCGCCAATTGGCCGCTGATCCCTTCCGCCAATGACGCTTCGGAGACAAAAGTTACCGAACCATTGGTCAACGATTTGCCGAATGCCCCGAACATGGGCCGGTAGTGGACGGGCTGCGGCGTCGGGATGGAGGCGTTGGGATCGCCCATGGCGGCCGCCGCGATGGTGCCGCATTTCAGGACCAAATCCGGTTTGACGCCGAAGAACATGGGCTTCCACAGCACCAGATCGGCCAGCTTTCCCACTTCCACCGAGCCGACATGGTTGGCGATGCCGTGGGTCAGCGCCGGGTTGATGGTGTACTTGGCGATGTAACGCTTGACCCGGAGGTTGTCGTTGTCTCCCGCCTCGCCGCCCAAGCGCCCGCGTTGCTTTTTCATCTTGTCGGCGGTCTGCCAGGTGCGGACGATGACCTCGCCGACCCGGCCCATGGCCTGGCTGTCCGATGCGATCATCGAAAAAGCTCCGAGATCGTGCAGGATGTCCTCCGCCGCGATGGTTTCGCGCCGGATGCGGCTTTCGGCGAAGGACACGTCCTCGGGAATGCGGCTGTCCAGGTGGTGGCAAACCATGAGCATGTCCAGATGCTCGTCGATGGTATTGACCGTAAAAGGCCGTGTCGGATTGGTCGATGACGGCAGCACGTTGGCCTCGCCACAGACCTTGATGATGTCGGGGGCATGGCCGCCGCCAGCCCCTTCCGTATGGAAGGCATGGATGGTGCGGCCCCTGAAGGCGGCAATGGTGTTCTCGACGAAGCCGGATTCGTTCAGGGTGTCGGTGTGGATGGCGACCTGCACATCCATCTCCTCGGCGACGCTAAGACAGGTGTCGATAGCCGAAGGCGTGGTCCCCCAGTCCTCGTGGAGCTTGAGGCCGCAAGCGCCGCCTTCCACCTGTTCGATCAGGGCCTCGGGCTTGGAAGCGTTGCCCTTGCCGAAGAAGCCCAAGTTCATGGGTAGTCCTTCCGCCGCCTGCAACATCCGCCCGATATGCCAGGCGCCGGGAGTACAGGTGGTGGCGTTGGTGCCTTCCGCCGGACCGGTGCCGCCGCCGAGCATGGTGGTGATGCCGGAATAAAGGGCGTCGTCTATCTGTTGCGGGCAAATCCAGTGAATATGGGCGTCGATGCCGCCGGCGGTAAGGATGCGCCCCTCGCCGGCGATAGCCTCGGTGCCGGGACCGATGACGATATCCACGCCGGGCTGCACGTCGGGGTTTCCGGCCTTGCCGATGGCGTCGATGCGGCCGTTCTTGATTCCGATGTCGGCCTTGACGATGCCCCAATGGTCGACGATCAGGACGTTGGTGATGACCGTATCGACGGCGCCCTCGGCGCGGCTTGTCTGGGACTGGCCCATGCCGTCGCGGATGACCTTGCCGCCGCCGAACTTGACCTCTTCGCCGTAAGTCGCGCGGTCCTCCTCGACCTCGATAAACAGCTCGGTATCGGCAAGACGGACCTTGTCGCCCACCGTCGGCCCGAACATGGCGGCATAGGCGGCGCGCTCGATTTCATAAGCCATCGCTCAATCCTCCAACTTGCCGTTGACGCGGGCATTGAAGCCATGCACTTCCCGGCCCCCCAAGTAGCCGACCAGGGTAACTTCGCGGGTCTGGCCGGGCTCGAAACGCACCGCCGTTCCCGCCGGTATGTCGAGGCGGAAGCCCTTGGCCGTCTCGCGCTCGAACTCCAATGCCACGTTGGTCTCGAAAAAATGATAATGCGAGCCGACCTGTACCGGACGGTCGCCGGTGTTGGAGACCTTGATGGTGATCGTCTCCCGGCCCTCGTTCAAGGTGATGGCGCCTTGACCGACGATGACTTCTCCGGGGATCATGGCGGCCTCCTTTATCGGATCGGGTTGTGGACGGTGACCAGCTTGGTGCCGTCGGCAAAGGTCGCTTCGACCTGGATATCGTGGAGCATCTCGGATATGCCGTCCATGACTTGGTCTCGCGATACCACGGAAGCGCCATCACGCATCAGGTCGGCGACGTTGGCGCCGTCCCGCGCCCCTTCGACGACGAAGTCGCTGATTAGGGCGACGGCTTCGGGGTAGTTCAGCTTGACACCCCGTTGCAGGCGCTTGTGGGCGACCATGGCGGCCATGGAGACCAGAAGCTTGTCTTTCTCCCTCGGTGATAGGTTCATGGCTATTCCCTCCCTTTACTCGTCATATGTTCCAAATTCTTGGCAGTGCCGCTGGCAGGTCGGCAACCGCGTTGCGAAACGCGCGCCAAAATTCTCCGAAGGATCGGCGCAACTGGAACGCATCGCTCCCCAGCCAGCGACCGACCAGAACGCCGTTTACCACCGTGAAGGCAATGCGAAGTCCAGGCTCGCATTCCGCGGCCAGCAAGCGGGCGATATCCAAATTCGCATCAGGATCGTCGCCCAGGTAAATCAAGGTCGCCAAAGACTCGGCTCCGTCGAAACAGCCGGGGTGTAAAAGGATGGCTTGCAAGCCACCGTCCATATGCAAGGCGTCGGCCCACAACAAACGGCCGTCTCGGCGTACCTCCCAAGCATCGCGGATCAAGCCGGAAGTCAACGTCTCGCCAAAGGCGCGGCGGCCAAAGACCAGCATCTCGCCGGCCATCAGACGGCCCCCGGTTTTCACGTCAATACGGGTCAGGCGGCGCATTCGGGAAGTCTCGAAAAGGATTGTTTCTTGCGGCAGCCATTCAAGCCAGCTGTTTTCGGCGCCGCCGAGGCTGACATCAATTCGGCAATCGGCGCCCGTCGAGCGATAGACCTTCTCCGCCGCCTGGGCACATATAAGCACTGACGCGCCGCGCCCGGCCGTGGCCGTCACATTCAACCGGTCGCCACCAACCAATCCACCCGAAGTGGTGACGATGACGGCGGTGGGAATCTCTCCCATCGGCGACGCCGGAAACAGAACCCGCAAGGGATCGTGCTGATAGAGGTGTTCCAGGCCGGTGTGGACGTAGCCGATTTCGGCGACGCCATGAACGGTGGCGCAATCGTTGGGATCAGACCGTAAGGTAGCGACGGACATCTGCTTCAACCATGTCTTGGGCGGCTCCGGAAAGAACTACCTCGCCCCGATCCATGACCGCGAAGGCATCGGCCAAATCGCGGGCGAACTCAAAATATTGTTCGACCAGCAGGATAGCTATGTCGCCTCGCTCGGCAAGCAGGCGGATCACTCTTTCGATATCCTTGATGATGGATGGCTGGATGCCTTCGGTCGGCTCGTCCAGCACCAGCAAGCGCGGCCGGGTGACAAGAGAGCGGGCGATGGCCAGTTGCTGTTGCTGTCCTCCCGACAGATCGCCACCACGCCGGCCCAGCATGTCATTGAGCATGGGGAACAGTTCAAAGATGTCGTCGGGAATATGCCGCAAGCTGGCCGATAGCGAAGCGAAGCCCGTGCGCAGATTTTCCTCGACCGTCAGCAGGGGGAAGATTTCGCGTCCCTGGGGCACGAAAGCGATTCCGCGAGCCGCTCTTTCGTGGGTCGGCAGGGCGGTAATTTCCCGGTCTTCCCAGAAAATGTTGCCGTTGGCCACCGGGTGCTGGCCAACAACCGCCGCCATCAGACTTGTTTTTCCGACACCGTTGCGGCCCAGAACACAAGTGATCTTCCCCCTTTCCGCAGTCAGGTTCACGGATCGCAGGGCTTGGCTTGCGCCGTAGAAAAGATCGATTTCTTTCACTTGCAGCATCACTAGCGCCCCAAATACACGTCGATCACCCGCTGATCTTTCTGTACATGGTCGAGAGACCCCTCGGCAAGCACGCTTCCTTCATGAAGAACCGTCACCCGGCAATCCAGGACGCGCACGAACTCCATATCATGCTCGACCACAACCACCGAATGGGACTTGGCGATCTCTTTCAGCAAATCCGCCGTCTGTTCGGTCTCGGCATCGGTCATGCCCGCCGCCGGTTCGTCCACCAACAGCAATTCCGGATCCTGCATCAGCAACATGCCGATCTCAAGCCACTGCTTTTGACCGTGGGAGAGGGAGCTGGCGATGCTGTCGCGGCAATCATCCAGCGCGATGGTTCCCAACACCGTTTCGATGCGGTTCCGTTGCTGCCGCGAAAGACGGAAGAACAAGGATTCGATGGCGCCGCGGTTTCCTTTCAAGGCCAGTTCCAGGTTGCCAAAGACAGTCTGGTTTTCAAAAACCGTCGGCTTCTGAAACTTGCGCCCGATGCCGAGGTTGGCGATCCCGGCTTCGTTCAAACGGGTAAGGTCCGTGCCGCCGTTGAAAATAATGTCGCCCTTGTCGGGCCGGGTTTTTCCGGTAACCACATCCATCATCGTCGTCTTGCCGGCGCCGTTGGGGCCGATGATCGCCCGGAGTTCCCCCGCCTCTACAAAGAAGCTAAGGTTGTCGAGGGCCTTGAAGCCGTCAAAACTGACCGACACCCCATCCAGATAGAGGATGGTGTCGTGGTGTTCCGGCTTGGCTCGGACAGCGTTCATTCGCCGCCTTTCACGCTTTTCAACGGCAAGGCCGGAATAGACCCGACGATTCCCTTGGGCAGGAACAGGGTCGTGGCGATAAACAGGCCACCGAGGACGAACAGCCAAGCCTCCGGCATGGCCACCGTGAAGTAACTCCTGGCATAGTTGACCAGGATTGCGCCGAGCACCGCGCCATGGAGCTTGCCGCGCCCGCCGACCGCCACCCAGATGACGATCTCGATGGAATTGGCCGGCGCAAACTCACCGGGGTTGATTATGCCCACCTGCGGCACGTAGAGGGCGCCGGCTATCCCGGCCAACATTGCCGAGATGATAAAGACGAACAGCTTGTAGTGTTCGTCCCGATAGCCGAGAAAGCGAACCCGGCTTTCGGCGTCGCGTATGGCCACCAGAACCCGGCCCAGACGTGATGAGACGATGAACCGGCTGAGCAGGTAGCCAAGAGCCAGGGCCAGCGCCGAGGCCACGAACAAGGCGGCACGGGTCCCGTCCGATTGCAGGTTGAAGCCCAGCAGATCCTTGAAGTCGGTCAAGCCGTTGTTGCCGCCGAAACCCATGTCGTTGCGGAAGAAGGCCAGCATCAGGGCGAAGGTCATGGCCTGGGTGATGATCGAGAGATAGACCCCGGTAACTCGCGAGCGGAAGGCCAACCATCCGAAGACGAAGGCCAATACCCCCGGCACGACCAGCACCATGAGGGCGGCGAAGGCGAAATTGTCGAAGCCGTACCAGTACCAGGGAAGTTCCTGCCAGTCCAGGAATACCATGAAGTCTGGCAATATGGGGTGGCCGTAGACGCCTCGCTCGCCGATCTGACGCATCATGTGCATGCCCATGACATAACCGCCAAGAGCGAAGAAAGCCCCGTGACCAAGGCTGAGGATTCCACAAAAGCCCCAAATCAGATCGACGCTGAGCGCCAGCAGCGCGAAGGTAAGATACTTGCCCAGCAGGCTGACCATGTATGTGGGGACGTGAAATGTCGAGGTCTCCGGAACCATGAGGTTGAGACCCGGCACCGCCAAGGCGGCGAACAGGAGCAGGGCCAGCAGAACTTGTCCTCCCGGGTCGGCGAGTAGAAAGGAAAAGGGCCGGTTATTTACCATGCCTCAAGTCTCCACCGCCCGGCCCTTGAGGGCGAACAAGCCACGGGGACGCTTCTGGATAAATAGGATGATGGCGACAAGCACCAGTATCTTGGCCAATACGGCGCCGGCGTGGGGTTCCAGGAACTTGTTGAACATTCCTAAGCTGAAGGCGCCGACCAGCGTCCCCCACAGATTGCCGACCCCACCGAACACCACCACCATGAAGGAATCAATGAGGTAGGCTTGCCCCAGGTTCGGACTGACGTTGTCGATCTGGCTCAAGGCAACGCCGGCGACGCCGGCGATACCCGAGCCCAGGCCGAATGTCAGGGCGTCGATGGTCCCTGTCCGGATGCCCATGGAGCCGGCCATGCGCCTGTTCTGGGTGACGGCGCGCATTTGCAAGCCGAAGGCCGTCTTACGCAACAAGACAGCCAATAGGGCAAGGACCAGCAGGGAGAAAACGATGATGTAAATGCGGTTGTAGGTCAGCACTAGACCACCGGCCGCCTCGATATAGCCGCTCATCCAGGACGGGTTACCGACCTCGCGGTTGGTCGGGCCGAAGATGGTCCTGACAAGCTGTTGCAGGACGAGACTGAGACCCCAGGTGGCGAGGAGGGTTTCCAGGGGGCGGCCATAGAGAAAGCGGATGATACCGCGCTCAATGGCGATGCCGAACAGCCCGGCGACCAGGAACGCCGCCGGAATGGCGACGAAGAGGGAATAGTCGAAGCCGCCTGGCAGGTAGGTGCGGAAGAGTTCCTGGATCACGAAGGTGGTATAGGCACCCAGCATGACCAGCTCACCATGGGCCATGTTTATGACTCCCATGACGCCGAAGGTGACGGCCAGTCCCACCGCCGCCAGCAACAGCACGGAACCGAGGCTGATCCCCTGGAACAGGTTGCCGACGGCACCCCAAAGGGCGAGGCGTTCCTCGATGCCGGAGAGGGCTTTTGAGGCCACCGCGCGGACTTTCGAGTCGGTTTCTTCCGCCAACAGGTTGCCCAGTAATGACCGAACCTCGGGGGTGGCGTGCATGGACAGGGTCTCGACGGCGGCAAGCCTTGCGTCGGTGTTCTTGGTGGAAAAAAGACGGATCGCAGCCTGGGCTAGTTGCAGCTTGCCGCGGACGTCCTGGTCCATCTCGCGTTCCAGTGCCTTCTCGAGGACGGGAATCATTCCCGGCGAGCGTGATTTGAAAACCGCTTCGGCGGCTTCGATGCGCTTCGCCCGATCTGGACTGAGCAGGGTCAGTCCACCAAGAGCGCCACGGATGACGCCACGCAGCTTGTTGTTGGCGCGGACTTTCTTGATTTCCTTCTTGGCAACCTGCCCGACTTCTTCCAGGGTCAAGGGGTCGGTTAGGACATAAATAGCTCCCTTCTTGACGGCGACGACGACCTTGTGATCGGACTTGCGCGTGAAAAGCCGGCCCTTGAGCAGGGCTTCCAAGACCGGGACCACACGTCCCTCGCCCGTAGCCGCAAGTTTTTCGACCGCCGCGATCTTGGCCTTGAAGCTCTTCCCGGCCAGGGCCGTGATATCGTCGTCAATAGACGCGAAGGCGGGAGGGATCACGAAAAAGAAGCCGATGACGAGGGTGAAAACTGTTTTCCTCAATGTCGATGAAACGAACATCGAGCCCTCGGCAATTTCACTGTTGAAGAAACGAGCGACCGGGACGCCGTGATCGAAGGCGTCCAGGCCACTCAGGGTGTGTTATTGAAACAGCTAATATTTTGGTTTCTCGCAGTTACCGCAGACCCAGGGATAGGTCCAGTCGGCGGTCAGTTTGGCGCTTGCCGGGATGAAGTCGGACCAGGCGTCGCCCTTGACCACGCCATCGGTTCGCCAGACGGTCTCGAACTGGCCGTCGTCCTGAATTTCGCCGATCAGGACAGGTTTGGACAGGTGGTGGTTGGTGTTCATCACCGCCATGCCGCCGGTTAGGTTCTTGAATTTCTGGCCGTACATGGCTTGGCGGACGGCGTTGACGTCGGTGGCGCCGGCCTGCTTGACGGCTTGCACCCACATGTTGAAGCCGATGTAGTGGGCTTCCATGGGATCATTGGAGACCCGCTTCTTGTCCTTGATGAAGGCCAGCCATTGATCGATGAAGGCGCTGTTCTCCGGAGTATCGACGCTCATGAAGTAGTTCCAGGCGGCCAGATGACCGACCAGCGGGGTGGTGTCGAGGCCGGCCAGCTCTTCCTCGCCGACCGAAAAAGCGATGACCGGGATATCCTCTGCCTTGATGCCCTGGTTGCCCAGCTCCTTATAGAAGGGCACGTTGGCGTCGCCGTTGATGGTTGAGACGACGGCGGTCTTCTTGCCGGAGGAGGCAAACTTTTTGACGTTAGCGACGATGGTTTGCCAGTCGGAATGACCGAAAGGCGTATAGTTCTCCATGATGTCGCTGTCCTTGACGCCCTTGGAATGGAGAAAGGCGCGGAGAATCTTGTTGGTGGTGCGGGGATAGACGTAGTCGGTCCCCAGCAGCACCCAGCGCTTGGCGCCGCCGCCTTCCTCGCTCATCAGGTACTCGACGGCGGGGATGGCCTGCTGGTTCGGCGCCGCGCCCGTGTAAAATACGTTGCGGGACGACTCCTCGCCCTCGTATTGAACGGGGTAGAAGAGAAGCCCGTTCAACTCCTCGACCACCGGCAACACGGATTTTCGGGAAACGGAAGTCCAGTTGCCGAAGATCACGTCAACTTTGTGCTTTTCGATGAGTTCGCGGGCTTTCTCGGCGAACAGCGGCCAGTTGGATGCCGGATCGACGACGACGGCTTCGACCTTCTTGCCAAGAAGGCCGCCTTTTTTGTTTAGATCGTCGACCATCATCAGGACCGTGTCCTTCAGTGTCGTTTCGCTGATTGCCATGGTTCCCGACAGGGAGTGCAGGACGCCGACCTTGATGGCGTCACCGGCTGCCAGCGCGCCGGACGCCATAAGCGCGGCACTGGCAAGAATGCCGGCCGCTGCAATTGTACGAAGTGCCTTGCTCATATCCATATGCCTCCAATACGAAGTTGTTCGTTGCACCAGACAGATTATAGATCGCAAAGTCCATGCCAATTCCATTGGGCAATCAGAATTCCAGCAAGCAATTGAAAATATTGTGAAAAAATTATATCTGGTAAGAACTGGCTTGGAAGGTAGACCATAAAAACGATTATTAATTAGGCATAATTCTAAATTGCCTGCTGTTTCATCAGTTCCAGGCTTTCCTTTCGCCAATATGACTATTGTCTGACGTCAGCGTTTATGCCACGGAGTGAGGAGAAAATCTAATCGTGCTTGGCTTTTTGTACGGCGATCGTTGCCGGTGCCGTCGCCAGGGATTGCGCGGACGCGGCATTTGGCCTGGAGACGATCCACCATGCAACGTATGCCATAAAGGCGCTTATGGGGATAATGGTATACCATGGAGCCTTCGAGAAAAAAGTCATGTAGGCAACACTGCCGGACATGGAGGTGACCGCAATCACCTTGGCGATGGGTGGAATGGCACGGTGCTTTTCCCATAATTGCAATGTCGGCCCAAACAGGTGATGCGTATAGAGCCAGTGGTGGAACCGATCGGAACCTTGGGCAAAGCACCACAGCGCCACCAGCAGAAATGGTGTCGTCGGCAAGACGGGAAGCATGGCGCCCACGAACCCCAGGCTGACAAAGAAAAAGCCGAGGGCCACGATCACCATTTGCTTGATGCGTTCGCTTGCCATTTTGGTTCTCTTTGAATTCATAATTCCCCAGCCCCAGCCCGTCTCACCGCCGCCCGCTCTCGCGGTGCAGGGCCCATTTACGGTGGTTGTGGTGGCGTTTAAAGGGCCGGAGACGATGATCTGCGAGCACTGTCGCAAGGTGTTAGGCAGGCCTCCGTAGGTGCTTTCCTCGATAGCGATGACGCCGCCGTTGGAAAGAAATCGCTAGCCGCTGCCACTTGGCAGCTTTAGCAAGACGGCCGAAACATCCTCGACCATGTCTCATCTCCCCAACGTCGCCTAGCTCTGATGCCCACAAAAATTATAGGCTAATACATTTCGGCTTCAAGCACCACACGATGTGTAACTAGCGTTCGTCTAAGTCATTGATCTGCTGCCCCCTCGATCGCTCAACCAGTCTGATGATCTCCAGCTTCTCCGTGGCAGGACATCTCATTCGATATCCTCCCCATCCCCGATTATGCTTTTTTTTAAGAAGCCGGTTCTCCAGCATCTGTTCGGCAGGGGCATCCTTAAGATCGCGCGCTTCGGTGCGGAGCGTCTTTACCAGCTAGCCCTGCGTCATTTCGCTCCTGTCCAGCGTCTCGTTCTGGACCAGCGGATGCGGAGCCTGGGATTCAAACAGGGTGCTCACGAAAAGCTTCCATTCATGAATTTGTCTAGCTTACCGACTGCTTTATCACCATAATAGCGCCTGGGATCGCTGTCTGGGAACGCCTGTCCGTTGACAAAACGCCTTTTTACCCCGCTCGCCCTGCCGCTCGCCCTGTCGCTGGCGTCCCCGGTCGCCCTGGCCAAGGACTCCCTTTACGACATGGGGAGCGTCTTCAGTCAGCCCCATCCTTTCGATTACCAGGTCCAGGCGCCACCGCCCCTGGCTTGGCGCCCGGCCCCCGCCGTTGGTCCCATCCGCCACCAGGTGCCCGCCGCCGGGCGAGGTCTATACGCCACCCCCGCCGCCCCTCGCCCAACGCCGGCACCAGCTACTGATTCAGGCTACGGCTTCAAGGACGGCCTTTATCTGGCTGGCACCTTGTTCGGCACCCATTCGATCACCGAGAACCACGAACTCACCGGTGCCTCCAACCTGGAGACCCGCCACGAAGAAGACCAAGTCGCCGGCAACAGCCTCGCCATCGGCTACGCCTGGGCGGACAAGCTGGGACACCCCATCCGCACTGAACTGGAAGGCGGCGTCCGCTACCGTTTCGACCTCAATTACCGGGCGACCATGGCGGGAACGATCAACGGCTACGCGACTAACCTAGCCACCCTCTATACGATGGTGAACACCTATTACGACATCGACCTCGATTCCAAGTGGACGCCCTACACCGGCTTCGGTCTCGGCTACGCCCACCACTTCGCCGATACCGAACGTCGCGCCGTCGGCGGCGCCTTAGCCCACCCCAACCGCGACGAAACCACCAAGACCGGCAATTTCTCATGGGCGCTGATGGGCGGCGTCGCCTACGACTGGACGCCCCGTTGGCGGGGCATCCTCGGCGGCCGCTACATCAACCTGGGAAACGTCGATGTCGGCCCCTTCTCCGAAAGCGACAAGATCACCACCGATTACTGGTCCATGGACCTCATCCTAGGCATCACTTACGACATGTGAGGGCGGGTACGGCAAAGATGTGCTTTTGGAGCATTTAAAAAAGAACCAGAAGATCACAATTAAATTCGTTGCTTGGTACGATGACGAATGCATATACATCCGGGCGGACAGGATCGTCGATGCTGTGGATATCGGTCTCAAGAGGGCCGAGATCGCCCGTATCCTCGATGATGGAGATTATCTGAGGAAAAAGGACAACGACCGTAGGACATGCCGCAGGGTCCCAGGAATGGGCGGTGTGACGGTCTATGCCTTGCATCGTGGGAAGATAGGGCCAGAACCGCAGAACCTTCCCATGGACCTTCCTACGAGCATAGCTTGACTCCCGAGGCTTGTACCACTTGTACCACCATTTTCAGGGTAGCCTTGGAAATATCCTGTATAGGGAAGGTCAGGCCCCCCTGCCATGGCCCAGTTACTTCTACCCTTCTTATTTAATGGTACAAATGGTTTTCTGGTACAAATGGCAGAAACCTGCGGGATTCGGTGTACCAAGTGGAAATCGGCAATTGGTACAAATGGTACAGAGGCCGACGTCTCGAAGCCTGCCCGTTGAATACCGCAACATTCCCGGTTGAACTTACTTGCTGTGACACATCGATCCCCGTAGCTTTAGCATACGGCTAGAGGGGGGGGCCAGGCCATGCCCAAAAAACAGGGCGGCGATCTCTTTATCGTTGATAACAGTATCTCGGGGTGGACGGGGCTCCGTTATCTCCAGGATTGGACTGACTACGCCACGAGTTTCGACATAGCGACTGGGTTCTTCGAGATCGGTTCGTTGCTCGAACTAGACGGAAAGTGGCAGCAGCTGAAGAAGATCCGAATCCTGATGGGTGACGAGATGACCCGTCGCACCAGAAAGGCCCTCCTAGAAGCAATCAAATCTAGAACTGAAGAGACCTTAGACAAGAGCATCGAAGACGACAAAGAAGAGAACCCGTTCCTCAGACACGGTATG
>DASCPW010000037.1:0-3674 GCA_036012725.1 Rhodospirillales bacterium
AATCGACTACCTGAACGAAAACGGCATTCGCTTTCGTATCATTGGAGAGCGCGACCGGTTGGACCACGATATCGTCAAGCTGATCGACAAGGCGGAAAAGCTTACCGCCGGCAACGACCGCCTAACATTGACCGTCGCCTTGAGCTATGGCGGGCGCACTGAAATCGTCCGTGCGGCGCGCCGCCTTGCCGGTGAAGTGAGGTCGGGATCGCTAAACCCCGAGGAAATAAACGAAACAGTCTTCAAGGAACGTTTGTTCACGGCCGATATTCCGGACCCGGATCTGCTGATCCGGACCAGCGGCGAGAAGCGTATCAGCAATTTTCTGCTCTGGCAGATGGCTTATACCGAACTCATTTTCGTCGATACTTTATGGCCCGATTTCTCGAAAGAAGACTTTACAAACGCCGTTAGGGAATATCATCGCCGTGAACGGCGTTATGGCACATCCAGTGGCTGACGCCGGCCGGGGGGCGCTGACAACGCGCCTACTCTCGGCCGCCGTTCTGGCGCCGCCTGTATTGGCGGTTGTTTATGTCGGGCCGCCATACTTCGACATTCTTATCGCCGTCGGCGTCCTGATCATGGCGTGGGAATGGAGCCGCTTGTTCAGCGCCGGTAACGACCGGCTTTCCCGGCCGGACGGCCGGTTCCTTTGGCTTGCCGGCGGATTTTTGTACATCGGGGTGCCGGCGCTGGCGCTCATTTGGCTTCGCGCCGACGAGGATTTCGGCCGGGGCACGGTGTTCTGGTTGCTCGCCCTGGTTTGGGCAACGGATTGCGGCGCATATGTTTTTGGGAGCTGGATCGGCGGGCTCAAGCTTGCCCCCGCTCTAAGCCCCAACAAAACCTGGGCCGGCCTGATCGGCGGCGTCGCCTGTGCCGGCGCCACCGGTTCGGCGACGGCGATGGTTCTCGGACAGGGCGGCATTTTAACTCTGGGCGCGTTCAGCGCCGTTCTTGGCGTCGTGGAACAAGCCGGGGATCTCCTCGAATCCTGGATCAAGCGCCGATGCGGCGTCAAGGACACCGGCACCCTCATTCCCGGCCATGGCGGCCTTCTCGACAGGGTGGACGGGCTTTTGGCGGTAGCCTTGACTGTTGCATTGATAAGTCTGGCCGGTGACGGCAGTATTCTGAGATGGTTGTAAGACGCTCCCAACCGCGAGCCGAAACGGCGCCACGCCGGGTCACCATCCTCGGTTCTACGGGATCGGTTGGCGGCAATACCATCGACCTTGTTCAAAGACAACTCGATACCTTTCAGGTCGAGGCCTTGACCACCAACTGCAATATCGCCCTCCTGGCCGATCAAGCCCGGCGGCTGGGCGCTCGTTTTGCCGCCGCCGCCGATGCCTCCTGTTATCGCGATCTCAAGAAGGCCCTGTCCGGCTCGGGAATTGAAGCCGCGGCGGGGGCGGAAGCGATCATCGAGGCGGCCAGCAGGCCGGCCGAATGGGTGATGGCTTCCATCGTCGGCATGGCTGGACTAGAGCCGACCATGGCGGCCGCCAAGCGCGGCGCCATTATCGGCCTGGCCAACAAGGAATGCCTGGTTTCGGCCGGCGACGTGCTGATGAAGGAGATCGCCCGCTGCGGCGGCACCTTATTACCAGTCGATTCCGAACATAGCGCTATTTTCCAAGTCTTTGACTTTGCCAACCCCGACAAAGTGGCGCGCATCATATTGACGGCCTCCGGCGGCCCCTTCCGGGAGATGGACATCACAGCCATGGCCCGGGTGACGCCGGAGCAGGCCTTGGCCCACCCCAACTGGGACATGGGCGCCAAGATTTCGGTGGATTGCGCGACCATGATGAACAAAGGGCTGGAGCTGATCGAGGCCCGTCATCTTTTCCCCGTTCCGGAAGAGCGCATCGAGATTCTTGTGCATCCCCAGTCGGTGGTCCACAGCCTTGTCGATTACGTCGATGGCTCGGTCTTGGCCCAGTTGGGCACGCCCGACATGCGCGCTCCCATCTCCTATGCCCTCGGCTGGCCGAAACGCATGCCGACACCGGCGCCACGCTTATCCCTGGCCGAAATCGGCACTCTCACCTTCGAAGCCCCCAACCTGGAGCGCTTCCCGGCCCTGAGAGTGGCCCGTGAAGCGTTGCAAGCCGGTGGCGGCGCGCCGACCATCATGAACGCCGCCAACGAGGTCGCGGTGGAGAGCTTCCTCAGCGGCCGTATAGACTTTCTCGATATCATCCGCATCGTCGAGCAAGCCCTCGAAGCGGCGCCTGAGTTCCGCCTGGAAAGCCTTAGCGATGTCATCAACGCCGATGACGAAGCCCGTGACATCGCCAAAAAATTGATTAAATATTAATTTTAATGACTTCCTGTAGGGCTATGGAATTTCGGCAGGGGCGTGTGGGTTGCATTATATGTTACTAAAATGATTGATTTTTTTTGGGATTACATTGTCGTCTTTCTTGTTGTTCTGACGATCCTGGTGTTTGTTCATGAACTGGGTCATTACTTGCTAGCCCGGTTGAATGGCGTACGGGTCGAAGTATTCTCCATCGGCTTTGGCCCCGAAGTTTATGGCTGGAACGACAGCACCGGAACGCGTTGGAAAATAAGCGCCGTGCCTTTGGGCGGCTACGTCAAAATGTTCGGTGAGGCCGACATCGCCGGCGACACCGAAGATCAACAGCCCATGACGCCGGAGGAGCTGGCCGTTTCCTTCCATAACAAGCGGCTTAGCCAACGCACCGCCATCGTCGCCGCCGGCCCCATTGCCAATTTTTTATTTGCTTTTATTGTCCTCGCCGGTTTGTTCACCACCGTCGGTTTGCCAGTGCCGTTGGCTGTCATTGGCGAAGTACAGCCGGAAAGCGCGGCATCCGAGGCCGGTCTCAGGCCAGGCGACCACATCTTAGGCATCAATGGGCAAACCATCGCTTGGTTCAGTGACTTGCGGCGCATTGTCAGGGCCAATCCGGGCGTTCGCATCGATCTTCTTATCCGCCGCGACGGCGTGGACTTGCCCTTGCAAGCGACGCCGACACGCCACAAGCTCGTGGACCATCAAGGAACGAAAAGGGAATATGGCCTGTTGGGTGTGATGCCGGACCCCGAGCGGATCGAATACGAACGCCAGAACCCGTTTATGGCCACCTGGATGGCGGTGGAAAGATCGTTCGGACTGGCCACGCAAATTCTCTTCAGCGTTGGCGAAATGATCACCGGGTCGCGGTCCACGGATGAACTGGGCGGGGTGATCAGGATTGCTCAATTTTCAGGACAGATGTGCCAGACCCCCATTAACTGTGTCTTTTTTCTGGCGGCTCTATCCGTAAATCTGGGTCTCATCAACCTTTTTCCAATCCCGGTTTTGGATGGCGGATATCTGCTCTTCTATGTGGTTGAGGCCTTTCTCGGGCGGCCTTTAAAACCCCAGACGCAAGAATACGGTTTCCGTTTCGGCTTGATTCTGGTATTTCTCCTTATGATTTTTGCGACGTGGAACGATTTGGTATACCTGAAGGTGTTCGAGTTTATTAAACAACTCTTCACCTGATCACTCTTTATTATTGGGGGAATGCTTGCGGCACTTGTTTCGCATAATTGCTTTTTGCTGGTTGACAACGGTTCTGGGCCTGACGTCTTCAGCGATGGCCCAATCCTCCGATACGGTGCTCGATATCATCGTCGACGGGACGCAACGG
>DASCPW010000038.1:0-4540 GCA_036012725.1 Rhodospirillales bacterium
GGACGATCCCAACTACCTGATCGTCCGTTCATCCGCCACCACCCTTTAAGGGGGTAAATTGTCTGGATCTATTCAAACAGTTTCCGCGGCCCAATTGATATTTGGTCGCGCCCCACGGAATCCTAGGTCACACTCAGAGCCGTTTTTACGTTTAAGAAACCTGGTGTTGAATAAGTCCCCCGCTTTGACGAAGAAGCTTTTGCCTCTTCGCTCAAGCGTGAAATCCCCTTAATCTTAAGTGCTTCAAGCCTGTTAAACTCGCCACATTTCTTTTATTTGTTAAATAAATATACCTATTGCGATAGGGTTCGGTCAAGGGCCAAGAGACGCGGCTGTAAAGGCCAGGAAAAGGACCGCCCCAAAAGGGGCGGTCGAGTTTTACAGGGAGGCGTCGAAATGAACGAAACGTTCGAAGGGCCGTTGATAGACCCCGCCCCGTTCATTTTTGAATCTAGTCGAGACAATTTAAAAAACCCTTAATCCCCAGGAATTAAAACACGGGTTGTGTTTGCGGGATGCCGCCAATGCCGGCCCGGCGGCATTGTTCTATTTTTTGAAAAAAGTTTCGGCCCCATCTCGCGCTTTATCCTTGCTGGTAATTGCCTGTTCGACACGGGTTATTTCCGTCTCCAGTTCGGTGATGTACTCTCTCAACGCCTCAATGGACATGACCTCCAGATTTTTCGGTTTGGGCTGCTCTTTTCGCGGCTCAAGATCATCCACATCCATGGCTCATTCTCCTTGCCAGAAAGGTGCGAACATACTAGACCGGCGCTGATACGACCAAGCGAGAACATCATGAGCGGCAAACCGCCAATCTCCATGACCTGCGTCGAGATTGCCGAATTCGGCGGCCCCGAGGTTCTTAAACCAGCGACCCGGCCAACGCCAGAGGTGGCGGCCGGCGAGATACTGGTGCGGGTGGCGGCGGCGGGAGTCAATCGTCCCGACATCTTTCAGCGTCAGGGGAATTATCCACCGCCACGGGGCGTTACCCATATCCTCGGCCTGGAAGTCGCCGGCGTCGTCGCCGCCGTCGCCGACGACATTGCCGGCTGGAAAGCAGGTGACAGCCTCTGTGCTCTTACCAGCGGTGGCGGATACGCGGAATACTGCGCCGTCCCCGCGCCTCAATGCCTGCCCATACCAGATGGACTGAACATGATTGAGGCGGCGGCGGTTCCAGAGACCTTTTTCACCGTCTGGACCAACATTTTTGAACGGGCCGCCCTCAAACCCGGCGAGACATTTCTTGTCCATGGCGGCGCTGGCGGCATCGGCACCGCCGCCATCCAGATGGCTAACCGCCTAGGCGCTCGCATTATCGCTACCGCCGGAACGGCCGAGAAATGCGCGTTGTGCATGGAACTGGGCGCGGAACGCGCCATCAATTACCGGCAAGAGGACTTCGTGGATGTCGCCAAGGAGTTTGGAAACGGCAAAGGGGTTGATGTCATTCTCGATATGGTCGGTGGCGGTTATATCGAGCGCAACATCAAGGCGCTCGCCGCCGACGGCCGCCTGGTAAACATCGCTTATTTGCAAGGATCAAAGGCGGAGATTAACTTTTTGCCGGTTATGCTCAAACGGCTGACCATCACCGGCTCGACCCCGCGCCCGCAAACCGTGGAGCGCAAGGGAGCCATCGCCGGCGCCTTGCAAGAGCGAATTTGGCCTTTGATCGCCGCCGGCGGCATCAAGCCCGTGATCAATGCCACTTTCCCGCTCGCCGAAGCCGCCGATGCCCATCGCCTCATGGAAAGCGGCAACCATTTCGGCAAGATCGTGCTGGTGGTTTGACCCGGAAGTTTATCCGGCGGTATAGTGAAAAAAATCAGGAACTCGGTCATGGCCTGCCCAAACATCAGGCCCTTCTATTAATTTTGATTTAGGAGCAACCAATGGCGCGGCCTCTTATGCCGAAGGCGACGGCGGTGTGGCTTGTCGAAAACACCGCCCTTACGTTTGAGCAAATCGCCGACTTTTGCTTATTACATCCACTGGAAGTGCAGGCTATCGCCGATGAGGAAGTGGCGACCGGCATGCAGGGTATGGACCCTATCGCTAGTGGGCAGTTGACCCTGGACGAGATCAACCGTTGCGCCACAGATCCCAGCGCCAGTTTGAAACCCGCGGCTCCCAGCATCCTCTTGTCGAAGTTGAAATCGAAAGGGGCGCGTTATACGCCGCTCTCCAAACGCCGCGACCGGCCGGACGCTATCGCCTGGTTGCTGAAAAACTATGTGGAACTCAGTGACGGGCAGATTTCTAAGCTTATCGGCACCACCAAGCCGACCATCAATGCCATTCGCGACAAGAGCCACTGGAACACTCCCAACATCAAACCGCAGAATCCGGTTGGCCTGGAACTCTGTTCTGGAGCCGATCTGGAAAAGGCAATCGCCATCGCCCGTGCCCGCGCCGGTACCGTGCATGCCGCTAAAACGAAAGAGAAGGCCGGTGAACCGCCGCCGCCGGCCAAGCCGGACAGCCCTGAGACGGCGCCCGTCGTATCCGGTGGCGAAACGGCGGAGACAAGCGAACGCAAACCGGACCCCGTTTTCGAATAGCACCTTACGGCTCGCTCAGTTCCCTCCAGATGGCGTAGTTCTTGCGGAACGAGGTCAACGAGTTCCAGACGCGCCGGAAGTCGTCGTCGGCGGCCGCCTCCTCGGCGGCCACCTTCTGCCAGGCTCCATCGAGGGCCTCCATGATCTCCGCCGGCCAGCGGTGAATGGCGATTCCCTTGGCGGTGAATTTCTTTAAGGCCGGGAACTGCTTCGCCTCGCTCTCGGCCAAGCCGTGGCGGACGTTGTCGCCGCAGACGGCCTCGATTCGGGATTTGGCGATGGACGAAAGGGCGTCCCATTTTTGCAAGTTGATCATCAGGTCGAAAAAAGTCGATGGCTGATGCCAGCCGGGAAAGTAGTAGTGCTTGCTCATCTCGTGGAAACCCATCTTAAGATCAATGACGGGCATGGAAAACTCGGTGGCGTCGATGGTCCCCGATTCCAAGGCCATGAAGAGGTTGCCTTCGGAAAACCCGTTTGTCACTACTCCCAGTTTTTCCATGACCTTGGCGCCTAATCCCAGGATCCGCATATTGAGGCCCTTGAAGTCCTCCAAGACATGGATGGGCTTGCGGAACCAGCCGCCGGCCTCGGGCGCGGAGAGGCCGCAAAAGACACCATGTAGACCGTTTTTGCGATAGATCTCCTCGAACAACTCCCGGCCACCGCCAAAATAAATCCAGGCCATATACTCCACTGGGCCGGGACCGAAGGGGACGGCGGCGAACAATTGCAGGGCGGGGATCTTGCCACTCCACAAGCCCGGTGACGAAAAGGCCGCGTCGATGGCCCCCGAGGCGACGGCATCGAAAATTTCCCGGGATGGAACCAAGGCCTCGGGCGCGAAGAACTTAATCTTGATTTCGCCGCCGGAAATCCGCCAAATTTTCTTCTCCAGGCGCTTGGCTAAGGTCCCCAGCAGGGGCAAGGAAGCCGGAAAGGCGCTGGCCATTTTCCAGTGCACCGACGGCTTGGATTTGGCTGGCAACAACGGCGCCGGGGGGTTGCCGTGTTCGGCGGTCCCCAACCCCGTCTGCTGGTGCGGCGATGTCGATCGGGGAGCGATCACCGTGGCGCCGATGACGACGCCAACCACCAGACCAATGACGATGCCGATTACCGCACCGCGCATGCCGTATCTCCCCAAGAATTCCTAGGGGCATTATACCGGGTTTAAGAATAGCTGGAGAAGAAAACCGAAAAGCGGCAACGGCAAAACTAAACCGTTGAAAAACCGCTATTAACAGCTTTGGGAGGGCAACCGGGAGCGAAAACGGCCACCCTCGATCGTCCGGCGGACCCACTCTAGGGTTAGTTCATCAAGAAATCTTTCGCGTTGCATGTTGGTGGAGCCTGAAAGGTAATCCGATGGATATTCACCGACGCTAATGGGGCGGCATAATTGCTCAATGACGGCGCCGGTCGATCTTCCTGGGTGCAAGAATGTCATCGATGCTTTCCTGGTTGTTTGTTGTTTGAAAGTCTTATGATGATAAAGTTTACCCGCTAGCCGTTAACGGAGGCTGAATCACCCGTTAACCGTTGATTCATAATCGGCGAATTGCAAACCTGCCATCTCTCCTTGAAACCGGCTATTTTCTCATGCCCGCAACGTGGCGGGAAATTCACGGTCGCCAATGGGGTGGCCATTTTTCAAAGGGCCAGCGTTAACAGACGCGAAACCATTGCCAGGATATTTTTAACCGGCATTGATCTCCAAAATTGAATGGAAGGACCTTTGAAATGGCAAATCCGAACCCGATCAGATGCGGCGACATTTTCGTTCGCCCGGAAGCACCGTTAAACGTATGGACCGTGGAAAGCGTAAAAAATTTACCGGGGCTTCCCAGGCACGCCGAACTTATCTCGCCTGGAGTGAATCCACGAAGCATGCTGTTGTCGGAAGGCGTCTTGCTTCTTTAAAATTATGATAAGAAATAATTACTTTGCTGTTTTTTCGTCTGACAATT
>DASCPW010000039.1:0-2770 GCA_036012725.1 Rhodospirillales bacterium
GTTCGACTGGCCCTTATGTGGGGCAAATCAAGGCGGTGCTTTACCGTCAAGCGCCGGAAGTTAGCATCGTCGATCTTTTTGCCGACCTCTCCCCATTTAACCCGCAAGTCGCCGCTTACCTGCTGCCGGCCTATGTTGAAGTGTTTGCGGCAGGCACGGTCTTTCTATGTGTGGTCGATCCCGGCGTTGGCGGAAAGAGAGCGCCGTATCTTTAAGCTGGACAATTCGTCGTTGGCGGTGCCGAAGTCCTTCTGGACGGCTTCTTCTTTTTCGTAGCGCATGTTCACCAGTTCATCGCGCAGCGCGTTGATGGTGTTTTTCAGATGGTGGTTCTCGGAATGAGCTTCTAAAAGCTCGCCGGAACCGTTCTGGCTATCCATATTTTGATCGCTCATGGTGCGTGAACTGGCAGGCGTCCCTAAGAAAAACCGCCCTAGTGTCGCCGCCAGCGCGCAAGGGCGCGCTGGCTAGATCTAAATCCGCTTACACCAGGCCTTTAGGGCAAGGCGGCCAGCATCGCGTTGCCCTGAACGCCTATGCCCGGTTTCAGGTGAATACCCCAGACATCAGCAAAACCAGTTTTGGCAAGCCGTTTGCTGGTTGTCTTCCTTCGCTCTGGCGCGACGGGGCCGACGATCACTCGATACATGGTCCGGTCCTTGACTTTCGCCGTCATCACCTTAGGCGATAGTCCAGCGTTGAGGTGCAGCAGTTTTTCGGCGTTGCCGCGAATGGAGAAACTAGCCAGAACGAAATGGTAACCACTCTTTGCACCGCCGCCCTGACTGTTCTGGCCGGATTGGGCAACGTCGGCCGGCCTGGCTTGCTTGACCACTGGCGTGGCGCCAAAAGCAACCAAGGAGTTCGGCTCGGCGAGGGCGAGGACGCCAGCCGGTTGGCGCGCCGCCGGCTGGCGAGGGTTTGATAATGGCTTCACGGTGGCGGGGATTGCGCTCAAAACTTCCTTTTCGACCGATTCGACCTGGGCAAGGGCAGGGCGGCCGGCGGCCGGTGGCGATGCGACTGGGCCGGACTGAGAGGCCGTCATCACGCCATCCTTTGCCTCGTCCTTGCAGATTTCATCGCCCTTCAGGCCGCGCCATACGGCGCAATCCTTATCCATGGCCATGGAAATGCCATGGTCAGAGACGGTTTTGTCTGTGGAGAAAAGGCTGATCCCGTCGGCGACGAAAGTTGCGACCTGAACGGGAAGCGAACATGCGGCGATAAATAAGGGAAACAGGAGAACCGGCAATAAGCACGGGATACGATGCATCATATTTTCCTCTACAGTTTGTTTGTTTTTCTTTCTGGTTTCGCCTTCCCGCAAGGCTCAATAATGCAGGCGATTTATTAACGAATCCCCAACACCGTGGACACCAGCAAAAAAAAGAGCCGCCTTGAAGGCGGCTCTTTACGGTTGCTAGCGATGTCTGGCGACATCAGCCGAATTCTTGCGCCACCACTTTCCAGGTACCGTCCGCCAGTTGGCAAGCAGTGCCGCTAGTGGTCTGCATTCGCACCATAAAGGCGACGGTGCTTGAATAGTCGCGGCAATAATGGTCATTGCGGGCGTGGAAGGTGCAAGCCGCCCGGAAGATGCCGCTATGGCCAGTTTTTGAATTTGACCAACCGTGGATTTCACCGTCCCTGGCGCCGACAAAGGTCTTGAAAGCCGTCAGTTTAAATTCGAAAATATCGGATGATAAAAACCTTTCGCCAAGAACATGTCCGACGCTGCCACCAGCGACGACTCCGGCGGTCGTGTAAAGAGCTTGACCCAGACCGCCGCCGAATTGGTAGCCTACAAAGCCACCGGCAAGCGCCCCTAGGCCAGCGCCCAACATAGCACCTTGGTTGACCTTCTCGGTCGAGCAGGCGGTGAGAAAAAAGATAATAATGACAATTGCAATCTTCTCCATTGCGATACTCCCTATTCTGGGGAGACGGCCGCACGATAGCCGCTGTTAACTTGATATTATATCTGTTTTCCGCCTTTATTGCCAATAAGTTGAAGAAAAAGGAGCCTTGTCCTTCCCCTAGCGTCCCGCGTTATCATTGGATTCCGCGCAAACACCGATTGTCGATGATTTTATAGCCGATGGCCAACGATCCACGCCTCTATTACACGACCCATTTGTTCTGCTGTACCAACGTCCGCGCCGACGAGCATCCCCGCGGCTGCTGCGCCGCCAAGGGGTCCGGGGCACTTCGCGATTACATGAAGCGCCGCGCCAAGGAAATCGGCCTGAAAAAAACCCGCGTCAATGCCGCCGGCTGCCTGGACCGCTGTGAACTTGGCCCGATCATGGTCATCTACCCCGAGGGTGTCTGGTATACCTACGCCTCGGAGAACGATATCGAGGAGATACTCCGGGTTCATGTTTGCGGCGCCGGCCGCGTCAAGCGGTTGCTGCTAAAGCCCGATGAACGTTTGCCAAGTGACTGGGAAAGCCACTAATTGATTGTCACCGAATTTCCTGGTGAATTTCTAGCAGCGCTTTGGCTACCCAATCAAAAACACCGCCCCAATCGCCAGGCGAGGTTTGGCGAAACAGTCTCATGGTCGGGTACCAGGGGCATTTATCGCCTTCCATCAGCCACCACCAGTCCGGGACATAAGGCAGGACAAGCCAAACCGGTTTTTCCAAGGCGCCGGCGAGCGTCATAAGCACCTTGCTGATGACTGGGGCGACACCCATTATATCGAAATCATGGCTGACAACCAGGATCAGGCCCGCTCCAACAAGGCCCGCGCCAAATTTCCCCA
>DASCPW010000040.1:0-11842 GCA_036012725.1 Rhodospirillales bacterium
GAGTGGACAAAAAGCGCGAATCCCGAATTCCTGGGGCAGGCCCCGTTGCCAACCCCTCCGCAAACCGTCACCGCTGAGGTAGTGTTTCCGCCTCATGGAATCAAGGCACTCATCCCCAAAACTGTCTTTAAAAGCAGGCAGTGGGGTTTGTCAAGAACGGGGACTTTATGTTGCCAGGGAAAAAAGACCCAACAATAGTAAGTATCGTTTCATTGCGTGGCGGCCGTTCCCGCTGGATTCTCGTCAGCTTTCCGCTTCTCCGAGTTGCGCCCGTTTCAATTCGACGATTCGGCGCAATTCTTCATCCGAAAAGCCTTTCGCTGAAATTTGTTTGTCGGTTTCAGCGGCGAAGGCCATTTTCCGCAAATATCGCAAGCTGTCATCCCAGCTTGCCCGGATGTCGCCGTTCGTGGCCCGCGGGCCGATCATCCGGTGGCGTCTGAGCGAGGCGTCGCTATAAAGGGAGTCAATACTTTCCGAGAGGCCACGCCGGCCAAGCTCTTCCTTGACGCTCTCGGCGTCGTATTGGCAATTGCCGGACAGCATCATGACGAGCTCCTGGCGTAAACGATCGAGGGATTCGTCGTCAAAATGCATGCAGCCGAACTGTTCCTCCACATTGGGGAAAAAATCTGGGTGATTGATGATGATGGCGATCAGTGTCCGCTGAGCGATGCGATCGCCCCCCACCGGTGAAGCGGATACCGTTCCCGGGTCGATCCGGACCGCCGGCATCCGGCGCCCTTTTCCCATTTGCCATATCCGCTCCTTGAAGGAGCGAAGGAAATGCGCCCGCACGGTCGGATCATTGATCCTTCGGGCGTGATCCTGCAACTTCTTTTGCAAGGCGGCCCGCTGTTCCGGCGTTTTTACCGATCCCGTGCCAGCTTCCATTCGCCACAGCATGTCGGACAACGAAAGGGCGTCGGCAACCGTTCTGTCCATGAATTGCCGCGGGTATCGCCGGCTGACGCCATCGGGATCGTCGCCCGTATCCGTGCGCAGGAACGCAAACCTGAGACCATATCCGGGCTTTAATAACGGCAACGTCCGCTCGGCGGCGCGGGCGGCGGCGCGTTGACCCGCCGCGTCGGGGTCGAAACAAAGCACCGGTTCGCGGACCAAACGCCACAGTATGCCGATCTGATCCTCCGTCAGGGCCGTTCCCAATGGGGCGACGGTTTCTTGGTAGCCGGCTTGCGCCAGGGCAATGACGTCCATATAGCCCTCGGTGACGATCAGCCGGCCGCTTTTTCTTGCCGCCGCTTTCGCCTGGGCCAAGCCGTAAAGCACCCGGCCTTTTTGAAAAAGATCCGTTTCCGGCGAGTTGAGATATTTGGCGCCTGTTTGTTGGGGCTCGCCGTTGCTCAAGATTCGTCCGCCAAAGGCGATGATCCGCCCGCCGGCATCGGTGATCGGAAACATCACCCGGCGGCGAAAACGGTCATAGGGCGCGCGCCCGCCCTCATCGGGACGGATGACCAGCCCGGCGTCGCTTAACAGTTCCTCGGAAATGCCGTCGCCGCCCAGCGCCGTCTTCAGCGCGCCACGCGCGTCGGGCGCAAAACCCAATCGGAACCGCTTTATGGTATCATCGTCCAGGCCACGGCCACTAAGATAGTAGCTGGCCGCCTTGCCCTCGGGCATACGCAACATTTTCTCGAAATAGACGCAAGCCGTCTCCTGGATATCGAGGAGGGATTGGCGGTGGCGGTTCCGTTGGCACTCCTCCGGAGTGTCGGCGGGGACCTCCATTCCGGCCTCGGCGGCCAGATACCGGACCGCTTCGGGGAAGGAGAGCCCGTCCATTTGCATGACGAAATCGATGACGCCACCATGCGCGTCGCAGCCAAAGCAATGATAAAATCCCTTGTCCTCGTTGACCGTGAAGGACGGCGTCTTTTCCTTGTGAAAAGGACAAAGGCCAATATGTTCCCGGCCCTTCTTGGTCAGCCGAACGCGCCGGGCGATGGTGCCCGCGAGTTCGAGGCGGGCGCGTAATTCATCAAGAAATTGAGATGAAAACGCCATTCAACTCAGCTGTTTCTTGACCACGGCGCTGGCCTTGGCGAAGTCCATACGCCCGGCGTAGCGCTCCTTCAAGGCGGTCATAACCCGCCGCATGTCCTTGAGGGTTTTGCCTTTCTCTTCGATGATCACCGAGGTGATCGCATCGACCAACTTATCATCGGCAATTTGCTCGGGCAGGAATTGCTTGATGGTGGCGATTTCCTTCGTCTCGCGTTCGGCAAGATCGAGGCGGCCGCCTTTTTCGTACATTTCGATGCTTTCGCTGCGCTGCTTGATCATGGACTGTAACAAAGCGAGAATCTCGTCATCACCGACCCCTTCCAGGTTCCCTTTGGCGCGGGCGGCAATATCGCGGTCTTTGAGCGCCGCCAGGATCAACCGCAAGGCGGCAATCACTTCCTGGCTTTTGGACAACATGGCCTCTTTCAAGGCGTCAGTGATACTACTGCGGAGCATGGAGCATCCATGGAAGTTTTCGGGAACCGCTGACGTTAGCGAAAAACAGCGCATAAGGCAAATTCTTGAGATAAAATAACCCATTGAAATATAAGATATTTTTTTGAGAATGAAATCTTGACGGCGGCACGGCTTTTGCTTATGAAACCGGTCTAGCCAACATTCTGAAACTCATGCCCCTATAGTCCGGGCACCTGCCAGCGCGCGGCCCCACAAAGGCGCCGGTTGAATACCGCCGCCCAGGCGCTCGCGCAAGCGTGAAAGCAGAGGATGCGCCGTTTGATGTCCGACCCTGCCACTTCCCCCGCGCGCTCCGCCACCAAACCATCCAAAGCCAATGCGGCGCTGGTATTGGCGGACGGATCAGTTTTTTGGGGGCGCGGCGCGGGAGCCCCCGGCGTGGCGGTCGGCGAGGTATGCTTCAATACCGCCATCACCGGTTATCAAGAGACCCTCACCGATCCATCCTACGCCGGGCAGATCATCACCTTTACCTTCCCGCACATCGGCAATGTCGGCGTCAATGGGGAGGATATTGAAACAACGACTCCGGCCGTGCGCGGCTGCGTCTTGGGCACCGACATCACCGGCCCAGCCAACTGGCGAGCCGCCGGGCACCTGGATGAATGGCTGAAATCCATGCACTTGGTAGCCGTCACCGGGATCGACACCCGTCGGCTGACCCGGCGCATTCGCGATGGCGGCGCTCCCAACGGTGCTTTGGCGCACGCCGCTTGCGACGACATCGACACCGAGACCCTCGGCCGCATGGCCCGGTCCTGGCCGGGTCTCGAAGGCATGGACCTAGCAAAGGACGTCACCTGCGCCGGGACCTATGCCTGGGATGAGACCGAATGGTCCTTGCAGGCCGGATATGGGCGCCAGAAAAAGCCGAAATTTCACGTCGTCGTAGTTGATTACGGCGCCAAGCGCAATATCTTGAGGTGCCTGGCCTCCGCCGGTTGCCGGGTCACCGTGGTGCCAGCCTGGGCGACCGCCAAAGAGGTTCTGGCCTTGCGGCCCGACGGTGTATTCTTGTCGAACGGCCCAGGCGACCCGGCGGCGACGGGCGCATACGCGGTGCCGATGATCAAAGATGTGCTCGCCGGGGGCTTGCCGGTATTCGGCATCTGTTTGGGCCACCAGATGCTGGCTTTGGCCCTGGGCGCCAAGACATACAAGATGCATATGGGACACCGTGGCGCCAACCAGCCGGTTAAGGATCTTGCGACGGGGCGAGTCGAGATCACCAGCCAGAACCACGGTTTCGCCGTTGACCGCGACAGCTTGACCGGCAACGTCATCGAGACCCACACCTCGCTCTTCGACGGTACGCTCGAGGGCCTGAAAGTCGAGGGCAAGCCGGTCTTCTCCGTCCAGTACCACCCCGAGGCCTCGCCCGGCCCCCAGGACAGTCATTACCTGTTCGAGAAGTTCATCGGAATGATGGAGGCGTCGTTGCCTCGTCAAGCGAGGTAGGTCCGCCATGCCAAAGCGCACCGATATCTCCTCTATCCTCATCGTCGGCGCCGGGCCCATCATTATCGGCCAGGCCTGCGAGTTCGACTATTCCGGCGCCCAGGCCTGCAAGGCGCTTAAAGAAGAAGGCTACCGGGTGATCCTGGTCAATTCCAACCCTGCCACCATCATGACCGATCCCGGTTTGGCCGACGCCACTTACATCGAGCCTATCGAGCCCGAGATTCTTGAACGGGTCATCGAACACGAAAAACCCGATGCCTTGCTGCCGACCATGGGCGGGCAAACGGGACTGAATGTGGCAATGGAACTGGCCAGGTCCGGGGCCCTGAAAAGATTTGATGTCGAGATGATCGGCGCCGACAAGAACGTTATCGCCAAGGCCGAGGATCGCCAGCAGTTCCGCGACGCCATGGTCCACATAGGCCTGGAATGTCCGCAAAGCCGATTGGTCAAGTCCTTGGACGAGGCCCGAGAAAGCCTGCAAGCCTTCGGCCTGCCGCTGGTCATCCGCCCATCATACACCCTAGGCGGCATCGGCGGCGGCATCGCCTACAACCGGGAAGAGCTCGAGAACATTGTGGCGCATGGCCTTGCCGCCTCGCCGGTCGGCGAGGTCCTGGTCGAGGAATCAGTCCTCGGCTGGAAAGAATATGAGATGGAGGTAGTCCGCGACCAAGCCGACAACTGCATCATCATCTGCTCTATCGAAAATATCGATCCCATGGGCGTGCATACCGGCGATTCCATCACCGTGGCGCCGGCCCTGACGCTGACCGACAAGGAATACCAGATCATGCGCGACACCTCGATAGCGGTGCTGCGCGAAATAGGGGTCGACACCGGCGGCTCCAACGTCCAGTTCGCCGTCGACCCCGCCACCGGCCGCCTGGTCATAATCGAGATGAACCCGCGCGTTTCCCGGTCATCGGCGCTGGCCTCGAAGGCGACCGGCTTTCCCATTGCCAAGGTCGCCGCCAAACTGGCCGTCGGTTATACCTTGGATGAATTGATGAACGACATCACCGGCGTGACACCGGCCTCGTTCGAGCCGACCATCGATTACGTGGTCACCAAAATCCCCCGCTTCACCTTTGAAAAATTTCCCGGCACCAAGCCCGAACTGACTACGTCGATGAAATCCGTGGGTGAAGCCATGGCCATCGGCCGCACATTCGCCGAATCCTTGCAAAAAGGACTGCGGTCGATGGAAACCGGGCTGACCGGCCTGAACGAGGTCGAAATCGAAGGCGCCAAGACGGACAACGGTATCAACACCGAAGCCGTCCTCGCCGCCTTGTCCAAACCCCGGCCCGAACGCATCCTGGTCATTGCCCAAGCTTTTCGCTTAGGCGTCGCGTTGGACGAAATTCAAGCAGCCTGCAAATACGATCCTTGGTTCCTGGATCAGATCAGGTCTCTGGTCAATGCGGAAGAGGAAATCCGGGGGCAAGGGCTTGCAGGCGAGGCGTTGAATCTGCTGGACCTGAAAAAACTTGGATTTTCCGACGGGCGGTTGGCCGAACTTAGTGGCCGGACGGAGACGGAAGTGACCTCGCGGCGCCATCGTTTGGATGTCCATCCCGTCTATAAGCGGGTCGATACATGCGCCGCCGAATTCCCGTCCAGGACTCCTTACATGTATTCGGCCTACGAAGGCGATGGGGTCAACCCGGCGGAATGCGAAGCCGATCCTTCCGATCGGCCGAAAGTGGTCATTCTGGGCGGTGGCCCAAACCGCATCGGTCAGGGCATCGAATTCGACTATTGCTGCGTCCATGCCGCCTATGCCTTGAAAGAGGCGGGAATCGAGGCGATCATGGTCAACTGCAACCCGGAAACGGTATCCACCGATTACGATACTTCCGACCGCCTCTATTTCGAGCCGCTGACCGCCGAGGACGTCATCGAGGTAATCCGGGTCGAACGGTCGAGGGGAGATTTCAAGGGCAGCATCGTCCAGTTCGGCGGGCAGACGCCTTTGAAGCTGGCCGCCGCCCTGGAAGCCGCCGGCATTCCCATCCTAGGCACTTCGCCCGACGCCATCGACTTGGCGGAAGACCGGGAACGCTTTCAGGTCTTGCTCCGTGAACTCGGTCTCAGGCAACCGGCTAACGGCCTTGCCCGGTCGATCGAGGAAGCAGAAAAGGTCGGCAAGGACATTGGCTATCCCCTGGTCATCCGCCCTTCGTATGTGTTGGGCGGAAGGGCCATGGAGATTGTCCACGACCGTGCCGCCTTGCTGCGCTACATGAAGACAGCCGTGCAGGTCTCCGGCGATAGCCCGGTGCTGCTCGATTCTTTTCTCGATGACGCTATCGAGGTGGATGTCGACGCCATTGGCGACGGCAGTGACGTTTTCGTCGCCGGCATCATGGAACATATCGAGGAGGCCGGCATCCATTCTGGTGATTCCGCCTGTTCGCTGCCGCCCTATTCCCTGCCCGCGGACGTGGTCGAGGAACTCCAGCGACAGACGACGGTGCTGGCCCGGGCATTGAATGTGGTTGGCCTGATGAATGTCCAGTTCGCGGTCAAGGACGGCGACATTTACGTCATCGAGGTCAACCCCAGGGCCAGCCGCACCGTTCCCTTCGTCGCCAAAGCCACCGGCGTCCCCATCGCCAAGCTGGCGGCGCGCGTCATGACCGGGGAAAAACTTTCTTCTTTTTCGCTCATCACGGCGCCGACAATGAACCATGTGGCGGTCAAGGAAGCGGTCTTCCCTTTTGACCGCTTTCCCGGCGTCGACATTATCCTAGGCCCGGAAATGAAATCGACGGGCGAAGTCATGGGCATCGCCGCCGATTTCAGCGGCGCTTTCGCCAAGGCTCAATTGAGCGCCGGCACGCGGCTGCCCGACGGCGGAACAGTTTTCATTTCGGTCAAGGACCGGGACAAACAAACGGCGGGCGAATTGGCGGAACGGTTGCAAGGAATGGGGTTTGCCCTTGTCGCCACCTCGGACACGCAAAAACACCTGGAGGCGGCGGGTCTCCGTGTCAGGCGCATCAACAAGGTTTTGGAGGGCCGGCCTCATTGCGTGGACGCCATCATCTCCGGCGAGGTGCAGTTGGTCATCAATACAACCGAAGGCGCCCAAGCCATTGCGGACAGTTATTCCATCCGCCGCTCGGTTCTGATGGGCAACATTCCCCATTACACCACCATGACCGGGGCGGCGGCGGCCGTCGGCGCCATTGAATCGTTTCGCGCCGGTGGGCTTGATGTGGCGCCGTTGCAGTCGTATCTTAAGACATCGTTATAGACATTTTTTTCATCTTTCCCGTCGCTTTTGCACATCCTTGCCGTAATGAATGGGTGTGTGCCCGGAATGGGAAGAATCGGAAGCTCTGCCATGGAAAAAATCCCTATGACGGCGCAAGGTTTGAGCCGGCTGGAAGAAGAACGCGAAAGACTGATGAACGAAGAACGCCCGCGGATCATCCGCGCCATCGCCGCCGCCCGTGAACACGGGGATCTTAAGGAAAACGCCGAATACCATGCCGCCCGCGAGCGCCAGAGTTTCACCGAGGGACGGCTGGCTGAACTTGGGGACCTCATCAGCCGCGCCGAAGTTATCGACACCACCAAGCTTTCCGGCGACGTGGTCCGTTTCGGCGCCACCGTGCTGCTGGCCGATGAGGATACCGAAAAAGAAGCAACCTATCAGATCGTCGGTTCCCACGAGTCCGACATCAATTCCGGCCGGCTATCAGTTACCTCGCCGTTGGCCAGCGCCCTGATCGGCAAATCCCTGGGCGATTCCGTCGAGGTGGCCACGCCTCGCGGCTTGAAATCTTACGAGATCGTCAAGGTCAGTTACCTCTGACGGTACTTCCACTGCTTTCGGGAAGAACGAGTTTCTCCCATGGACGCAGTCAATAAAAATTGACTCAAGTACCGTTTTCACCGGTTGCCAGGGGGGGGGGGCGGGCTTAGTCTTGCCTTGCCAGCCCATCAACCAAAATAATGGAAAATAAATGCCCTTCATCGCCCAGCGGCTTGGCCGCATCAAACCGTCGGCGACCCTAGCCGTCACCACCAAGGCCAGAGAACTCAAGGAGGCAGGCCACGACGTCATCGGCCTCGGCGCCGGCGAGCCCGATTTCGAAACCCCCGATCATATCAAGGAAGCGGCCAAGGCGGCCATGAACCGGGGCGAAACCCGCTACACGGCCGTCGCCGGCACGCCCGAGCTGCGCCAAGCTATCTGCGGCAAGTTCAAACGCGACAACGGACTGGACTACAGGCCCGAGCAAGTGACGGTGGGATGCGGCGGCAAGCAGACCATCTACAACGCCCTGATGGCAACCCTCGATCCCGGCGACGAGGTCATCATCCCGGCCCCTTACTGGGTTTCCTATCCGGACATCACCCTCTTGGCCGAGGGTACGCCGGTCATCGTTGATTGCCCGGCGGAAACGGATTTCAAGCTCAATCCCGAGGACCTTGAGCGGGCAATCACCCCGAAGAGCAAGTGGCTGATCCTCAACTCGCCTTCCAACCCAACCGGCGCCGCCTACACGAAGGCCGAAATGAGGGCGATCACCGACGTTGTGCTGCAACACCCACAGGTATGGGTGCTAACCGATGACATTTACGAGCATATCGTCTACGACGGATTCGAGTTCGTCACCCCGGCTCAGGTCGCCCCGGCGCTGATCGACCGCACCCTGACCATCAATGGCGTCTCCAAGGCCTATTGCATGACCGGCTGGCGTTTGGGCTACGGCGCCGGTCCGGCCGAGTTGATCAAGGCTATGAACAAGGTGCAGTCGCAAAGCACCACCCATACCTCGTCCATAAGCCAGGCGGCGGCGGTGGCGGCGTTGACCGGTTCGCACGATTTCATCGCCGCCAACAACGCCGTATTCAAGGATCGCCGAGACTTGGTCATCGGCCTCTTAAACCAAGCCACTGGCCTTGTCTGCCCGAGGCCGGAAGGAGCGTTTTACGTCTATCCTTCTTGCCGCGAGCTGATCGGCAAGAGCACGCCCGGCGGCAAACGTATCGCCACCGACGAGGATCTGGTCTCCTACCTTCTGGAAGAGCAGGGGGTGGCGGCGGTGCCCGGAACAGCCTTCGGACTTTCGCCGCATTTCCGCGTCTCCTACGCCACCTCGACGGAACTCCTGGAAGAAGCCTGCCAGCGCATCCAGCGGGCCACGGCGGCGCTGAAATAAGCACACGCATCGATCATTCGGGGAATGGCCCTTTCCGGCCTCCCCTTTTTCCTTGCATCCCGGCGTTAGGGCTTTACCCTTTCAGGCATAACCAAACAAAGACCGGGCTCTTTAAGAGCCCATGACCGTTTTCTGGGAACCAACCCGTGGGAGGATTTCGTGACCGGCAAAGCACCATCCGAGCACCGTTGCGCGGCCCTTGTCGGACCCTACTTATGCGGCAAGACGACATTGCTGGAGAGCCTTCTTGTTGTCTCAGGCTCCGTCCACCGCAAGGGCAGCATCAAGGACGGAAACACCGTCGGCGACGGGACCTCCGAAGCACGCGACCGCCAGAGAAGCACCGAACTTTCCGTCGCCAGCACCCGCTACCTGGACGAAGACTGGACCTTCATCGACTGTCCGGGCTCCGTTGAACTGTCCCAGGACACCTTCAACGCGCTGATGGTGGCGGATACAGCGGTGGTCGTCTGCGAACCCGAAACAAGCAAGGCTCTGACCCTGGCCCCGGTGTTGCGGTTCCTGGATGAGCACGACATTCCGCACTTTGTTTTCATCAACAAAATGGATACCGCGCAGACAAGGATAAAATCCATCCTTGAGGCTTTGCAAACGGTGTCCCAACGGCCGTTGATCCTGCGCGAGGTCCCCATCCGCGACGATGAACAGATTAGCGGTCATGTGGACTTGGCCAGCGAACGGGCATTTCAGTGGAAAGCCGGCAAGCCCTCGAATCTCATTCAGCTTCCCGAGCCGGTTGTCGAGCGCGAGCAGGAAGCGCGCACCGAAATGCTGGAGGCACTGGCCGACTTCAACGACACCTTGCTCGAAGAACTCCTGGAAGACATCATTCCCAGCACCGATGAGATCTACGCCAACCTGGCCAAGGACCTGCAGGAAGACCTGATCGTTCCGGTATTCTTCGGTTCGGCCGAAAGCGACAACGGCGTTCGCCGCCTCTGGAAGGCGCTTCGTCACGAAGCTCCCGAGCCGTCGGTGACGGCGAAAAGATGGGGGCTGGAAACACCGGGCGAGGCTTCGGCGCAGGTTTTCAAGACCCTGCATGGCAGCCAAACCGGCAAGCTTTCCGTGGCGCGGGTGTGGGGTGGTGAAATTTCCGATGGCATGACCGTCAACGGGTGCCGAATAAGCGGGCTCTTCACTTTGTTTGGCCAGAAACAGGACAAACTGGCCAAGGCCGGCGTCGGCGCCGTCGTCGCCTTGGGACGCATGGACGCCGTCGCCTCCGGCGACATGCTTTCGCCTTCAGGCAACACCAAGGGCCCGGACTGGCCGCAACCCCTGCCGCCTTTGTTCTCCCTGGCCATTCACGCCGAAAACCGGGCCGACGAGGTCAAGCTCACAGGGGCACTCGCCAAGCTTGCGGAAGAAGATTTCTCCCTTTCCTTTCAGCAAAATCAAGACACCGGCGAACTGCTACTGTGGGGGCAAGGTGAAATGCACCTTCAAATCGCTCTCGATCGCTTGCAAAACCGCTACAATATGTCGGTCACCTCGGCCCGGCCGCAAGTCCCTTACAAAGAAACTATCCGCAAGTCGATTTCCCAGCACGCTCGTCACAAAAAGCAAAGCGGCGGTCACGGCCAGTTCGGCGACGTCCATCTGGATATCAAACCGTTACCGAGGGGATCGGGATTTGATTTCCATGACACCATTACCGGCGGTGTGGTGCCCAAACAGTACATCCCGGCTGTTGAAAACGGCGTCAAGAACTACATGAAGCGGGGGCCAATGGGCTTCCAGGTGGTCGATATCTCGGTGACGCTGACCGACGGCCAATACCATTCGGTCGACAGTTCCGACATGGCTTTCAAGGCGGCGGCGCAATTGGCCATGCGTGAAGGCATGCCCAATTGCAATCCGGTTCTTCTGGAGCCGATCTTCGTGGTGAAGATTGCCATTCCCAACGAGTTCACCTCCAAGATCCAACGCCTGATCAGCGGGAGGAGAGGACAGATCCTCGGTTTCGACGCCAAACCAGACAGTAAAGATTGGGACGAGGTTTCAGTGCAATTGCCGCAGTCGGAAATGCACGACCTGATCATCGATTTGCGGTCGATCACCTTGGGCACCGGCACGTTCGTTTGGGAGTTCGACCACTTGCAGGAAGTCACCGGCAAGGTCGCCGACCAGGTCGTTAACGACCGGGCCGAAGCCAAAAAATAGATCTATCTCCTCATGACACCGCCCGATACCCAGGTAGGGACGGATATCAAAGCGGGGACCCGCGTCAGTCACGGCTGGCGGCAAACAAACCCTTAGGTTGCTGTCTGTGAACCCCGGCGGGAACCTCTCTGTTGCATCGCAACATAAGCGGCTTCTGATGTAATAGGTTTCCGATAACGCCATGAAAATGACTGTCGCTTCGAAGCCTCGGCCACTGCCCGGCCGAGAAACAGAGCAACTATTCATGGTATTTTCTTTTACAAAAAAAACCGGGCTCTAAAGAGCCCGGCGAGTTCAACAGGGAGACTTCACGTCTGGGTGACGCAAGGATTCGTATAGTAACGAACCTTTTTTTCAAGCATTGCGCTTGAATTCCACTTGATGTTGCGAAGCAACATTCGATTTAAGGTATATAGTAAACCCACTCTGGAGATTCCATCGTTAATCGCACAATTCAGTCATGCGAAAAACGCATGGCTTATGTTTTGGCGGCGCTTTTCCAG
>DASCPW010000041.1:0-29378 GCA_036012725.1 Rhodospirillales bacterium
CGATGGCTTTATAAAAGTGTTGAAGCGGAAGTTTACAAATTAGTTGCGAAAAAATCACTGCGGGTGGCCCTTTATGTGCAGTACCTGCATTATTCACTTGTCATATTAGTAGGTTTTATATTCACGGCATTGGTTGTGCGCCACTTGCGCGGCGGGATTGATTTCAACCTATTGGCGATATTAGCTATCGTGGTGTACGCTTGGATAGCGTTGGTAAGCACAGCATATCGAATTCACGATCAACATACATTTATAGAAATGTCCGTTGTCGCGGCCGGCCTTTACTTTAGCCTCAAACGCCAACTTTTCGCTGTCCTAGTCATCCTGTTTATCGGCGTTGCCAACAGAGAATCCGGGGTCGCCATTGGAGCCATATATGCAATTATAAACTGGCGGGAAAAAGGTTTCTGGCTGCCGGTAATTTTCGGACCGATACTATTGCTTGGAATCAACATGGATCTGTTCCTATTGCCGGATTTCTGGAATCCGTCGAGCTATGTCGTCACGGGAGATAAAAAACTCGGCTATATCAATATAATGAACCTGACACAGGTGCCTTTTTCACTCTTGGCATTTACGGCATTGAAGGAATTCGCATTTTTTGCTCCCGTCGCGCTTCTGGTTCCGAAGGCGGTCAAGAGTGCCCTGGGATTGAAGCTGGTACTCATTGGATCGATGTATGTGGTGATATTCATGTTTGGCACCATACTCGGCTACTTGCTGCCATACGCGATCCTGATTCCGATTGTCTGCGGAATGTGGGCGGTCGCCTACCCGGTTGTCCCACCAGAAGGAACGCTCTCCGTCGAACGCTAATACCGATTCCGCTTGATCAATTCGTACATGTTGTGATTCTCTCCCCCAAGTATCCACCAGATATGGGGGTTTTGTTATGGGCGAGCGGAAGGTATTGACCCATCACGCGAGTGCATCGGAGGTACAGGATGCATATCGCGCCGAGAGGGAGGCTGTTCGGCGGCCAGTTTCCCGGCAATGCTTCCGCCAGTCCTCAGCTTCGACGCCGATATCGTCATGGGTGGCCGCCTGGTGGCTCCCCAGTTCACCCGGGTTTCTTATTTCTGGCACAAATTGGGGAACCGTTTCATAACCTTCGTGTTCAACATTTTCTACAACATGACCTTCACCGACATCTATTGCTGCTACCTTTTGTACCGGCGTCCCCTGCTCGACCAGGACGGCTTGGTTGCGGAGGGATGGGAGCAACATGCGGAGATCCTTTGCCGGGTGGTGAAGAAAGGGGGCGTCGCCTACGAAGTGCCGATCAATTACCATGGCCGGTCCTACGCCGAAGGCAAGAAGATCAAGGCCTACCACGTACTCGCCGTGCTGTGGATGATCGTCAGGCGGCGGTTCCTTCCCTAAAAACAGCGGCTGTCCGGCATTGTTGGCGTGAACGAAACAACGGCGGCAGTTTGGCATAGTGCCTGAACGAAATGGCCCCGCGGCGAGGACGAGGAAAAGCGGCCCCAGAGTGAACAAATCCGCCATGCCCATAAAAAAAAGCAACCAACCGAGGGCTCCGAAGCCTAGAGCAAATCCAGTTTGATAGGAATCGCCAAAGGCTTCCCATCAATCTGGAGAGTTTGCTCTAACTTAATTGTTGTAGAGCGGATTCACGTGATTGATCGATCCCACGAAGTGGGTTCGATCAATCTGGGTACGCTCTAGGGTGAATACGATGCACAAACGTTCTTCGGGGGCGCAACAGATCGGAAACTCTCAACGCTTTCAAAATCACTGTCCCGAAGCCGAAACCGCAGAGGATTTACAATATCAAAACGGCAAGGAAGGTCATTGCAGTTTCAGTAACGAGAGAATGGGAGCGAGAAAATTGCTGAATTGAAACAGCTAAGCGGCGGGAGAACCGGCAACCCATATCCAAAGGACAGCGCCGAGAAGGGGGGCTGGCTTGTTCATAGACGTATTGGGGAGGAATTTTCCATTAAGGATATTATTGGCCCATTAATCTCGACAGAAAGGGGGCAATTGACATATCAGAGGGCCAAGATCGATTTGACGATCTTTTTTTCGAGGTCTTCGTCACGTTGTTCAACAATACCCAAGCCAAGGCCGGCGTTCCGGCATACGCCCTGGCCACCGCCGCCGCCCTGGCGCCGGTTCTGGCGTTCTTCGAGCCGCGATGGGCCTCGCCCCTGATCGTCGCGGCGGCGGTGGTCGCCTTTGCCGCCACCCTTCTACGTAAGGGCCGGCTTCACCTTCCCGGCCGGCCGCTAGTAGTGGTGCTTGTTCTGCTTTGTTTTTGGGCGGCGGTCACTATCATCTGGTCCCTGGATGTCTGGATCGCCACTCGCGGCACCCTCAAGCTTACCGGCAACCTGCTGGTCGGCGTGGTTCTGCTTTCCATCGCCAAGGATCTCGACGAAGGAGAAGCTCGGATCGTCAGCTTCGGCCTGCTAGGTGGCTTCCTGCTGACCCTGACGGCGCTCACCGTTGAAGTCCTGTTCGGCGGTCCTATCAGCTCTAGGCTCATCGGCATTCATCCCGATACAGCGTTGTTGTTCGGCTTCTTCTGGCTCAATTCCAGCCTCGCCATCCTGGCGCTGACAGTCTGGCCGCTGAGCGTCATGTTCCTGGGCAAGCTCCACGGGTCCTTTGCCGGGGCGCTGTTCGTGGTCATGGTCGCCGTCGCCTTCCTGATCGAGTACGTGACCGGCATGGCGGCGGTCGCGGTCGGGCTGGTGACGGCCGGGATCGTTTACCGCGGCCAGGGCGGGGCGTTGAGGATTCTCGCCGGGCTGATGGTCCTCGGCCTCTTCGCGGCGCCGCTTCTGCCCGCCAAGGTGTTCGAGCCGGCGGCCTTCTCAAAAAGCGACCTGGTTCCCCGCGCCCTTGTCCACCGAATGTACGTATGGGACTTCACCGCCGCTCGAATTCTCGAGAAACCGTTTCACGGCTGGGGCATGAGTGCTTCCAGGGTCATTCCCGAGGGCAAGGAATACGCCGTCGACCCGCGCTACGGCACCATCGGCGACAAGTTACCACTGCATCCGCATAATTTTGCCCTTCAGGCCTGGCTCGAACTCGGCCTTCCAGGCGCCCTGCTTTTCGCCGCCTTCGGCGCCCTGGTGCTCCTTGGGATCGCCGGGTCGGGGAAGGGCCGGAGAGTGATGGCGTTGCAGGCCGGCCATTTTGCCGCCGGCTTGTTCCTCATAACCTTCGGCTTCGGTGTCTGGCAGAGCTGGGGCCAGGCCAGCCTGTGGCTGAGCGCCGCCATGATGGTGGCGGCGTCAAGGGCCAGAGCGCGGACGGACACCGGGGAAGAGGATTAGCGGGAGCCCAGCGCGCCGCTCTCGCCAGGCTTCCTGGCGCTGATGAACCATGAGAATCCCATGAGACGCCCGAGCTTCAACTCCAACGGCGACTGGATGGGCCAGGGTTCCCCGTAGACCAGGATCCCGCCGGGATGGCTGCCGTAGCGATTCAACTGGTATCGACGGTAGAGCCGGCCCAGTTTGGGGATCAGGTAGAAATAGAACTCGCCCTTGCGCATGGCGAGGTTATCGAAACGATCGAACATTCTCTTGACTTCGCCCGCCGTATAGCATCGGGTAATCGGATTCTCGACTGTTTGGCGGTTCTTGCCGCCCCATTCGGTGGTCTTGCCCAGCCAGTCCGGATCACCGAACATCCTTCCCAACAAGATACCCTCGCAAAGCATCTTGTTGATCCAGAAATGCCAAGAGCTCTTGCAATAGAGCATGATGACGGCACCCCCCCCCGGCTTGAGGACCCGGTAGACTTCGTCAATGGCCTTTTCCGTATCGTTGATGTGGTGAAGCACCCCGTTGGAGTAGACGATGTCGAAACTGTCGTCGGCGAAAGGCAGCCTTTCGGCATCGGATTGCAAGGCGTTGCAGGAATCGGCCGCCTCGCCCATCAGACGGAATTTCGCCTCGGTGGAGCGGACCCTTTGCAAGGTGAGGTCGACGCTGGTCATGACGGCGCCGCGGGACGCGAACAGCGCCGAATGTCCACCGGCGCCCGACCCGACCTCGAGAATTTTCTTTCCCCCGAGCTCGCCCAGCGACATTTCCACCACCGCCATGTGGCCGCGGTAGCGGAACATGTCTTCCAGGCTTTCCAGGCCTTCAAACAGGGCCTCACGGGTGAGATCCCTGTCGATGTCTTCATAGAGGGAATCGTAAAGCGATTTCCAGAAGGCCTGGATATCCTTCTTGGAGGTTTTTTCCGACACGCGACTTATCTGGAATTATCCATGGGATTCGAGGCGACTCTTGGCAATTCGACGACCGTAAGGCAAACGGGGATCGGCCGCCCGGCGGAGGGAAATCAGGATGCCTGGGTCTTCCGATTGACCTGCCGGCCGAACAGCGCGGCCATGGACAGGACGAACAGGTTCACCGGTAGCCGCAGACAGGTCATCAAGGCGGAAGCGGAATCCTTGCGTTCCAGGTACACCGCGACCGCCTCGTAATGGACGGCAATGATCCGGAACCACAAACTCGCCAGAACGGAACCGGGATGCGCCTTCAACGCCGGGGCATGGCGTCGGGCGATCTCGAGGCAACACTTGAGGCGCCTGTCCGTTTGGCTAGTAATGCCGCCTTGCGAGATGTGGTAACGCGACAGCGCCTCGTCGAAAACCTCGAAACGGGCGCCGGGTTTTCCGAGCATGGTCAACCACAGGTCGAAGTCCTGGGCCGCCAGCAGCGTGCTATCGAAACCACCGGCCGCCAGAACGGCGTCGCGCCGGGCGACAACGGTGCAAGTTCCGATGTAGCCCTTGCGATAGAGGCCGACGAAAGGCGTGCCGGCCTCCCGGAACCGGCGGGCGGTATCGATGACGCGATCCGTTCCGTTTTCGAAAAGCAGGTAATTATGGGCGACCAAGACCCTGTCCGTGTCCTCCAGGCAGGAAAGGCTGCGGGCGAGCTTTTTCGGCAACCATTCGTCGTCAGCGTCGAGAAAGGCGACGTAATAGCCGGAAGCTTCGCCGAGGGCGCGGTTCCTCGCCGCGCCGGCACCCTGGTTCGCTTGTCGGAAGACCTTCAGCGAGATGTCTCTCATGGCGCCGGTACGGGAGCGCGCCGCCTCGAAGGTGTCGTCGTCGGAGCCGTCATCGACCACGATTACCTCGCGGGGCCTGAGGGTCTGGGCGGCGATGCTTTCCAGCGCCCGCCCGATGGTGGCGCCAGCCCGGTAGGCGGGAACGATCACGCTGGCATCCGCGAGGTCAGACGGCATCGGCAAAGGCTTCCAGACCCGTGTCGGGCGCGCTCCCCAGGCGCTCCCCCTCGACGTGAATGCGAACCGCCAACTCCAACATCAGCAGGGTGTAGACCCTGAAGCCGTGGCGCCTGGGCCGGGCCAGCAGGCGTTCGATGCCCTGCTCCGTCCACCATCCGCGGTCCAAGGTCTGGGGACGGGTCAGGATTCGCCGTGCCAAGGGAACCAGCCCGGCCTCCAGCCAGGCCGGCACCGGCGAGGCAAAGCCCTGTTTCGGCGCCGTCAGCAGCGCCTCGGGAAGGAACCTTTTCGCCATCTTGCGTTCCAGGGCTTTCTGGCGTCCCCCCGGCGTCCTGATTGCGGGCGGCACCGCCAGCGCCGCTTCCACCAGCCGGTGGTCCAGGAACGGGACCCTGCCTTCAACACTGGCCGCCATGGAGGTACGATCGAGAAGAGTCAGCAGGTCCTCCGGGAGATAGGTGTTAAGGTCGGCGTAGAGGGCGGCGGACTGCGGCGGCCCCTTGAACTCGGTGAAATGCCGGGCCTGGGCGGCGATTGGGAACGTCCTGTCGTTGCCGATGACGGCGCGCATGGGTGGCGGAAAATGAGTCGCATGATCATGGAGGTAATCTCCCCTGCAATGGTCGAACTTCCCCGCCCGGGCTAGTTGCCAGGAGGTCATGGGAGAAGCCAGTCCGACCAGGGGCTCGATGATTCCCCGACGTAGCCATTCCGGCAGAAGCAGGTAACGCCGTTCGACGGGCAGACGGAAATAGCGTCCGTAACCGGCGAAGAGTTCGTCCCCTCCGGTCCCGTTCAGGGCAACCTTGATGTCGTTTCCGAGCAGCTCCTCGATCAGGAAATTGGGCAGCAGGGCCGGATCGTTGATCGGTTCCTCGCAGAACCAGGCCAGCTTCGGCAGGTGTTTGGCGGCCAATCCGGCAGGAAGGTCCATCACGGTATGGTTGGTGGCGTATCGCTCGGCGACGGCCCGCGCCAACGGGCCTTCATCGTAGGGCGCTCCGTCGAAACGCACGGTGTATGTGTTGAGGGGGCGATCCAGCTCGGTGGCGGCAAGGGCCACCATGAGTCCGGAATCGAGGCCGCCGGAAAGCAACGCGCCGAGGGGGACGTCACTGCGAAGCTGCAGGCGGATGCTGTCGCGGAGCAGCGCCGTCAGGTGCTCCGCCACGTCCGTCGGCTCCGACGGCAGATTCGGGGCGGCCGCCGCCCGCCAGTACCGTTCCACCGTGACGATTCCAGCCGCGTCGGCTTTCAGCAGGCATCCGGGGGGGAGTTTGCTGATGCCCCGGAACAAAGTATCGGGGGCCGGCACGTAGCCATGGGCGAGATAGGTCGAAACGGCTTCCTCATTGACGGCGGGGGCGACCAGTCCCGAGGCGAAGAGAGCTTTTATTTCGGAGGCGAATAATATTCCGCCACCGGAAAGACGGCTCCAGTAGAGCGGCTTGACGCCCAGCCGGTCGCGCACGAGAAGCAACTGGTGCGGATCGCTCCCGTAAAGGGCCAGGGCGTACATGCCGTTGAGGTGGCGCACGAAGTCGGTGCCCAGGGCGGCGTTGAGGGGCAGAACGACCTCCATGTCGCCATCGGTGCGGAAAGGATAGTCGTTGGCGCGGGGGTCGTTTCTCAGTTCCAGGTAATTGTAAATTTCGCCGTTTCCCATCAGAACCCATGATCCTCTTGCGTCATGAATGGGCTGCTCGGCCTTGTCCAGATCGATGATCGCAAGGCGGCTGAAACCGGCTTGGTAGCGCCTATCCTTTCCGACGAAGCGGCCGCTGCCGTCTGGCCCGCGATGGCGCATGACGGCGATCATGTCGTCCAGGTTCGCCTCCACGACGGGGGCGTTCCTTGGAAGGAATAATCCGGCAAGACCGCACATGCTCAGCAGGCCTCCACGGCGATGGCCGATTCCCAGGGCAGGTTGACGGTATTGTCGATCCGCAATGTGGAGGCTGTGTGGCCGCTGCCGTACGAATGCCAATGGGTCACCTCGCTGAGGACCAAGCTCCCTTCCGCTGAGATCCTGTACGTCCCCTTGCTGCCCTTCACCACCATGCCCTCGGGGGTTTTTTCCATTGCCAGGGGACTGTGGAGGAAACGGGAAACGACATGGCGCCCGCGTCCCTCCACCCGGTCGGTGAGGGTGAAGCTGCGCTCGGTGAACCGCCAGCGGCGGACGACCTCCCCGACATCCTTGAAGCGCGAAAATCCTGAATGGCGCAACGCCACCCGCCCGTCGCCGGTTTCAAAGGCAGGGGGTGGACCGCAAACCCGGCAGCGGAAAGCCTCGTCATAATAGGGTTTGTTGGGCGGATAAGGGTCCTTGCCGTCGACGATCAGGGTGTTGTGCATCGGGGCCGAGCGGTAAAGGGCCGCCCCCCCATCCTCGCCGTAGGCGCCCCGGCCCGGATCACGGAAAACGGGTTCGTCCCCGTAATGAAGCTCGAAGCCGCCGCAATCCTGATGGCCATGGCCGGGCATATGCGACCAGCCACCGGGCGCCGCATGCCAAAGCCCTTGCCATGGGCCTAGCCCGCTACGGATCCACCCGTCCCCGGCCAGCAAATCCAGGGAAACGGGCGCAACCGTTTTGCAAAGGGAGCGCAAAGCTTTGCGTTCCTTTTCGTCGAGAAGGCCGCTCCAGCCCGAAGCGGGATCGCCGTCCCGCATAAGGCCGCAAAGGTGATCCGGCGGACAGTCGGGGGAAACGTCTCCGACAAGGGGAAAGCCGCCCGGCAGCGCTAGCCTGGGGAGGACGGCGACGGCGCGCCGGGCAATCGACTCCAGGTCGCCGGTCTCCGGCCGGTCGTGGGCCCGCGCGGCGAGCCAGGCGCTGGCGTAGCCACGGGTCAGCAACAGATGGTAATGGCTCGACCCTTCCCGCAGCATGCCGGAGGGAAGGAAAATCCGTTTCGCTTCATCGATGAGGATCTGCCCGCCCAGGTCGGCGCAGACCGGCAGGCCCAACTCTAGTCCGAGGATGAACAGGCCCCGGCCGTTGTTGGCCAAGTGGTTCGAGGTATGGTGTTCGCCGAAATATTCCAGCTGTTCCGCAATCGCCGGGCCGTGGGCGGCGAGCAGGGAAAGGGTTTCCTCCGCGGGGCCGGGAAGGCCATGGCGGCGGCCGAAACGCAGGATGTTGATGGCTCTCTCGGCCGCCGTGTAGGGATGCCAGGGCCAGTCGGAGTTGGGCTTGGCGAACCGTTTGGCCCAGGCCCGCCAGAGGACATTCACCCAGGCCGGATCGGCACTCACTCCCATGAGCGGAAGCCAAGCGAAGCGGTGCAGGCCCAACAGGGTTTCGATATCGGCAAAGGACCGCTCGAAGACGGCTCCCTCCTCGCCCGAAGATAAAGTGATTGTCTCTCCGGGCAACGGCAATCGGATGGGGGTTTCGGGGTGCTTGTGGGAAAGGGGGGATGAAGGGCCGGCCGGGGCTTCCTCCACCAAGGGCAACAGGCCCTGCAGATAGGGTGGCCGGAAGGCGGCGAACGGCGGCGCTTTCGGACAGCGGCCCGACAGACGGCCGATGAGCCAGCGCCTGAGAACGGGATCTTTTAAAAGTTGAAAGCTCTTTCGGAGGACTGCGGCGGTCATCGGATATCCCTGCGTGCCAACCGGGCGGGCGGATCGGCGCTCAGGGGTTCGCCACCGCCAGCGGATCGCCGGCTTCATCGAGTCCCTGGATGGCGGCGCGGCCCATGGCCAGGATGGCCTCCTCGGCGCTGCCACCGATATGCGGGGTGACGATGAAATTATCAAGGCCGAGGAGTTCAGGGTCCTCCGGCGGCTCGGTGGCGAAAACGTCGAAGGCGGCGCCGGCCAGGCGGCCGGATTTCAGCATGGCCTTCAGCGCCGTCTCATCGACTAGGTTGCCGCGGGCGGTGTTGATCAGGATGGCCTCGGGGCACATCAGGGCAAGGCGCTCGGCGCTCAGAATGTTGCGGGTCGAGCAGTCCAGCGGCAAGTGCAGGGTGACGATGTCGGCCTCTTCAAGCAACGCCTCCAGGGCTACCGGGGTGATCCGGTTGGTGGCATAGAATTCCGGGAAGTCGCAGATATCGTTGGCCAGTACCCGGCAGCCGAAAGCGCCGAGCAGAATGGCCAGATCCTTGCCGACATGGCCGCAACCGATAATGCCGACGGTGCGCTCCGAAAGCTGGCGGCCAACCTGTTGGCGCCAGTTTCCGGCCAGGGCCTGGCGGCTGACCTTCGGGACATGGCGCAAAAGGGCGATGGCCAACGCGATCACCAACTCGGAAACGGAACGTTTGTTGGTGCCGCCGGTCCATCCCAGCTTGACTCCGTGATGCTCCATGGCCTCCAGGTCGATCATGTCGAGGCCGACCCCGTACTTGGAGACTACCTTCAGTTCCGGCAGCACTCCGAAGAGTGCCTCATCGAGGACCTCCAGCGCGCAGATAGCTTTGTCGTGGCCGCTAAGGTAATCGACCAGGGCGGCGCCCTCCAGCTTGACGCCGGCGTCGTTGAAGGTAGTCTCGGGATAACGGGCAAGAAGCTCGTCGCGCAGCACCGGGTGGCGGGAGAACGAGCGCGAGGTGACGGCGACCCTGGTCATGACAGAGCCCCCGGAAGATCGGCGAAGGCGTCGATCACTACGTCAGCGTCGAGCGGCTTTATGGGGTCGTGGGGATAGCCCCAGGTGACGCCGATCCGGAACAGGCCGGCGTCACGGGCAGCCGCCATGTCGGTCTCGTTGTCGCCGACCATGGCCGCCAGCCGCCCCGCCGCCCCCATGCGCTCCAAGGTCAGCCGCAGGTGGCGGCCGTCGGGCTTGCGGTGCGGCACGTCGTCACAGGCAACGGCGGAGAAATAACGATCGAGGCCCAGGGCCTCCAGCACCGGATGCGTGGTCTTGACCGGTTTGTTGGTGCAGATACCCATCGGCGTTCCTTTGCCGACCAGTTTGTCCAGCACCTGGCGGACCCCCGGGTAGACCACCGTGTGGCCGGCCGGATCGGCCAGGTAGAAGTCCAGGTAGCGCTCCAAGGCCTCCGGGAGATCGATGGGGGCGAGCGGCGCGCCGGTGGCTTCGAAGGCTTTCTCAATGGTAATGCCGGCGCCCCAGCCGACCATGGTCTTGGTTTCCTTGACGCCGAGCGGCCGCCGGCCCTGTTCTTCGAGCAGCCGGTTCACCGCCGCCGCCACCGCCGGGATGCTGTCGATCAGGGTGCCGTCCAAGTCGAACACAATCGCCTTGATGGCGGCCATCAATATGTTCCCCAATAGGGATCGCCGGGCAACGCCGCCTCGACCAGCTTAACGTCCGACGGACTATCCACCGAGACGTAGGGGCGTTGGGAAGCCTGGGCGATGCGTTGTCGGCGGCCGTTGTCGCATATGCGGTTGGAATCGCAGGCTTCAGCTTGCTCTAGAGGCGACTCAGGCAGTTTGCTGAACCAGCGCAGGAAATGGCGCCGGAAGCCGAAGATACCGCCGACCCGCTTGGCGCCGCCGGCCGGCGGGAAAGCCTTGGCGTAGGGGATCGGGCTGCGCGAGGTGTAGAGAACGTCGCCCTTGAGGTCGTGGGCGATCTTGACGATGTCGGGGTTCAGCCACGGCGCCATCTCGGTGATCGGCACCGCCAGCAGAGTGCCCTCGATCCTCTCATCCTCGGCGAACGGAGCAATCACCGCTTCCAGCATGTCAGGCCCGAGCAGCGGCTCGTCGGCCTGAACGCAGACCACGATATCGTCGTCGCCGTCTATGACGCCGCAGATCTCCATGGCTTCGGCGACCCGGTCCAGCGCCCGGCTGTGGCTGTCGGCGGTCATCACCACCGGGAAACCCTTGTCCTCGCAGAAGGCGCGGATTTCGTTATCGCAGGTGGCGACGAACAGGCCGTCCCAACCGCCGAACAGCCGGGCGCGCAAGAAACAGTGCTCAAGCATGGGACGGCCGGCAATGGAATGCAGCGGCTTGCCGGGGAAGCGGCTGGCGGTCATGCGGGCGGGGACGATACCGATGGTTTTCATAATGTGGGCTCTTAGTCCTAGAAGAACATGTAGATAAAGGGCGCCATGTCGCTGCCCCGGACGGCGACCACCACCATCGCCACCCCGGAGGCCCAGGCGATGAAGGGGATCATCCAGACGGCCCGGATGTGCCTAAAAGAACGCATGGTATTGGCGGCCGCCTCGGTGACGACGGCCATGCCGGAGAAGTCGAAGGAGTGGCGCCGGCGATCATAATCGAGGGCCGGGTCGTGGTCGTCCAGCCACTGCTGGGTGTTGGGGGCCAGCCAGACGACGGCGAGCAGCGCCGCCAGCCAGCCGAAGGCCGAGATGTCGAGGAACCGAAGCTTGCCGGCGCTGAGCCCGAGACCTTCCAGCATCGTTGAAAGCCCGCCCAAATCGGCCATGATCCGGGGCGGCAGGACGATCCCGTTAAGCCCGGCCATGCCCTCGAGGATGGCCAGCGAACCCTGCCAGCTTTCGCCGCGGAAGAAGGTCCAGGCGACGACCACGGCAAGGAAGGTGAGCCCCCGCGAAAGCCCCCGCCCCCAGGCGGTGGAGATTGAGAGGTCATGGCCGAGGGCGCGGCGTAGCGCCTGCCAGGCGTGGTTGATGACCAGGTAGAGCCCGTGCAGCCCGCCCCAGATGACGAAGGCCCAGCCGGCGCCGTGCCATAGTCCGCCGAGCAGCATGACGGTCATCAGGTTGGCGTAGCGCCGGGGCCAGCCCTTGCGGCTGCCGCCAAGCGGGAAGTAGAGGTAGTCGCGGAGGAAGCGCGACAGGGTCATGTGCCAGCGGCGCCAGAACTCGATGATGTTGAGCGCTTTATAGGGCGAGTGGAAATTCAACGGCAGGCGGACTCCAAAGACCCGGGCCAGGCCGATCGCCATGTCTGAGTAGCCGGAGAAGTCGAAGTAGATCTGGAAGCTATAGGCCAGCGTCCCGCCCCAGGCCTCGAAGAAGGTGGGGTTCTGCAGGGCGCCAGCGAAGACGGAATCGGCATAGACCGCGATGCCGTCGGCGAAAATGATCTTCTTGTAGAGCCCGATGACGAAGATGGCCAGGCCGACCCAGAGGTTCTCCAGGCGGATCGTGAAGGCGTCCCCCTTCTCGAACTGGGGGATGACATCGGCGTGGTGGACGATGGGTCCGGCGATGAGCTGCGGGAAGAAAGTCACAAAAAGGCAGTAGTGGATGAAACTGGTGTCCTTCACCTTGCCCTGGTGGGCGTCGACCAGGAAGGCGATCTGCTGGAAAGTGTAGAACGAGATCGCCAGCGGCAGAACGATGGTGCCAATCTGAAAGCCGGTGCCGGCAATGGCGTTCATGCCATCAACCAGGAAGTAGGCGTACTTGAAATAGCCCAGAAGGCCTAAGTTGAAAGCAACCCCCAGGGTCAGGACCGGCCTCGATGGGCCCCTCATAAGGACCCGCCCGAAGGCGTAATTGCCCAAAACCGAGACCGCCAGCAGGATCAGATAGGCCGGCTTCCACCAGCCGTAGAATGCCACAGAGGCAATGATCAGGACCACCAGCACGGCCCGGCGCCCCAAGGTCCAGGCCGCCGCGACGACCAGCAGCAGGGTCAACGGCAGGAAGGCGAAAAGGAATTCGGGAGAACTGAACAGCAAGGCTTGTCTTTTAGTGAGCGGCTTGCGGCGGCCGGCGTTGCAGGTGGGCGGCGATGGTCTCTGCGGCGCGGCGGTGGCCGGCGGGCCGCCAGTGGCCGTCGTTGAGGAAGTGGAGCCCCAGCGGTTTCCCGCCGACCTCAAAAGCGGCACGGAGGTCGAGCGTATCGACATTCAATTCCCCGAGACGGCCGAGCAAGGAGCGGTGAACGTAATCGGCCCGCTTGGTCTCGCCGCCGTGCCAGAGGGCGCGGGACGGGATCAGCACCACGGTCATATCATAGGACCCTCCAAGTTCCGCCAGCCGGCGGGCCGTCGAGTCGATGGCTTCGTCCGAGAACACAGGGCGGTGCACGCCGGCCAGGTTGGGGACCACCAGCCCGGCCTTGACGGCGAGGTCCTTGAGCCAGGGTGTGCCATGGATGAAGGTGGTGGCCATGAAGTAGAGCGCCGAGTTGGCCATCAGATAGTTCTTAACGTCCCTCAATTCGAGACCCCGGCCAGCCTCGACCTTGCGGACCGAGGCGGCGTCCAGGGCATCGTAATCGCGGATGTCGTTCTCCATGGTGAGCACGACCAGGAGCTTGCGGACATCGGCCCCGTTTCGCCTGGCGTAATCGATCAGCTCGCCGTAAGTGTTGATGTCGCCGTTGGTGCTGAGATTGAAGACGCGGCGTCCGATTAGTGTCTCCAGCTGCTCGCTCAACCGTTCCTCTTCCTCGACGCCCCATCCGAAGGGATAGGAATCGCCAACCAGAAAATAGCCCTCGGCGGTACCCTTGCTCATATCCTTCGAATCCCGCAAGCCATGGCGGTTGAAGCGGACCGTGACGTCGAAGTCACCGGTGTTCTTGATCTGCCGGAGGACCTCGTTGCGCGGGCCGAGGACGGGCAGTCCGTCTTGGCCCTTGACGAAGGTGATGTGATGGGCCGGATTGAATTGCGGCATGGCCAAGCGGACGGCGTATTCCTGGAACAGGCCGGTGATCAGGAAAAACGCCACCAGCAGAGCGGCGAATCCTAAGCCTCGGGACAGTCTCGGAGAGCCGTTCATTCGATCTCCGGGATGGTGTCGGTCAAGTCCCAGCGTTCCTTCCATTGGAGATCGGCGCAGTAGATACGATAGACCAGGTGCATAGTCTTCAGGGCGTCGGCGGCCGAGCCGTTGAGAATGGGGGCGTCGTTCAAGATGGCGTCGGCGAACTCGGCGACCTCGTCGGTCCAGGAAGGATCGTTTTCGTAGCGGCTGGTTTGTTCCTGGGGGTCGCCCTGGTCGTCCTTGGCCTTCCTGGCCACGGTCAGGGTTTCGGCGCCGTAGCTCTTGGAACCCGAAAGGATGCCGCTCAAGGTGACGGAACCTTTTTCCAGGGTGAGCTCCAAGCTGAAGCGGTGCCTCCACTGGGTGGCGGACGAATGCAGCAGGGCCACCTTGCCGTCAGCGGTCCGCATGATGGCGTAGGCGTTGTCTTCGACATCGTGTTTCCAGAAATCGTTGGAAATGAAGCCGTGGATTTCCTCGAATTCGCCGGCGAAAAGGCGCAGCAGATCGACCATATGAATGCCCTGGTCGAGAAGCACGCCGCCGCCGGCCAGCGCCCGCTCGGTGCGCCAGGACGGCTGGCCGAAGGTGATCAGTTGCGACTTACCGTAAAGCCCGCGCAGGTTGGTGACTTCGCCCAACTCGCCGCTCCCGACCAGGTCGAGAGCGGCGCGAACCGAATTGTGATAGCGGTGGTTGAAGCCGTACTTGAGCTTCTGCCCGGGATGGCGCTTCTCGCGGGCGACCACCTTGGCGATGTCCTCCAGGTCCCGTCCTGGCGGCTTTTCGCAGAACACGTGCAGGCCACGCTCCAGTCCGGCCATGGTGACCTCGGCGGCGATGTCGTTGCTGAGGCAGACGAAGAGAACATCCATGTCCTCTTCCAGCAGCCGGGAGTAGTGGGTGTGGTAATGCACTCCGTCATCGATGACGCCCTCGCCGTCCAGTTTCCGGTCGCAGACCGCCACCGCCCGCATGTCCGGGTGCTCGTCCACCACCTTGCGGCGGCGGTTACCGACGACGCCGTAACCGGCAAACCCGACTTTCAAGGGGCCACTCATCGGGGCGTCCTGTAGATGGCGGAGATTTCCTCGTTGGCCCGGCCGAGGCGTTCCGACTGGGCGTCGCTGTCGACCTCGGCCCAGCCACCGGCCTCATCGGAGCGGTAGAAGGCATGGAGCAGCTTCAAGGTGCCCAGGCAGTCGGCCCGGTCGACCGGGTAGGGCTCGCCGCCCCTAAAGTCGGCGACGATGTCGCGGTACATGGCGGTATGGCCGTAGCCATAGACCGCGCCGTGGCCCTTGATGCCGACGAAGTCCTCGCTATGAATTCCGCATTCGCCGGGATCAGGCGTGAAGACCTGCAGCTCATTGACGGCGATGCCGCCGATCTGGGCCAGGCCCTTCGAGCCGACGATGGAGAGCGAAGCCTCAAAGTCGTCCGGCCGGGCGGCAGTGGTGACCTCCAGGGAGCCGACGGCTCCGGTGGCATATTCCAGGGTGGCGACGAGCGTGTCTTCGGCTTCGATCTCGGCGCCCATCGTCCGCATGGAGGCGTTAACTCGCTCCACCTCGCCGCCCAGGTGACGCAGTAGATCGACGTGGTGGACGCCCTGGTTGGTCAGGCAGCCGCCGTCGTGGGACAGGGTTCCGCGCCAAGGGGCCAGGTCGTAATAACGCTGCGGCCGACACCAGCGCAGCCGCACCGCCATCACCCGGATATCGCCCAGATCGCCTTCGGCGAGCGCCCTTTTGACCCGCTGGACCGCCTTGTTGTAACGGTTCTGGAAGACCGGATAGACCTTGCGTTGCAGGCGTCCGGCGGCGGCATAAGCGGCGTCGAGCTGCTCCGGGCACATGAAAGTGGGTTTTTCCATGATCAGGTGCTTGCCATGCTCTTCCAGCATTTCCATTCCGTGCTCGAAATGCATCCCAGATGGGGTGATCACGGCGGCAATGTCGATCTCCGGCACCTTTTCGGACATCCGTCGGTAGCTGGCGAAATGGGGGACCGAGAACTCCTCCGCATAAGCCCGAGCCTTGCTTTCCTCCAGGTCACAGACGGCGGCCAGCTCGACGCCGTCCACTTCGGCGATGGAGGCGCAGTGATATCCGGCGATGCGGCCGCAACCTATGAGGGCGACTTTCAAGGCATTTTCAGGCACTAAGGTGATCCTTCGTCTGACGAGCACAAAGCCTGTTTCCAGACATCGAAATCAGGCGGCGCAAGTACCGCGTCCCATGACAGGGACACAGGTTTCTCGAGGACTTTCAGGGCCTGGGCCAGTGTCTTGGCGTCGACCGGGCGGGCCTCCAGACCGGGCGGCAGGATGTCCATGGCCACCGCCCCTTCGGGCCGGAAGCGGAGGGTCGGAAGGCCGCCCAAAAGAGCCTCCAGGCCGATCGTTCCGGTGCAGTAAAGAACTGCCGAAAGGCCGGGCTGGTCCTGGAGCGGCGTTTTCGTGCGGCCGACCATTTCGGTCTCGGCGAAGGGATGCGGGTACATGGGGTGTTCCTTGACCAGAAAGCGCAACGGCCCGTCCAGGCTTTCCATGGCGGCCAGCATCTGCTCCGAGAAAACCCAGTTGCTGGACAGGGCCACGAAAACCGGGCCGTCGGGGTCATGGGTCAGCGGCTTAGGTCCAGCCTGGCGTAGCGCCCCGCCGATCACCAGACGCTTTTCGGGCACCCCCCAGTCGACTAGGTTGCGGGCATAGGCCGGGCCGTTGCAGACGACGAGGTCCGGCAGGCCGTCGATGCCGTCCGGGTTGGAAGCCGGGCTCTGGTTGTACATATGGGGACCGATAACGGTGTGCTGGTAGCCGACGGTACCGACGCCGCGTTTGCGCGCCGCGCGGACCAGAGCCCGTTCCCAGGGGTGGTTTTCCCAGGGCCAAGCGACGGCGCCCGGTCGGGCCTCGTCGAGCCAGCGCTCCTGGCAATGAAGCTGCCAGCGGGTCATGGCCCCGGAACCACCACCGCTCTCCACGGCCGCGGCGCGCCGGATCAGCCACCCTTCCGAAATAGAAACATCATCCCGCGACGGCCGCCAGCGGGCCAGCGGCAGGGTCAGCGCCATCCAGGGGCTTCCCCAGGCGTGCAGGCCGGTGGTGCGGCCGTCGAGGACCAGATCACGGGTCCGGGCCACTGGGCAGTCGGTATGCATGAGCCGTTTCAGTTCCGGAATCGCCTCCATCAGACCGCCGAAGTAGGCGTCTCGGCCAGGCACGCTCTCCGGATGACCGAAGGCGACGATAGCCGGGCAGCCTCTGGTGTCCATGCGGCGGCAAGCGAGTGCCGCCCGGGCGACCCTCAGCGCCGCTCGGCAGCGGGCCAGAAAACCGCGCAGACACAGCATCGTCGCCTTGCCGAACATGCCCGGCGGTGCACCCGCCTCGACCCTTGGCAGGGTCGCGATGTGGCGGAACAGCCAGGGATCGTCGCATACCACCAGGGTACGTGGCGTCTCTGACGCCAGTTCACCGGCCAACCGCGCCCAGGCCAGCATCAGACCGAAGTCGGAACTGTAGGTGCCGCAGGTGGGCATATGGGCCAGCTCGGCGCTGGGCGTGGCGGCCAGTCTCCGGCCCAACTCCCACCAGCGGTCGCGAATGGCGTCGAAGGCCGCCTCCAGGCGTCCGGCCAGATTCTCCACCTTGCGCCCTTCGCCGCCGCCGCCGCCCATCGAACACCAGCGGTCAAAAGTCCCCGCCTCGGGGAGACCGCGGCTTTGTCGTAGGATCACGCTCAGAGCCAGTCGCCCCCGGTCAGCGCCACCATCTGCCCAGTCATGAAGGCACTCCACTCTGAAAGCAGCCAGATCATTAGGGCGGCGGCCTCTTCGGGCTCGCCGCCGCGCTTCAGCGGCACGAGTTCGTCACGCTCGGCCAGGTCCTTTTCACTCTTGGCATGCCAGCGTTCATGGAAGCCGCTTCGGATGAAGCCCAGGCGCAGACCGTTGACCAGGACGCCGTCAGGCGCGCCTTCGCGGGCGAGACCCTGGACCAGGCACTCGGTGCCGCGCTTGGCCACCGCGTAAGGGAACGAAACCGGGCTGCCGCCGTGCAGTGCCGATTCGGTACCGGTGAGCAGGATGCGGCCGCCGGTTCCCTGTTTCTTCATCTGGCGTATGGCGGCACGGGCGAGGAAAAAGGGGTGGTTGAGGTTGACGTTGATCTCGCGTTCCCATTCGGAACCACTCATATCGTTCCAGTGGCCGGGGAAGTGGATAGCTCCGGACAGCACCACCAGGGCGTCGATACCGCTGGCCTTAGCCACAAATTCATCGACCAGGGTGGCGCAATCGGGCTCGCTCTCGAAGGTGCGTTTGAGCGCGATCACCCGGTCGTCCCTCCTTGGGTACTCCTTGCTTGCGCCGTGAGCGCCGATCAGGCAATCGGAGCCATCCAGCAGCATATCGACGAGGGCGGAGCCCAGGCCTCCGCTGGCGCCGGTGACCAGCACACGCATTCCGGAAAGCACTGAAGGGAGCCAGTCGGGCTTGACGAATTGGTTCATGCGTAACACTCCTCCAAAACGCGGGCGCTTGTCGCCACGTCGGCCAGGGGGTCGCTTTCATTCAACATGCACTGCTCGATTGAAACAAATCCCTGGTAACCGATTTTTTTCAAGTATCCGCCAAAAGCGGCGTGATCGACCCGGCCGCTGGAGCCGAGCACGGTGAGGCCGGGCTCGTTGGCGTGGAAATGAACCAGATAGCGCTTCGCCGCGTCAAAGGGAGCGTATTCGGCTTCACCGTTGTCAACCAGGGCCTTGGCGTCCAGTTGCATGGCCAGGGCCGGGTGGTCCACTGCAACGACGACGGAAAGGGCGTCGGCGACGTTGTTGATGAAGTCGCTGTCCGCCGGCCCCAAAGGTTCGAAGCAAAGGACGGTGCCGTGGCCTTCGATGCGCCGGCAGAATTCGCCGCAAAAGCCTACCGTTTCGGCGAAGGCGTCTTTGAACGGCAGTTCGCCGCGTTTGCGGCCACCGCCATAGATCATGGTCCCGCCGCCGAGGTCGCGGCACAGCCCCGACAGATGGACAAGAAAGTCCAGGGTCTCGGCACGGACCTCCGGCCCCTTGAACAGGCCCAGCTCCGGCTGGTTGAAAAAGAGCGAATGCAGACCGATGACGCAGAGCCCGGCGCTCTCCACCTTCTTGCGGTAGGCCTCGACCTCAACCGCCGCGAGGCCCTTCCAGGTGTCCCGCCAGACCCGGCTCGGCGCCACCTCCAGGCCTTCGAGGCCGAGCTCCGGCAGGCGGGCCAGTTCGTCCACGTGGTCGTAGGGACTGAGCGCGATGTTGGAGACAGCGAAGCGGGTCACGGAAGCGCCTCCGACTATCCGAAACCCAAAGCACCGTCCCGCAGGATTTCCCCACAGTGGTCCTTCAACAGTCCGGCTACGGCCCGGTTCCCCTGTTCAGAGAAATGACCGCCATATTGGTCGTTGATATACAAGCTCGCGAAATCGTCATTCCTCAGCAGGTCGGGGGCGAGGTCGACGACGGCGAGAACCTCTCTCAGGGTCTCCATGACGGGAGCGTAATAATGCCCGTGAGCCTGGATGTACTTTAAGTCCATGAGCTGGGGCAGGAAGACGAGCATCGGAACGGCCCCCCGGTTCCGTACGAATTCGGCGAACCGGCGGCATAAGGCGATCAACAAGTCCAGCGGTTCCTTCTCCGCGTAAATCTTGGCGGTCAAGGCGATGTTTCTCTCCATCACGGCGGCTAAGGTGCGATCGTTGGACCCAGCGATCCGGTCAGCCAGCACCGCGCGAACGAGCCTGACGTTGCGACTCCAGTTGCCGAAAAACCTCCAGGAATAGGGAAACCGGAGGAGGTCGCGCGAAAACTTCCGGTCATAGAAAAAATCGTTGCGGCGGAAGGTTTCGAAAAAGTCTGCCAGGCGCCGGAATTTGTTGGGATCGTCCATCGGATTGGAAAGTAGACAAAGGTCCCCGTTCCGCAGGACAAAACGTGGCTTGACGGCCAAGACGTTGCCGTATTCCGAAAAATGCCTCCACACACTGAGGATTCTGCAAATGGTCTCGGGAACCACGGCCATGACGACCAGTTTCGCCCGGTGGTCGTCGAATTCCCTTTCCAGGCGAAGAACAGCCTGGTCCAGGCCGTAGTTCCCGACCCCGAAGTTGGCGGCGTTGACACCGAGGGCGGCGGACAGGTGATGCGGCCAGGTCTGGTCGTTCTCGACCTGTCGGCAGAAGGCGTAAGAGTCGCCGTAGATCAGCATCTCGGGGGGCAGGGTTTCGAAGCCGGGATTCCGCCGTGCCCCCATGGCGTCGATGTGGTAGTGGACGGACTGTCCGTGGCTCCCCACTTCCTTCTTGTCCGTGTCGGGTTTGCGCACCCACCCCAGCTCGCGATCCCAGCCGTGCTCGACGAAACGCTTAAGCCCTTCCTCGTCGATCACCGGGGAGAGATCCCGGCCCGTGATCAGCCACTTACAGTGGGACCTGAACCAAAACACGAGCCCCGCAACGGCGGCTTCCATGGCGACGAAAAGCGCTATGGCGGTGGCAAGCGTTATTTCAAGCATGGTCAGCGGTCCGGGCCGTCATTTCATAGGCGGCATTTCGAAGAGGAGCTGCTCGACACAGGCCTCGATCCCCCGCTCCTGGAGCGCCTCGTCGATGATCAGGTCCGGGGCCGGCGGCCGGGGGAAGGGGATATCCATTCCGACGACGTTGACCGTCTTTCCTTCCTCGAAAGCCTTGTAAAGGCCCTTGCGGTCGCGCAGCTTCAGGGTTTTCAGGGGGATGTCCAGGAAGGTCTCGAAATATTCCGAAAAGGTTTCGCGGTTCCATGCCTGCCATTCGGGAAAGAGGGAAAGCACCGAGGCGATGACATGGATGTTCTGGCTGTCCAGGACACGGCACATGTGGGAAATGCGTTCGGCGTTCTTGTACCGTCCCTCAATGGTGTGGTCGAGATCGTTGCGGAAAATCTCCCGGAAGGCGTCGCCGTCCAGAAGAACGAGGTTGGCATGATGCGTCTTCAGGTGTTCGTACAGGCGCGCCGCGATGGTACTCTTGCCGGCGCCGGACAGGCCGATCAACCAAGTGATCATCTGTGTCTTCCCATCTCAGGCGGTTTTGCCGAGGTCTTGCGAAAGCCCGCCGCGGATTTTTCGAACCGCCTCCTGGCCAATTGCTCCGAAAGCGGAAAGGATCCGCTGGACGGAGATTTCCGGGATATCGGCCAGTCTTTCGGCGATGAGCGGGTTGAATTCCTCGACCAGCGGGTGGTCCGGACGGTAGAGGTTGTTCTGTTCCAGGGGGTCGGCGATGAAATCGTAGAGTTCAGGGGTGTCCTGGCTGTGGCGGTCGGTCTCGTCCCGATATTCCTTCCAAAGGTAGTTGAAGCGCTTGTTGCGGACCGACAGGTAGATGGGCCTTTGTTCGATGTGGCAACTGCCGCCATGGATAATCTCGAGAATGACATGGCTGCGTTCGGCGACGACCGGGCTGTCGACCGGCAGGCCCTCCCAGCGTGGATCCGCCCCGACCCCCGCCATGTCGGCAATGGTCGGGGCGATATCGAGAAGGCTGACCAGGCTTTCGATGCGGCGCTTTTCCAGTCCCGGATTGTGGAACACAAGCGGGATTTTCAGATTGTGCGTATAGCAGCGGTAATGGTGGCTGATATCGCCGTGCTCCCCCAGTTCCTCGCCGTGGTCCCCGCAGATGACGAGCAAGGTGTTGTCCCTAAGGCCGAGGCGGTCGAGGGCATCGACGATGCGGCCGATCTGCCGGTCAACGTAGAGCACGGAGGCATCGTAGAGCGCCGACCAGGTAGCCATCTCCCCTTCGTTTTCCGGGCGGCTCTTGACGGTCAGGGAGACATCGAGCCCGCGGTCATAGCCCAGACTCTCGAGGTAGTCAGGCGTTTCCTCGTACCATCGCAACCCCCTTCCGGCGCAATAGGGGATGTGGGTGTCGATGAAATGCGTCCACAGGAAAAAGGGCCGATCGGAATCGCGCCGCTCCATGGTTTGGATGATCCGGTTCGCCAGCTCGCCTCCGTCGACGTAGCGCTTAAAGCGCATGTCGTAGAGTTGGGCCCGGCCGGGGTTGACCAAGGCGCGGAACTTGTTTGCCGCGAAACGGACCGCCTCGCCGGCGAGCTTTTTCCGGGTCCTGAGCAATCGCCACTCCGCGGCCAGGTATTCGTGGGCCTGGAACGGTCCATTGAAATGACGTTCGACATAGGCTTTCCGGTCCCGCTCGAAATCCCGCCGGTGCCGCATCACAAGCCGTTTTATGGCGGGAATGTCGTAGCCGTCGAAGACGAATCGGGAATTGGCGAAATCGGCCCGGTCGATTTCTTCGGTGGCCTGCCGTTTATCGCAGTAGGATTCCAGGGCGTCGAACAGGCGGGGCAGGAACGCCCCGGCCACTTCGAGAAACTGATCGATGTCGATCACGCCGTCCCGTAGTCTTTCCAAATGGTTTCTCAGAATGGCGCTTCCCGTGCCATTTAGGGCATTGAAGACAAAGAGATAGCTCAGATGATCGATGCCGTCGTCGTAGCCGAACAGCTCGCTGACCCACTGGAATGTGGATAGGGAATGGGTTTCATAACCGCCTTCGTTCATGGCTTTGAAGAGGGTTTTCGGGCGGTTGAAGACGCCCGTGTCGTATCCGCCATAGGACAGGGGCCGCGAGGAGGTCAGGAAGGAATGGAACGCCGGCTGAGTGAAGGCCGCGGTGGACACGGCGTTGTCGCAAACCCATGCGGTTGCGGCCAGACGCTCCAGATTGGGTGTGGTCGGACGGCCGTAACCGTGCAGCGTTGTGCGGTCGGCGCGCAGAGCATCGACAGTGAGGAACAGGATGTTGGGGCGGTCCGCCATACCCAAAACCTCAATGGCCTCCTTCCCCGTTCAAACCGAGGCCGAGGGGTCGAAGAAGCGGTCGATGGTGCCGTTTTCGATCATGGCGGCGGCGGTTTCGTAGTCCTTCACGGTGTCGATCTCCAGCCAGCCACCCTCGACGGGGACGGCATGAACGGGAAAGCCCATCAGCACCATCTCCATCAGAAGGTCCGTCATGTAGGCCTGTTCGGGCGGGCGATTTTCCATCCACGGGCGGTGGAAGGGGCTAAAATTGTTTCTGGCCTCCTTAAGTGCCCGGACGCCACCGCCCTTAAAGCGCATCAGCCCCATGTACTGGGCCTCGATCTCGCTGATATCGGAGACCGGGTTGCCGATGTCGGTGATGCGGCCTTCTTCGTTAAGGCGCAGACTCTCGGCGTCGTTCGACGGGTCTTCGAAGCGGTGCTCCCAGTAGGCCCGCCAGTTCTCATCGACGGCGACCGAGATTTCATATCGGCTTGTCAGCAGGGCGGCCAGCACCCGAGGCTCGTAAACGATGTCGCCGTAGGAAACGATCACCTCTTCGCCGAATTCGGCCTCGGCGCAAAACAATGTCTCCACCATGTTGGTGAACTCCCAGTTGGGATTCAGAACCATCCGGGTGCCGGGCAGCTCCAGCATTTCGGCTTTGTAGCCGGCGGCGATGACGATGTCGTCGACGCCGCCGGAACGTAGGGTCGCGACCTGACGCCCGATCAGGGTCATGCCGCCCAGTTCGGTCAGGCATTTGGGAGTGTTTTCCGTGTGGGGATGGAGCCGGGTGCCCCGCCCAGCGGCCAGGATGATCGCCCTCATGCCCAGAACGCCCGCTCCTCGATCAGCCGGGCGACCAGCTTACGGTCTCCGACCGGCGCCCCGCTCCGCTCCGGATGCCACATGAAGGCGATCACAGGATACGATTTATGGTATAGGGCTTCGACATGGTCGTTTTCGACAAAGACCGCCGCCGTCAGTCCCTTGCCGAGATCTCCGGTCGCGATACCAACTCGGTGGTGGGAGTTCACAGTCATTTCCTTGCCGTAACAAGATTGCCAAACAGGTTCCACGAAAACATTGTGGGACTTGCCGACGTGACCATCGACCTTGGTAAGACTCCCTCCGAAATACAAGTTGATGAATTGCATGCCTCGGCAAATCCCCAATACAGGAATGTTCGTCCGTAGTGCATGAAGGAATATGCGTTCTTCTATTTTGTCGCGCGGCTCAAAATCGCCCGGATTATCACCTCCCGTTAGCACCAATAAGTCCGGAGAAAGATAGTCCAGGTACGTTTCGGGATCGCAAGGAACATTGGGGATCACAAACGGCGTCATATCCCATTGGCCCAGCCGTGCCAGCCAGTCGTGACTGATGCTGTCACGTGTTTCCTGATAACGGACTTCCTCCGTAACCCGCATGGTCAGCGCGACGCGTTTCATCATGAGCGTCAGTGTCCAGTGATCTTGCGCGACCCGCAGTCGAGCTCGACCACCGCTGCCTTGGCCAGGGTCTCGAACAACAGCTCCCCGCAGCCGATGGCGGCGGGGAGGCCGAATTCGGCGGAACGGATGGCCATGTGCGAATTGGCGCCGCCGTACTTGGTGATCAAGCCGGCGAGTTTGTGTGAAAATATCCAGTCGAAACCGGGGTCGGCGCTCTCGATGAGGACGATGCGGTCGTCGATATCCGTCGAGTCCACCGAATTGAGCCGCCTGACCGGCGCGGTCACCGCCGCGCCGGTGATGAAGGTGGGGTGCCCCAACGGCAGGCGCACCACGTCGATGTCGGCGGGCTCGCAGATCAGATGCGGCAGGCGTATGGCCCGGTTTATTTGATAGGCGTCCCTTTCGCGGACGATGTGGTCGCGCAAGGCCTCCGCACCGGCGCCGGACAGCACGAGTCCGATGGGAAGGAAGGACAGCTCCTGGCGATCGAAACCGGCGTCCTCGCCCCATTCGGCCAGCGCCGACAGCGCGTCGCTAATGTTGCGGGTGAAGGCGAGCTTCGCCTGTTCGCGGGCCTTGATGGCCAGGGCGATGTAGTCGAGCAGCTCCTCGGGCGTCATGTCGAGGCCGGCCTCGGCGAGCAGGGCGGCGATTTCCCGGCTTTGCCCATCGGTCGGCGAGAAGGGTTCGGTCTCGGGCGGGGCTTCGCGAGTCGCGTCGGCCAGGAACAGGTCCGGATTTTCATCGTAACGCCATGAGGTGATGTCGTAAGTGCCGGGGCGAAGGTGGCCGTAGCGGGACAGGAAGTCCGACGCCTCGATTTCGCCGGCTCCAACGGCGCACATGTCGCCGACGATGTCGGTGGTTACCGTGTGGATGGAGCGCATGAGGACCTCAGCGTCCGATTGCGCGAACACGCCCCGGCGAACCAGGGACCTGAGGAACTGCACGGCGATGAAGCCGTGACGGGCAAGCATGGAAAAGGGCAGCGTACCGTCGGTTTTGCAGTCCTCCAGCAGGCGCCCGACTCTTTGCGGCGGCGCCAGGTCTTGCAGGTTGCTCCAGTCGCCGAGAAGACGGTCCGTGCGCCCGAGCAGCAGTGTTATTTCGTCCCTCCCCCCTTTCAGGGCGCGGCGGGTGACGGCGGTTATGGCCTCCTCGAAGGCGGTTCTGTCGGTTCCCGGAAGGCCGGCGTCGCGAAGCCGTGCGCGGGCCTGTTCGAAATCCAGATCCCGGCAGGTTATGGCGATCTCGAACTCGATCTTGTCGTGCAGGTCCTTGTTTTCGGCCAGCATGGTGAGCTGGCTGTCGACCAGGCGCCCGGCCAGCCCTTCGTCCAGCTCGGCGGGCAGGAAGGAATTGAAGCTGAGGCGCACGTCGATGTAGGGCCGGCCGCAGAAGGTCACAAGCAGGGGGCCGTCAACCATGCGGTATCCCATGGCCGCCCGCGCCTCCGCCCAGATGTGCTCAGTGATCAGGTGCCTGTAAAGCGACAGCGCCAGGGGCCGGGGCGCGGTTCCGATCATTTCCGCCGGGTTCCAGTCGGTCATCTCGCCGAAGACGGTCGTATTCCCGGCCAAGCCTTCTTTCGGGGTCATGCACCGCGCGATGTCGGAGCGGATGCCGTCGATGGCCGTATCCAGAACCGCGGCGGGGATTTCATGCCAGCGTTGGCGCGCCGCCAGCGGACGGACCTGGAGGATGTAGATTTCGTCCGATCCGTCGATGCAGAACTCGATGTCCAGTTCCCCGCTGCCGGTAATGTCCTCGATCTCGATCACGGAATCGATCAGGTGGCGGAAGCGCGGCGACCTCATGGCGTCGATGCGCGAACGGTGAACGAAGATGGTCTTGCTTTCAGCACCGCCGGTGACGGTGTCGGTGCGTCCGCTGACGTCGTCGTAATTGATCACGAAATAAGGGCCGCCGGTGTCCAGGTCGCGGGTCAGCACGACGCCCGATATGACCACGTCTCCGACCATCGGCTGGACCAGGATCTGATCGCCCCCCGAGGGGGTTTTGTAGCTGCCAAAGACTTCGTCGATTACGGTCTCGAGGCTGTCCGTGGCCGGGTTGACGTTGATGCGGCTCAGGTACGCCCCGGCCTGGGAGTTGTCCCAGCCATCTTCGCTGGCGGCGCTGGAGCGCACGGCCAGGAGGTCGGCGCCGAAATGGGCAAGAATTTCTGTCACTACAGGTCCGCGCTCGCGCCGCCAGCGGTCCATCGTCACGGCTAGTTGATCGCACAGCCGCGCGGTCCCGAGGCGCGCCGCTATACGCTCCAGGGTTTCGGCCTTGGTGCCGAAGGAGAAAGGCACCAGCGCCTGCGGCATGTTCATGACGCCTTGGCCCTTGCGAGAATATCGGCGGCGACCGCCCCCAGACCGATGCCGTCGGCGCTGTTGTCGACAGCCATGCCGGGATCTGCCGGCGGCGTGAAAGGTAGGTCCATCCCCATCACGTTCCTGGTTTCGCCACGCAGCGCGGGGCCGTAAAGGTTCTTGCCGTCGCTCTTTTTCAGGGCTTCCATGGGGACGTCGATGAAAACCTCGAAATAGCGGGAAAGGACCTCCCGGTTCATCCGGTGCAGAACCTCGTCCCCATCCACGATGACCGTATTCGCCGCCTCGGATTTCCAAAGTCCATGGACGAGCCGACCGACGGTGGTCTTTCCCGAGCATGACAGGCCGGTGAACCGGATGACCAAGAAGCATAGCTCCTTTCAGGCGAACTGCATTTTGTTGAATTCCTTGAATCGTCCGCCGCTGGCGGCAAGTTCGTCATAGGTCCCGGTTTCGACGATCCGCCCGGATTCCATCACGTATACGACGTCGGCTTTTCGAATGGTCGAGAGCCGATGCGCGATGACCACGATGGTCATCTTGTGGGCGATGGAGTAGATGGCGTCCTGTATCAGGCGTTCGGATTCGTTGTCCAGGGCGCTGGTCGCTTCGTCGAGGAGAAGAAGTTGGGGATTGCCGATCAGCGCCCGCGCCAGGGCCAAGCGCTGTTTCTGGCCACCCGACAGCCGTACGCCCCCCTCGCCGAGGACGGTTTCCAGCCCATTGGGCAATTCCGCCAGGACCTCGTCGAAATGAGCCAGCCTCAGGCATTCGGCTAGCTCTTCCTCCGTCGCATGCGGATGGGCGAAGAGAAGGTTGCCCAGAATCGTGTCGTCGAAGACGATGATATCCTGGGTGACGTAGCCAATGCGCCTTCTCCAGGATGCCATGTTGAATTCATCCAGGTTTTTACCGTCAATCAGGATGGCTCCGCCGTCCAGTTTGCGCAAACCGGCGAGGATGTCGATCAGGGTCGATTTCCCGCCCCCCGACCGGCCCACCAGGGCGACAAACTCGTTGCGCTCTATGGTCAGGCTAATCCCGTCCAGGACCGTGTTGCCGGATTCCGGGTAGATGTAGGAGACCTGTTCGAGGGCTATCCTCTCTTCAAGGCTTTCGAAACCGATGCCGCTGCTGTTGACCTCTTCACTGGCGGCGGCGCTTTCGGCGATCATTCCGTCGACGATGGCGATCGCCGGGCTGGCGATGGCGTAGCCCTGGGTATACTGTTGCAGCTGGGCGATGCGCGGCGCGATGCGGGAAAGGAACAGCAGGAAAACAAGCGTCGAAGCGGTGTTCAGCCCGAGGACCTGGTGCGAGACGGCGATGACCCCGGCGAGCAGCAGGACGGGAAGCGCTTGGACGATGAAGTAAACCTGGACGAGGTTGAGGTCGGAGCGGAATATGGCCTTAAACAATGCCCGGGTATGGCCGGACAAAGCGTCGATCACAATCTCTTCGTTGGCGGTAGCCTTGATCAGCTTCGCCGCTCTGAGGAAATCCAGGCCGTGGAAGCTCAGGTTCCGGTTGGCCTGGCTGGTCGTCCCGCCGAGGATCTTGGCGCGGCGCTGCCAGGGGCGGACGACAACCGCGACTAACCCTCCGAAAACCAGCGTCATTGCCATCAGTTTCCACGACAACAGCGAAGAAAAGGATATGAAAACGAAAATCTGAACCATCGTCGCGATGGCCAGCAACTCGTACTGCAAGGCATTGCTTGCCCTCTGCGTTTCGGTCACCAGTTTGTTGAAGAATTCCCCGTGCGACTGGCGGGATATATGGTTCCAAGTGGCACGGAAGAGACGGCGGATGAGGGCGTCACGGACGTTCAGGGTATAGGCATTCTTGGCCCGGATAATCATGTGACGCTGGCAATAGGCGAGCCCCAGGGAGCCGATGATCAAGACCGTGATGGAGGCCAGCAAGGAAAGCAGCGTCAGCGGCAGGCCAAGGGCTTGGAAGGCCCAGACGATCAGGGTAAACGGCCACTGCAGGTTCTCGGCATTGCCGCTGGTCATGACTTCCAGCAGGGGCACGAAGAGGATCAGCCCGGCGCCCTCGGCCATCCCCGAAAGGACGATGATCGCCAGATTGATCCAGGTGCCGGGAAGTTGCCCGAAGGTAGAAAAGAGGCGCATGGCATTCAGGTCTCTAGTAGTGGCCCGAGTCAGCCACTAGCTTCATAGGTGGTATCCGGATTTCTCAAAGGGCAGGCCAGGATCCGGTTGCCGACCGCCGTCGGGACGGTTTGGTTCTGTATTTCAGGCATAGCGGGAGAGAAGTGCCATCTTTCTCGATTACCAGAGATCGAGGATTTCACCGATGCTGGTGTTTGGCGTCCATTTTCCAAACTGATCGCAGATCAGGCGAATCATCTTCACGGCGTCGACGGGGTACTTGCCGATCGCCGTCTCGGCGGCCAGAACCAAGCCATCGGCACCCATGAGAAGGGTGCTGACGACGTCGTTGACCTCGGCCCGGGTCGGTGTGTGCGTGGTGACCATGGATTCGAGAAGATTGGTGGCGACGTTGATAGGGACACGCTGGGACTTGGCGATGGAAATGATGCGTCTTTGCAGAAAAGGGACCTTGTCTATGGGCACCTGCCGGGAGAGATCGCCGCGGTCGACCAGGATCTGGTCCGAAAGGTGAAGGATGCCTTCCAGGTTATGGAGGCCGGCACGGCTTTCGATCTTGGAAACAATACAGGCGCCGTTTCCGCATAATTCCCGCATCCGGGCGACGTCCGAGGGGCTGTTGGCGAACGACAAGGCGAAATGCCTGAGTCCCAGTTTCCTGCCAATGTCGATGGCCTC
>DASCPW010000042.1:0-9960 GCA_036012725.1 Rhodospirillales bacterium
GACGGTGATGGTAACGTTTTTGCCGCCCTCGCCGTCGGTTTCATTCAGACTAAGCCCGATCTGGCCTGGCGGCAAGGTATCTCCCGCTGGCGCTTGGCGTTCCGTTACCGATTCGGCGGCATTCTTCAAAAGGTTGACCAGCGCCTGCCCGAGTTGGCGGCTGTCGCAGCGCAATTGCATGTCGGCTTCGGGCAGATTGTTGGTGAATTCGATCTTGGGATGCCGGGTGCTCTCGAAGAAAACCGCTTGCTGGCAAATTTCCTTGATGTTTTCCGTTTTCAGCCGTGGATCCGGCATGCGGGCAAAGGACGAGAATTCACTGACCATGCGGCCGATATCCTCGACATGGCGGACAATGGTTTCCGTACACGCCGCGAACGTTTCCGGATCGGAATTGATTTCCTTAAGATACTTGCGTTTCAAGCGCTCCGCCGACAGTTGGATGGGGGTTAGCGGATTTTTTATCTCGTGAGCAATGCGCCGTGCGATATCGGCCCAGGCGGCACTACGCTGGGCGGAAAGAAGTTCGGTCACGTCGTCGAAGGTGACGACGAAGCCGGTGATATCGTCGCCAAGTTGCTCGGCGGCCATACGCACCAAAAAGGTACGGAATTGACCTTGGCGTATCAGCCTGATCTCTGCTTGGCACATGCGTTCCGGGCGCTGTTTTAGCTCTTCGAGAAGGGTAGCCATTTCGGGCACCACGGCACTCAAATTCTTACCGATAGACTGCTCCAGATCGGTGGCCAACAGTTCCGCCGCTGAGCGGTTGGGTAAATGGATGCGCCCCTCCCCATCCAAACCGATGACACCGGCGGATACGCCGCTTAGCACCGTTTCCGTGAACCGGCGCCTTTCATCCAACAGACGGTTGGCGTCCATCAGGCCCTGCTGCTGCGTTTCCAATTGGCTGGTCATGCGGTTGAAGCCGCGGCTCAAGGCGCCGATTTCGTCGATCGAGGAGGAGGCATCGACAGAGGCTGCGAGTTCGCCCTTACGCACCCGCTCGACGGCCGCGATCAGGTTGCTGATCGGGTGCGCCAACCTGGTCGCCAGGGCCAGCCCAATCCACACCGCCGCCAAGAGCACCAGCAACGCCACCACCACGAAAATTATCACGAAGGTGATTTGGATGCCTTCCTGCTTTTTCTCCAGGCGCTTGTAGCGCGCCACCGCCCCCCGCGTACGGTCGATATGTTCGAGAACACGGGCATCAACGAACCGCCCGACAATCAGAAAGGCGTCGACGAACCGGTCGAGCTTGACCACGGCGCGGACACGGTCGTCCTTTTCGCTGGTCAGGACAACGATGTCGCCCTTGTCGGCCTTGGCGACCACTGGCGGAGGAACTAAGTCGAATTCCAGCGACTGGCTGAAACGAGAGCGCGCCAACACCCGGCCATTGCTGTCAACGACCAGGGCCTCGGGTAGATTGCGCACTTCCGCCTGCGCGGAGAGCACCTGGTTGAAGACACGCAAGTTTCGCATCAACGTCGGGGCGTCACGGTTGAGATCATTGGCCGCCGCCAGGAGGTCCGAGCGGATATTCTGCTGATGCTCGTGCAGGTAGGCAGTGGCGACGGCGTTCGAAGCCTCGAGCGCTGTCCGCACCCGCTTGCTGAACCAGGATTGAATGCCGAAGTTGAAGAACAGGGCCGAGAACACGACGACAAGAATGGCCGGCGTCACCGACACCGCGCTGAACAGAATGACCAGACGGGTATGCAGACCCGAGCCGGCGAGACCGCGGCGCCGTTCGGCCCAGATGGTGACCAGCCGCCAGGCCACGACCGCGCCCAGGGGAAGCAGCAAAATGGCGTCCAAATAAAGCAAGATGAGAACGGCTCGGGAGTCGGGCCCGGAAGGAGACGTTTGGGTCATCGCCACCACCGTCGCCAGCCCCGAGGTCACCGCCGCCGCCGCCAAGGCAAACGCCATCTTGCGGCCCAGGCCGACGCGGCGCGCCCACAGGCGTAAAAGCCTGATCCATCGTTTTGGCATTTTTGCAGCGCCGATCATTTGTTGACTCGAACGACGGGAATATCGTGCTCGCGGAGTTTCTTGCGCAAAGTGTTCCGGTTCAGGCCCAGCAGGTTGGCCGCCTTGATCTGATTTCCCCTTGTCGCCCGCAGGGTCAAGGTAAGCAAGGGACGCTCCACCTCCCGCAAAACACGCTCATAAAGACCGGTGGCGGGGAGATCGTCTTCATGGGCGGAAAAATAGGCCCTGAGGTGGCATTCCATGGACTGGGCCAGGCCGTCGCCCTCGGGCCTGATCGCCTCGGCGGACGATGTGTCGGCCAATTCCGCTTCAATTACGCCGACGCCGATGGTCTCCTCGGAATACAGAGCCGCTAGGCGGCGCACCAGGTTTTCCAATTCGCGCACGTTTCCAGGCCAGCGGTGGGTTTTTAGCCGTTCCATGGCGGCGGCATCAATCATTTTCGCCGGCAGACCCTCATTCGCCGCGGCGGCTAGAAAATGGGCAACCAATTCCGGAATATCCCCACTGCGTTCGCGCAGCGGCGGCAAGCGCAGCGGAACCACGTTAAGGCGGAAATAAAGGTCTTCCCGGAACAGCCCCTGGCTGATCAATTGGCCCAGATCACGGTGAGTGGCGGCGATGATACGAACGTCGACGCGGTTTGGGGTGCGGCCACCGACGGTGGTATATTCACCATCTTGCAAGACGCGCAGCAATCGGGTCTGGGCTTGCGGCGGCATATCGCCGATTTCATCGAGAAAGAGGGTGCCACCGTCGGCCTGTTCGAAACGTCCAGGATTGCGCGCATCGGCGCCGGTGAAGGCGCCCTTTTCATGGCCAAAAAGCTCACTTTCAATGAGTTCTCGCGGGATCGCCGCCATATTTATGGCGACAAAGGCGCCATTGCGACGTTTGCCATAGTCGTGAAGGGCACGCGCCACCAGCTCCTTGCCGGTGCCGGATTCACCGGCGATCAACACCGTTAGGTCGGTACCTGTGAGACGTGCCATGATCCGGTAAATTTCCTGCATTGCCGGCGAACGGCCGATCATCGGCAGTTCCGCCGCTTTCTCGCGCGGGCCAGTTCCATTGGCGGTTTCCCTGGTTTGCAGGGCGCGTTTGACAATGGCGAGCAATTCGTTGAGGTCAAAAGGTTTGGGCAAATACTCGAAAGCCCCCCGCTCGGTTGCCTTGACCGCCGTCAGCAAGGTGTTTTGGGCGCTCATGACGATGATGCGAAGCTCGGGCCGGATCTTGCGGATACGCGGTACCAGATCCAGGCCGTTCTCATCGGGCATGATGACGTCGGTAATCACCAGGTCACCGATTCCGTCGTGCACCCACCGCCAAAGGGTGGCGGCGTTGCCGGTGGTCCGCACCACATAGCCGGCACGGACAAGGGCTTTGTCCAACACCGTCCGGATGGCACCGTCGTCATCGGCAACAAGGATGGCTGGTACCGCCATTATTGGCTCTCCGTTTGCTCTGTTTGGTTGTGTCTGGGCAGCATGACGCGGAACGCGGTACGCCGACTTTGGTCGAATTCGATGATGCCACCGTGGTCGTTGATGATTTTAGCGACCAGCGCCAAGCCGAGGCCCTTGCCTTGTGGTTTCGAAGTGACGAAGGGGTCGAACAGATGCCCTTTCAGTTCCTCCGGGATGCCCTCGCCGTTATCCTCGACGCTGACCATGAGCGGCAAATGAACGCGCGCCCCGCTTCCCGGCACGGCGAAGCGTACTCCTTGCCGGTAGGCGCTGGCGAGAACGATCTCGCCACCCTTTTCGGGCACTGCTTCGGCGGCGTTCTTAACCAGATTGAGGAAGACCTGTACCAACTGGTCGCGGTCGCCCAGAACCGACGGCAAAGACGGGTCGTAATCGGTGACGAAACGGACGTGGCTGCCGAAACCATTCTCGGCCACTCGCCAGACATGGTTGAGGACCTGGTGGATATTGACCGCTTGGCGGCGTGGCGGACCGATATCGGAAAAGGCCTCCATGCGGTCGACCAGGGCGCAGATGCGATCGACCTCGTCGCAGATCATCCGCGTCAGATGGCGGTCCTGGGGGGAAACGCTGGCCTCCAGGAGTTGCGCCCCGCCGCGAATGCCGGAAAGTGGATTTTTAACCTCGTGGGCCAGCATGGCGGCCATGGCGGTGACGGAGCGGGCGGCGCCCCGGTGGGTCAACTGGCGGTCGATCTTATCGGCGATGGAACGCTCCCGCAGAGCCACAACCACCCCGCCTGGCAATTCGGCCAAGGGAGCCGCCTGAATATTGACGAAATGCTCGTCGATGTGGGGTGTCCGCAAGGCAACGCCATATTCGAAGACGACGTTGGCATCCTTGCGAACTTGGCTGATGAGGGCGAACAGTGGGCTGTCGGCGGGAAGCAGCTCGCTCAAGGGGCGCCCCTTCAGATGCGAGGCGCTGGCCTTGAAAAACTGCTCGCTGGTGCTGTTGACATGGACCAAGCTGCCTTCTCCGTCAATAACCAGAACGGCCATGGCCAAGGCGTTTAAAACCTCTTGCATATCGACACGGGCGAGAGGCGGACCCGAATCAAAGGCGACGACGGTTTTTTCCATGGACCTTAAACCTTTTGTCACGCCGCCAAGGGCTCGAACAAAGGGGCGTAGAATGCGGCAATAAGGTTCCTGACCTGGCCGGCGTCGGCGGTGCCCATGACGCGAGCGCGAAAATCGGCGGCGCCAGGCAGGCCCTTCGAATACCAGCCGATATGCTTACGCGCCATGCGGACGCCACGCTCGGTGCCATAATGGACAAGCATGTCCTCGAAATGCTCTAGCAGCGTCGCCAATTGCGCCGCCGGCGGCGGCGGCGCCAAGCGCTCGCCGGTCTCAAGAAAGTGGCGCACCTGATTGGGAAACCACGGCCGACCGCAGGCGGCGCGTCCAATCATGACGGCGTCGGCGGCGGACTGGGCCAATATCTCGCGGGCATCATCGAGGCTGGCGACATCGCCGTTGCCAATAACCGGAATGGTGACCGCTTCCTTGACTCGGCGAATGAAAGCCCAATCGGCGCGGCCCTTGTAGAACTGGGCCCGCGTCCGGCCGTGCACGGTGACCGCCTGGACGCCGCAATCCTCGGCGATTCTCGCCAGTTCGGGCGCGTTGCGGCTATTTTCGTCCCAACCGGTGCGCATCTTCACCGTCACCGGGACATCAACAGCCTTGACCACCGCCGCCATGATGCGCGCCGCCAAGGCTTGATCTCGCATCAGCGCCGATCCGGCCACGCCCTTGACAACTTTTTTGACCGGACAGCCCATATTGATGTCGATGACGGCGGCGCCTTTATCGGCGTTCAACCGTGCCGCCTCGGCCATCACATCAGCCTCGGCGCCGGCGATCTGCACCGCCAGGGGGCGCTCCTCGGGACAGCCGGTGGACATCCTCATAGTCTTGCGGACGGCCCGGATCACAGCCTTGCTGGCAATCATCTCGGAGAACACAAGACCAACGCCCGAGCGCTTGACCAAGCGCCGGAAAGGCATGTCGGTAATCCCCGACATAGGGGCCAGAATTACCGATGATTGCAAACGGAGGGAAGCGATCCGCAAAGGCTTAATCCCTGTTGCTGTTGCAAGAGTGCCCATTTATTAGGCAAATCTGATCCGGAATCAACGGATTTACTTCTTGGCTCCGATTATTCCGGGCGGTGGCGCAAGGCTCTAAATCATGATCACGTCGGTGACAAATTTGACGCCGGGATAGCCCAAGGTCAGTAGTAGATATGCCAGTAAAACCAAGCGCGCCGCCCGGCGGCCGCGAATGCCGGTGCGGTAGTGGGCGACGAGAAGGCCGCCGATGACGGCAAAAGCGACCACCGATAGCACGATCTTATGATCGAAGTTAAGCAAACTGCCGGTCTCCTCGTAGAGCGTTGCCATTCCCGTCGCCAGGCCGAGCGCCAAGATGATTTCACAGATCACCAGCAAGCGCACAAGCAGGGATTCGCAATCGGCGACGGAGGGAAGGAGCCGCGTCAAAGCGGTTGGTCGTTTGATTTTCAGCGCCCTGTCCTGGAGAAAGGCGGCGAAAGCGGCGACGGCGGCAACGGTCAGCAAGCCGTAAGTTGCCATCGAGAGCAGGATATGAGCCTCGGTCCAACCGACCGGCGCCATCGCCGACAAGGGCTTATACGGGGCTTTCTGCCAGATGGTGGCGATGCCCCCCAAAGCAATCATGTAAAGCGCGGTCAACGACGTCAGCCGCCAGGCTTGGGAGGTGATGGCAGCGGCAAAGCCGAACAAAACCATGCTCACCGCCACGTCCACCCAAAGGGTGGCCGAAAAACCGGTCCGCCAGGTACCTTGCATCTGCGCCACCGCCCATATGAGCGGACCGGCCACGGCGAAAACCAATACCGCCCAATAAAGGGCGTCGCGGCCGCCATCCCGGCGCCACGCCAGCGCCGCCGCCGGAGCCAGCGCGACCAAGGCGGCAAGGCTGAAAAACAGATCATCCGTCATCTTCGGCGGTTGCCCTTTCCTGATAAGCTGTTATGGCACACAATCGCGCCAGGACTTTATCTTGGCAAGACCTGTTGGGGGAAAATCGAGATTTTGGAAACTTTTCGCGCAAGCCAGCCTATGATGGATGATCCTGATCGTATTGCGAGAACACAAAATTTTAACCGGAAAATGAGATGAGCGGTTGTGTCGCATTGGTGGTTGCCGCCGGACGGGGGCAACGGTTCGGCGCCGAGACGCCGAAACAATACAGTCTTTTGGCGGGAACGCCGATGCTCCGGCGCTGCATGTTGGCTTTCCTGAAGCATCCGTATATCGACGCGGTCGGCGCCATCATCCACCCCGACGACGGCGAGCTGTATGCGGCGGCGAGTGATGGCCTGCAACTTTTGGAGCCGGTAAACGGTGGCGCCAGCCGCCAGGAATCGGCCTGTCTGGGACTTGAAAGCCTGGCCGAGCGGCGACCGGACCAGGTGCTGATACACGACGCCGCCCGGCCATTCGTCGATGAAGGGGTGATTTCACGGGTTATCAAAGCGCTGAAGACGGCGCCGGCGGCGGTCCCCGCCCTGCCCGTTAACGATACCCTGAAAAACGGCCGCGACGGACGTGTCACCGCCACCGTCGGGCGTGCCGACTTGTGGCGGGCGCAAACCCCGCAAGGGTTCAGGTTCCAGGAAATTCTCGCCGCCCACCGGCAATTCAAAGGCGCCGCTCTCACCGACGACGCCGCCGTCGCTGAAAGGGCCGGGCTTGCCGTCGAACTGGTCGCCGGCAACGAGGACAATGTCAAAATCACCACCGAAGACGACTGGCTGCGCGCCCAACGGTGGTTCGGCACCGGCACCGTCAGAACCGGCACCGGCTTCGATGCGCACCGTTATGGCCCCGGCAAAGAGGTGATGCTATGCGGGGTTTCCATTCCCCACCACGCCGCCCTCGTCGGCCATTCCGACGCCGACGTCGGTTTGCATGCCCTTACCGACGCCCTCCTTGGCGCCATCGCCGCCGGCGACATCGGTGGCCATTTTCCAGCCGGCGGCCCAGAGTGGCGCAACGTCCCGTCCGAGGTTTTTCTTAAAAAGGCCGGCGAGCTCATCCGAAAGCGCGGCGGCACCATCGCCAACGTCGATGTCACCTTGATTTGCGAGGCACCCAAAATCGCCCCGCACCGTGCCGCCATGATCCGCCGTATCGCCGAAATCATCGATCTTGCCGAAGACAGGGTCAGCGTCAAGGCGACGACGACGGAGCAAATGGGATTCACCGGCCGCGGCGAGGGTATCGCCGCGCAGGCGATGGCGACGCTTTCCTTCCCGCCCGGCAAACGCTAGAAAAGCCAAAAGACAGGATATGAAGAAATTAAATTTCGGGGATGTCCACGTCCTTATCGTCGCTCACGATAAGGTGACGGCGGCAAGTCTCAAAACCATTTTGCGCAATGCCGGTTTCAACAGCATGGGCAGCGTCAAAGGCTTGGCCGATATCAAAACGGCGCTTGACGAGGAACCCCCCGACCTGATGATCTGCGAGTGCCCTTTCCCCGAGGGCGATCCTGGCGGAGTGATACACGCCTTGCGGCATCATGAATTGGGCAGTAACCCCTTTCTTCCGGTGATCAAGGTGACCAGCGACATTCGCGCCGCCATGGAGAGCCCCAACCGGAAAGACTTATGAACTGCTGAAACATCTGGCAAAGGCCGTTCAAGGTCCCTTCAACATCACCGAAGACGTCGCCGGCATCGCACGCAAGATTTCAGCCTCCATAGACCAAAGAAAATCAGCTAAATAATTGATCAACCAATTGGTTGCATGGTTTCCTTAGTAATCCACTCTAGGTAATCTTCGTTGCCTCCCCCGAGATGGAGGGAAACCACGCAAGGGCAATCATAGCTATGCAGCTCTTTAACCTTCGCCGTTACCGCATCGAGCAAGTCGCGGCGCGTTTTGATGATCAGCACGGCCTCGCTGTCTTCTTGGAGAGCGCCCTGCCACCAATATATCGAGGTGACGGCGGATAGCACGTTGGCGCAAGCGGCAAGCCGTGATTCGACGAGCTGGCGGGCGATGCCGACCGCTTCATCGCGAGAGCTCGTGGTCACGTAGATCATGCAAGCGCTCATGGCTGGTCTTTACCTTGGCCAGGGGGCAAAATTATCGTAGCATGGTGAAAATGGCTTGTCCTTCAGGAAAAAGAAGATGACCAAGCTTGCGCAAAGGCCGGTTCTGGCACCCGTCCAGAGCCAGAAAAACGCGGCGAGGCCAACGCCATCGCAACGGCACTGGCTCAAGCGGGGGCTTAGCCAAGCGGGCGGCAAGCTGCCTCTGTTCGACGAAACGGGGCGCCGCGTGAACGAGCGCACGGTGAGATGCTGCATCGAAAACGGCTGGTCCGAGCCTTGGTTCGCCAACCCGATCAAGCCGAACTGGCTGGTCTGCAAGCTAACCGAGGCTGGTCGCTCGGTAGCGAAGCCGGATGGCGGAGGATAGGAGAATGCGGCCTGAATTGTGGAGTAAAACAACGGCTTCGCGGGGGGGGGAGCGACTTTAGCAAACGGGAGAAAGCGGAGCGCCGAGAGGCCTCTGATAAGATCCTCGAAGCATATTATGTAGGAGACCCAAATGACCAGGCAGCCATCGACGCATTTGACGACAGCGTTGAGAGAGCCAAGCAACTACTTGGCAAATCGTCCGAAAAGCTGGAGAGCACGACTTCGCGCCTCTGGGCATACGGTAAAGGCGAAAACGCCACGCACGGGTACGGGGAAATTCAGCGCGACTTTCGTGCCCCAACCCAAGACCAAGAAGTAGCGACCGCCCAGCGTGTCGCCTCCCGTCTTGCTGCACGGGAAGTGGAAGGCACCCCCACTCGGTTGCTAGTTTGTCTCCACAGTTTCACCCTGACATTCCTACCGACGAAGCTGGTCTTTGGATGACCAATGGAATGCGTATAATTGATATGATAACAGGATGTGTTTATCATATAATAAAATTAATAGATTGTACAAATGACTTAATTTTATCCCAAAATTGCCTGCAAGTTCGGCAGGCCGTCAGACCGGGCGTGCGGCCGTGCCAAGTTCAGTCGGTAGATGATTGGGAAAATGGCGGCTATATACATCAACTCCGATACCAGCATTGAGGGATGGTCACACACGGGGTTGAATACCTAGCCGACCATGCTAGTTAAGCGCCGCGCTTCCCTGTTAACCGATACCGAGGAAACGGACACTGTATGAGGGGATAGTGGACGGTATCGAAGTGTTAAGGCCCCGATAGCACGCGCTTGGCGTCGGATGATCGAACCTCTGGGTTCACTTGATGTTTGACGGATTGGAGAAAAACGGAATGCTCAGGTCAAAGATTCTCGCGTCATTGTTTGGCGCAACATTCTTTACGGTGGCGATCATGTCGGTGAATGACGCCAACGCTGCCTTGACGACAGAACAGTTCAAAAGAGCGAAAGCTGTCTACTTC
>DASCPW010000043.1:0-7678 GCA_036012725.1 Rhodospirillales bacterium
CTGCGTGCTTGTTGCCTTGTTCTCGGAACGGGAATCCCATGCCGTCTATTTCCTGCAAGCTCATGATATGTCGAGGCTGGATGCCGTCAATTATATCTCCCACGGCATAGCCAAGGTGGCTGGTGAATCCCAAACCCGAACAGTCCACGGCGCCGACGAGGACTTGGAGGGCGAGAAGGTGGTGAAGGATGGCAATAAGGCGCTTGAGGCTTACTGCGTCAATCTCAACCGCAAAGCCCAAGAAGACCGTATTGATCCTTTGATCGGCCGCGGGGTGGAGGTTGAACGCACTGTCCAGATTCTCTGCCGCCGCAACAAGAACAATCCTCTTTTCGTGGGAGATTCCGGGGTCGGCAAGACCGCTATTGCCGAGGGTCTGTCCCGGCGCATCGTTCATGGCGAGGTTCCGGAAGTCCTGCTTGACGCCACCATCTACGCCCTCGACATGGGGGCGCTGCTGGCCGGCACCCGTTATCGCGGCGATTTCGAGGAACGCCTTAAATGCGTACTTTCAGAGCTGGAAAAGACACCCGGCGCCATTCTCTTTATCGATGAGATTCACACGGTCATCGGCGCCGGCGCCACCAGTGGCGGCTCCATGGACGCCTCCAATATTCTCAAGCCCTCGCTTGCCGGCGGTGATCTCCGCTGCATGGGCTCCACCACATACAAGGAATACCGCAGTCACTTCGAGAAGGACCGGGCATTGGTGCGCCGGTTCCAAAAAATTGATATTTACGAACCCTCCATCGAAGACACAATTAAGATTTTGCGCGGCGTAAAGAGCTATTTCGAGGACCATCACAAGGTCCATTATACCTCCGAGGCCATCAAGACAGCGGTCGAGCTTTCGGCCCGTTACATCAACGACCGCAAGCTGCCCGACAAGGCCATCGACGTGATCGACGAGGCCGGGGCCTCGCGCATGCTGCTGTCCGCCGCGAAACGGCGCAAGACCATCACCGTCAAGGATGTTGAAAAAATTGTCGCCATGATCGCCCGCATCCCACCGAAGAGCGTCTCCACCGACGACCGCAAGGCACTCGCCAACCTCGAACGCGACCTGAAGACCATGGTATTCGGCCAGGACCAGGCCATCGATGCGCTCGCCAGTGCCATCAAGCTGGCCCGAGCCGGGCTGCGCGAACCGCAGAAGCCGGTCGGCTGTTATCTTTTCACCGGCCCCACCGGCGTCGGCAAAACGGAGGTGGCGCGTCAACTGGCCCTGACACTGGGCGTCGAACTGGTACGCTTCGACATGTCCGAATATATGGAGCGGCACTCGGTTTCGCGCCTGATCGGGGCGCCGCCTGGTTATGTCGGCTTTGATCAGGGCGGGCTTCTCACCGATGCCATCGACCATCAGCCGCATTCGGTGCTGCTTCTGGACGAGATCGAAAAGGCGCATCCGGACCTGTTCAACATCCTGTTGCAAGTTATGGATCACGGCAAACTCACCGATAACAACGGCAAGAGCGTTGATTTCCGCAATGTCATCCTAATCATGACCACCAATGCCGGTGCCGCGGATTTGGCAAAACCGGCCGTCGGCTTTGAGCGCGAAGGGCGCACCGGCGACGATATGGAAGCCATCGAACGCATGTTCACGCCGGAGTTCCGCAACCGCCTGGATGCCATCATCCAGTTCTCCTGCTTGGCACCGGAAGTGGTCGTCCGCGTCGTCGAGAAGTTCATCATCGAACTGGAAGCCCAGCTTGACGACCGCGACGTCAGCGTCGAGCTCTCCGACAAGGCCCTCGAATGGCTTGCCAAGAAAGGTTACGACAAGATTTTCGGAGCCAGGCCGCTGGCCCGAGTCATACAAGAACATATCAAAAAGCCGTTGGCCGATGAACTGCTGTTCGGCAAGCTGGCCAAGGGCGGCCTCGTCAAGGTCAAGGTCAAGGACGGTAGGATTGTTTTCGACTTGCTGCCTCCGGACAAGGGTAAAGGCGCCGTTGACAAACTCCGCGACAAAGAGCCGGTAATGGTTGAGATCGGTTGAAGTTTGGCTGACACTTTTTGTCAGCTTGTCAGCGAATTTTCCGAACTTCCCCAAGCCTTTCGATAATCCCGGCGCCATTCTCAAGGGCTTTGCCGGCATCTTGATTGATGTTGCCGTATGGCAAACTGGGCGTGGCCATGACATCGCGCTATTGGTGGCAGGATTTTTCGGAAATGACCCAGGCCAGGGCGGCGCCTTGCTAAGGCACCGGAACATAGGCTTTAGGGGCCACCGCAAAGGCCTGGTGCGAGTGCTTGCCGGTCCTCGTGGTCCGCTCGACAACCACGGCTTTGCAGGCGGCGCAGGAATTGACCATGATCATGTCACCGCCGCTTTTCTTCTGAAAGCGTATGCAGGGACCCGGGGCCAGCTTATTGGTGGCCAGTACGCCATCGCTCTTTGCGCCACAGGGGGGTATCGGACATAACGCGCGTTTGCCCTTTGCCACGGAAGAGGATGTCCTTGAGCGTTGCATCATATTCGCCAAGGCCGTGCGCATAGTGGAGAAAATGGCCCACCACAAGAAGCACGTTTTCGTTTGCGATGGGTCATGGCTGAACGTTGCCAATATGGGCGCCTTTCATATCATGCCAGACCCGCAAGGCCGTGGTGCCTTTCAGACCGTCGATGCCAATATCGCCAACTTCGTTAAGATCCGCCCCGAGAGCTTCCAAATCGTTAAATGGTGGCAGGTTTACAATGTCGGCAACGGTTGCATCATCGTTGGCTATTCCAAGCACGGGTTGCCGCGGCTGCGACCCAAGGTCACCCACGCGGGAAAAACACCTTAGCCTCGATGGTCCCCCGCCCTTTCAGCCGTAAAGCTTTTTGGGGTCAATCTCGACTTCGGCGATGGCGGTGGGCTTGCCGTCGCGGATGGCGTTGAAAAAGCAGTTGCGCCGACCGGTGTGGCAGGCGACGCCCCGCTGATCTACTAGTAGAAGAACCGTGTCGCTGTCGCAGTCCCAGCGGAAGTCCTTGAGAGCTTGCGTCTGGCCCGAAGTTTCCCCCTTACGCCACAACTTGCGGCGCGAACGCGACCAGTAACAAACCCGTTCAGTGCGTAAGGTCTCGGTGATCGATTCCGAGTTCATCCAGGCCATCATCAACACCTCGCCGGTATCGAACTGCTGAGCGATGGCGGCAACAAGACCGTCGGCATTAAAAGTGATGGCCTCCAACACCGCGGGCACTGCCGTGGCCAAGGAATCTGTCTTGCCCTTGTCTCCATTCATGCCGTTTTCTCTCCCTATCGCGATGGGTTTTAAATCGGCTTTCGCGGCCTGACTGTCAACTCTTGTCAAAGGAAATGGCTGATCTTTGGCCATTAGTATGTTATGTTATAATATATCAATTACTTACTGAATGGCGATTTCGGCAAGAGGCTCGGAAAGCACCGGCTCTATCAAAATGGAAAGCGGATGATAAAAAACCGGCGGCGCCGTGGCGGAGCCTTTCCAGTACGCAATCATAATCACCGGATATGTATGAACCGGGCGCTTAACAAAGCAACAGCTATTTGCAAGAAACGCGGGGTGCGCCTGACCGACCTTAGGCTCCACGTTCTTGAAATAATTTGGGCCGGACATAAACCCCAAGGCGCCTACCATATTCTCGAGACCTTGCGCCGCCGGCACGGCGGGGCCCAACCGCCGACCGTATACAGAGCTCTGGATTTTCTCCTTGAGCAGGGGTTGGTCCACCGTCTTGAAAGCCTCAATTCCTACGTCGGCTGCAACGTCCCCGAGGTCAACCATGCCGGCCAGTTTCTGATTTGCGGAAATTGCGGCTTAGCCGCGGAAATCAACGATAATCGCATAGAAAAGGCAATTCGCGGCGGCGCCGCCGAAGCCGGATTCGCGGTCGCTAAAAGGACCATCGAAGTGGAAGGCATATGTCCCATTTGTCAACAGGCAAAAAGGGCCGCCGCCAATGGATAATACGGCGCCGCAAGGCGAAGCTCTTTTCGAGGCAACCGGCATCGACCTTGCCCTCGGCGGCAAGGTCGTTTTGCAAGCCGCCGCGGCCCGCGTCAACAATGGCGAGATCGTCACCTTGATCGGCCCCAACGGCGCCGGCAAAACCATTTTCATCAAGGTGATTCTCGGCCTCGTCAAGCCCGACGGCGGCGGCGTTTTCCGCCGCCCCGGCATCCACATCGGCTATATGCCGCAACGGCTGTCCCTGGAGCCTTCCTTGCCACTGACGGTGGATCGTTTTCTCGCCCTCGCGGCGCGTCGCGGCGGCACCCGGCAACGGCGAGCGGCGGTCCTTGCCGAAGTCGGCGCCGCCGGCGTCATGGATGCCCCCATGCAGGTCATTTCCGGCGGCGAGTTGCAACGGGTGATGCTGGCCCGTGCCTTGTTGCGCGATCCCGATCTTCTGGTTCTCGACGAACCGGTGCAAGGCGTCGATATAAGCGGCCAGGCCGATCTTTATCGCTTGATCGAGCGCATCCGCACCGAAAGAGGCTGCGGCGTATTCTTGGTTTCACACGACCTGCATCTCGTCATGGCGGCAACCGACCGGGTGGTCTGCCTCAACCAGCACGTCTGTTGCGCCGGAGCCCCTGAAACGGTAATCAGCAATCCGGCTTGCGCGGCCCTTTTTGGGGAACAGGCGGGTGAAGCTCTGGCATTATACCGTCATCACCATAATCATCGCCATGAAGCCAACGGCAGTATCATCTCTTTGCCGGAAAGCGGCGAGTCAGCGCCGGCGGGGTCATGTCGGCATGGATGATTTTCTCATGCGCGCCCTAATCGGCGGCCTCGGCGTCGCCGTTGTCGCCGCTCCCCTGGGATCGTTCGTGATTTGGCGGCGGATGGCCTATTTCGGCGACACCCTGGCCCATGCCGCCCTGCTGGGCGTGGCCTTGGGCTACATTACCGGCCTAGGCGCCGACATCGGCGTTATTGCTGTTTGTTTCGGAGTCGCCATCATGCTGATCGCCTTGCAGCGGGATCAACGCCTAGCCAGCGATACTATTCTTGGCATTCTCTCTCATGGGGCACTCGCCTTGGGCTTGATTGGGCTGGCCTTAAGCAAAGGTGTTGGTGTTGATCTGATGTCGTATCTTTTCGGCGACATCCTCGCCGTCGACATAACCGATATCGCCTGGGTCTACGGCGGCGGCCTGGCGGCGGTAGTGGTTCTGATATGCCTATGGCGGCCGTTGCTGGCCATCGCCATCGACGAGGAACTGGCAAAGGTCGAGGGAGTGTCGGTAACCGCCATGCGCCTGGTCTTGATGATTTTACTGGCTTTTGTGGTAGCGCTCGCCATGAAGATAGTGGGAATTTTGTTGGCGACCTCGCTGTTGATCATTCCCGCCGCCGCCGTCCGCGGTTTGGCGGCAACGCCGGAACAAATGGCCGTCTTGGCGGCGGTGGCAGGCGCTCTCGCCGTTGCCTCGGGGCTTTGGGCGTCATTGGTTTTCGACATTCCGTCCGGGCCGGCCATCGTCGTGGCGGCGTTGGTTCTGCTTGCGATGTCGATGATGGTATCCAGCGTCAAGCAGCGCCGTTGAGACGGGCGAGGCCTTTTTCCAGGTCACAGATCAGGTCTTCAGGGTCTTCCAAGCCGGCATGGATGCGCAAAGTTGGCGCCATTACCGGCCATGGGATAGCGGTGCGATTTCTTGCCGGCTTCGTGGGAAGGATCAGGCTTTCGTACCCGCCCCAACTTTCCCCGATGGCCAGAACTTCCATACCGTCGAGCATGGCCGCCACCGCCTTGCTTGAGTAGTCCTTGAGAACCAAGCCGAACAGGCCGCAAGCGCCCGTGAAGTCCCGCTTCCAAAGCTCATGGCCTGGACAGTCCGCCAAGGCCGGGTGGAGAACCCTGTCAACTTCCGGGCGCCGGGCCAGCCAGCGCGCCAGCTGTAATCCCGTTTCCTGGTGACGGGCCAGCCGCACGCTCAGGGTCCTCAAACCCCGGAGCCCCAGGTAACAGTCATCGGGAGCGGCATGATAGCCGAGGGAGACGCAGCTGCGTTTGACCCGAGCGAATGTGTCTTCCCTCGCCGTTATGGCGCCAAGGATCAGGTCCGAATGGCCGCCGATATACTTGGTGGCGGCCTGAATGGAGACGTCGACACCGTGCTTGAAGGGAGCGAAGTAGAGCCCGGCGCTCCAGGTATTGTCCATGATGACGACCGCCCCCGCGTCGTGCGCGGCCTTGGCGATGGCACCGACATCTTGGACCTCGAAAGTGAGCGAGCCAGGCGATTCGACAAAAACCGCCGCCGTTTCCTCTCGCAAGAAATCGCCGATACCATTACCGATCAGAGGATCGTAATAGGTGGTTTCAATTCCAAAGCCGGCAAGCAGACCGTTGCACAGCCTGCGGGTCGGAGAGTAGGCGGCATCCACCATCAGCAGGTGATCGCCGGCTTTCAGGAAAGCCACTAGCGCGCCGGCGATGGCGGCCAGCCCGGAGCAGGTGGCGACAGAACGGTAACCGCCTTCGAGGGACGCCACCGCCTCTTCGAAAGCAAAAGTGGTGGGGGTTCCGTGAAGCCCATAGTATACGCCGTCAAATGGGGTCTTTTCGGCCTTCTCGTAAGCTTCCACGCTGGCCCGGATAACCGTTGAGGCATGGTAGACCGGCGGGTTGACGATGCCGTGGTGGTCTTCCGGCTTGCGGCCCGAATTTAGCAAGGAAGTGTCTTTTTTCATGCCCCTTGTCATCCGCGTGGTCGGCCTTACTTGGCGTAGTCGTAAGTCCCGTTCTTCCATCTGTAGAACACGTAACCGGGAGCCGTCACGTCGCCTTTCATATCAAAGCCGATGTTGCCGAGCACGGTGTTGAACTTGTACTTGCGAAGCGCCGCGATCACCTTGCCGGTGTCCGTGGACGCGGCTTTTTTCACCGCCATTGTCCAAGCCTGGATGGCGCCGTAGGTGTAAAGGGTATAGCCTTCCGGGTTGTAACCCGTGTCGCGGAACTTCTTGACCACGGGCGCGGCATTGGGATTCTTGCGCGGGTCGGGGCTGAAGGTCATGAGAGTCCCTTCACCGGCCTTGCCGGTGATCTTCCAGAACTCATCGGTAACCAGGGCATCGCCGGAAACCAGTTGCGCCCCAAAGCCCTGTTCGCGGGCTTGACGGATCATCAAGCCGGCCTCGGTATGATAGCCGCCGAGATAAAAGACGCCAATGCCGGTAGCTTTCATTTTGCTGATCAGGGCTGAATAATCTTTTTCACCGGCGGTGTAGGCTTCGTACATGGCCACCTTGACGCCGCGTGCCTTCAACTGCTTCTTGGTCTCGTCGGCCAGCCCTTTTCCATAGGCGGTTTTGTCGTGGAGGATGGCGATCTTCTTAGCCGCGAACTTGTCGGCCAGGAAGTTGCCGGCGACAGCGCCCTGCTGGTCGTCGCGCCCGCAGGTACGAAAAACATTGTCGCCCCCTTCCTCGGTGAGCTTGGGGTTTGTGGAGGCCGGCGAAATTTGCAGAATATTCTCCTCGGTATAGACCTGGGAGGCTGGAATCGACGAGCCGGAGCAAAAATGTCCGGCGACGAAGATGACGCCGTCGCTAACCAGCTTATTGGCGACGGCGACCGCCTGTTTGGGATCACAGGCGTCGTCTTCGATGATCAATCTGAGTTTCTGGCCAAGTACGCCGCCGGTGGCATTGATATCAGCGACGGCCATCTTGGCGCCATGCC
>DASCPW010000044.1:0-14291 GCA_036012725.1 Rhodospirillales bacterium
ACGCCTGCGGAATTTAAGCGCCGAACGGGAAATCTCCGTTTGCGTCATCGAAAAAGGCGCCGAGGTGGGCGCTCACATCCTTTCCGGCGGCGTCATCGAGACAAAAGGGCTGGACGAACTGATCCCCGACTGGAAAAGCAAAGACGCGCCCTTGCTAACCCCGGCGGCCGAGGAGCGCTTCCTCTTTCTTACCCAAAACCGGACATTCAGCCTGCCCATTCCGCCACCGATGAGCAATCGCGGCAACTACATCGTCAGCCTGAGCAATCTGTGCCGCTGGTTGGCCCGGGAGGCCGAAGACCTGGGCGTCGAAATCTTTCCCGGCTTCGCGGCGGCGGAAGTCCTTTACAATGATGACGGCAGTGTCAAGGGGGTGGCCACTGGCGACATAGGACGGGACAAGGACGGCCAACCCGGGCCCAATTTCCAACCCGGCATCGAACTGCACGCCAAATACACTTTTTTCGCCGAGGGCTGCCGGGGATCCCTGACCAAAACCTTGTTCGACCGCTTTCAATTGGGGCAAGGCGCCGATTCCCAGACTTATGGGCTCGGCATCAAGGAGTTGTGGGAAGTCGATCCCGGCAAGCATTTCCCTGGGCGGATCATACATACCGTCGGTTGGCCCTTGGACGGGCGCACCTATGGGGGGTCTTTTCTGTATCACCTGGAAGCCAACCAGGTCGCCGTCGGTTTGGTCATCGGCCTGGATTACCGAAACCCCCACCTGAGCCCCTTCGACGAGATGCAGAGGTTCAAGACGCATCCCGCCATCCGTCCGCTTTTCGAAGGCGGGCGGCGCACCGCGTACGGGGCGCGGGCCCTCAACGAGGGCGGTTTTCAGTCGATCCCACGAGTGGTCTTTCCCGGCGGCGTCTTGATTGGTTGCTCGGCTGGCTTTCTCAACCTGCCGAAGGTCAAGGGAACACATACCGCCATGAAGTCGGGCATGCTGGCGGCCGAAGCCGCCTTTGGCGCGCTAGCGGAAGAAAGGCCGGCACCGGAACTTTCCGCCTATCCCAAGGCGTTAAAAAAATCCTGGCTTTGGGACGAGCTTTACCGGGCCCGTAATATCCGCCCGGCTTTCCGCTGGGGACTTTTCCGTGGCATGACCTATTCGGCGCTTGACACTTACCTTCTCGGTGGCCGGGCGCCGTGGACGCTCCATCACCACGAGGATCACAAGGCGTTAACGGAAGCCGCCGTCAGCCCGAAAATCGACTACCCCAAAGCGGACGACGTAATCACTTTCGACAAGCTTTCCTCCGTTTACATTTCCAACACCAGCCATGAAGAAAACCAGCCTTGCCACCTGACTCTCAAAGACCAAGGCATTCCGGTGACCGTGAATCTGGCCCTTTACGATGGTCCGGAACAACGCTATTGCCCCGCCGGTGTTTACGAATTCGTCGAAGAGGACGGAGAACCGTGTCTGCGGATCAACGCTCAAAATTGTATCCACTGCAAAACATGCGATATCAAGGATCCGTCCCGGAACATTGATTGGGTGACGCCGGAGGGCGGCGGCGGACCCAATTACCCAAACATGTGAGAGTGAAGTCGGTTAAACTTAAATTGACCATTCGGTAAATAGAGAGCGACAGGGTTCTGAGACCAGATAATGACCGGGCTGAAAAAATCCTTTTTCCGGTTGACGATGACGGCGAACGGGCACCGCCTCGCCGCCGTCCTGCTGGTGCTATTGCTGTCGGCGGCTTGTGCATCGGGCAACGGCAAAGCCATAGTAACTGGCCAACCCGTCACCCTTGGGGATTCGTTGGCCGGTAATTATTTGGCTGGCCGCTTTGCCCAGTCCCAGCGCGATATGTCGAAAGCCGCTGACTTCCTCAACACGGCTCTGGACATGGCTCCCCGCAACCCAGGACTGTTACGTAGAATCTTTATGCTGATGGTTGCCGAAAATCGTTTAAAAGAGGCCACCGAGCTGGCGCGCCGCATTATCGACGCCGATATCAAGACCCCTTTCGCCAACCTCACGCTGATACTTCACCATATCCTCACAGACCGCCTCGATAAAGCCGAGGGACACCTCCCGAAGCTGACCGCCGACGGTATCGACGCTCTGCTGTCGCCGCTGGTCCGTGCCTGGGTATGGGTCGGACAAGGCAAGGGGGTTGAAGCCGCCCTGGGCGCCATCGAACCCCTTGCCCAGAAAAACGGCTCAAAGGCCCTGCACGATTTTCATGCCGGTCTGATCAACGAGTTGACGGGCCGCTCCGAGGAGGCAGAGAAAAGTTATCTCGCCGCCGTCGAAGGCCAGGGCGGCCTATCGCTGCGCATCGTAGAAATTTTAGGCACTTTCTACGAGCGGTTGGGAAAGGCCGAGAAAGCGGCAGCTCTATACCAAAAATACATGCAACAAAATCCGCAATCCCACTACCTTGAACAGGCCCTGGCACGGTTACAAAGCGGCGACGTCCCCGCCTTGCAAGTGAGCACGGCCAGCGACGGCATTGCCGAGGGACTGTTCGGACTGGCCAGTTCGCTAAGACAACAAAACGCCCGCATGACGGCGCTGGTGATTGGCCGCTTGGCGCTTCATATTAAACCTGATTTTCCGATTATGCAGACATTGCTGGCCGAAATTTTCGAATCCCAGAACCGTTTGCAAAGCGCCAACGCGATTTATGCCTCCATCAATGGCAACTCGCCTTATTCCTGGCCGACCCGTCTGCGTCTGGCCACCAACCTGGACAGAATGGAACGAACCGACGATGCGGTGAAACAACTGCGCGCCATGGCCGCCGACGCCGGCCGGGCGGAACCCCTGATCACCCTCGGTGATGTCCTGCGCCGGCACGAGCGTTTCAAGGAGGCGATCAGCGCCTACGACCAGGCTTTTAAGCGCATTGAAAAATTAGAGCGTCAGCACTGGTCATTGCTATACGCCCGCGGCATCGCCCTTGAACAATCCAAAATGTGGGCACGGGCGGAGGCAGACTTATTGAAGGCGCTGGAATTCGAGCCAGAGCAGCCCTACGTTTTGAATTACCTTGGCTATTCCTGGGTCGACCAAGGCGTCAACCTTGACCGCGCCCTCAAAATGATCAAAAAGGCAGTCGCGTTGCGGCCAAGTGACGGTTACATCATCGATAGCATGGGGTGGGTGCTGTACCGGCTGGGCAAATACGAAAACTCGGTACGTGAACTGGAACGGGCGGTGGAACTGCGCCCCGAGGACCCCATCATCAACGATCACCTGGGTGACGCTTATTGGTGGGTTGGCCGCGACGACGAGGCCCGCTTCCAGTGGCAACGGGCGCTTGGCCTTGACCCGAAGCCCGATATCGCCGCCAACCTGCATGAAAAAATCAAACGCGGCCTGATCAAAAAATCAAAAGACGGCGACGATGGCTGATCAGACCGTTTCGGCGATTGCGCCGGCCAAAATCAACCTCTATCTGCATGTGGTGGGCAAACGTTCCGACGGTTATCATTTCCTTGACAGCCTCGTCGTTTTCGCCGGCTTGCAGGATCTCATCAGCGCCGCGCCGGCCAAGGACCTGAGCCTTGCCATCGACGGACCGTTCAGCGCCGGTCTGCCCAAGGCTAACGACAATCTAGTCCTTAAAACGGCCCGCCAGTTGACCAAGGCAATGGACGTCAGAAAAGGAGCGGCGATCCGCCTTACCAAGCGGCTGCCGGTAGCGGCAGGCATGGGTGGAGGGTCGGCCGACGCCGCGGCGGCGCTAAAAATACTCGCGCGCCTGTGGAATCTGAACCCTGCCAATGACGCCCTAATGGGCTTGGCGGCACGCCTGGGCGTCGATGTGCCCGTTTGCCTCAACGGTCAAGCCGCCTTTGTCGGCGGCATCGGCGAGAAAATCACGGCCGCCCCGCCCCTACCCCCGGCTTGGCTGGTATTGGTCAACCCCGGCGTGGCGTTGTCGACGCCTGAAGTGTTCGGTCATTGCAACGGAGACTTCTCAAAAGAGGCCCGGTTCACGGACGCCGTCAGCACCGCCGAGGACCTGGCGGCGGTGCTGCAAACACGCGGCAACGACCTGACGGAAGCGGCGACGGCCCTGGAACCCGTCATCGGCGACGTTCTGGAGGCCTTGAATGCTTCCCAAGGTGCCCTCTTGGCCCGAATGACGGGTAGCGGGTCCACCTGTTTCGGCCTGTTCGCCGATCCCGACACCGCCACGCGAGCGGCCACGGCATTGACGCAAAATCATCCCGGATGGTGGGTGAAAGCGGCATCCCTAGTCAGCGACACAACCCGCCCGGCAAACTGACGGCGATCGGACAGAGGCGATATCAACCCATGAAGCCAGGGATGGAACAGGAGTTGCTGAATACCAGGGAAACGGCTGTTAACCATCACCGGGTCGGCCGCCTGGCCGAAGCCGAGCTCTTGTACCAGCAAATCCTTAACCTCCGACCGAACAATGCCGATGTCCTTCATCTCCTCGGTTTAGTCGCCTACCAATCCAACCGCCTTGAGCAGGCTATCGGGTTGATCGCCAAAGCCCTCCAACTGGAACCCGGCAACACGAAATTCTTGACGAACATGGGCAGCGTTTATTCGGCCCAGGCCCATGTCGATGAAGCTATTGGATGCTATACCCGCGCCTTGGAAATCGATCCCAAGTACGCCGATGCCCACTACAACCTTGGCAACGCGCTGAAGGATCAGGGCAGACTGGACGAGGCCATCGCCTGCTACCGGCGCAGCTTGGAAATCGAGTGCCGGTCCGCCGACGCCCTCTACAACCTGGGAATGGCCTTGTCCAAACGGGGCGTGCTCGACGAGGCCATCGTCTGCTACCGGCACGTCTTGGAGATCGATCCCCATTTCATGGATGCGTTGACCAACCTTGGCATTGCCTTGAAAGGCCAGGGCAAGCTGGACGAAGCCATCGGCTGCTACCGGCAAGCCCTCCAGACCGACCCGCAATCGGCGGTGGCCGAGACCAACCTGGGCAACGCTTTTTCCTATCTGGACCGGCGGGCCGAGGCGATCGCCTGTTACCGGCGCGCCTTGGAGATCGATCCCGGCTTCGCGGAAGGCCACTTCAACCTTGCCAGCGCGCTTAAAGAACAAGGAAACCTAGCCGAGGCGATCGATCATTGCCGGCACGCCTTGGATATCAACCCCAACTACGCAACCGCCGCCGCCTCCCTTCTCCATTTCCTGCAACACGCCTGCGCATGGAACGATTTCAAAAAACTGGAAGCAAAAGTCGATGCCTGGATCGACATGGCAATCGAAAGCGGCGAGAAAAGCGTGGAAAATCCCTACTTTTTGACAACAAGGTGTACCGACCCGGAAAGGAACTTCAAAGTCTGCCGGTCATGGGGTGCCGATATCGGCAAACGCATGGCAAGCTTGAATTTGTGTTTTGACCTGGAGCAAAACCGCGGACCGAACACGAAAATCACCCTTGGATACCTGTCGAGTGATTTTCGCAACCATTCCGTCGGCCATTTGATTGCCGGCCTTTTCGGATGTCATGACAGGGATGCCTTCCAGGTGATCGCCTACTCCCACGGGCACGACGACGGCAGCTCCTACCGGCAAAGAATCGAGCAAGGTTGTGACTCCTTCGTCGATATCAGCCAGTTCGACGACGCCCAGGCGGCGCAACGCATTTTCGAGGACCGGGTCGATATCCTGGTTGATCTGAACGGTCATACGACGGGAAACAGATTGCAAATCCCGGCCCTGCGCCCAGCCCCCCTACAGATCGCCTATCTGGGTTTCGCCGGCGGCAACGGTACCGATTTTTTCGATTACATCATTACTGACCGCACCGTTACGCCGCCGGAGCAAGCCGAATTCTACAGCGAAGCCTTCATCTACATGCCCTATTACTACCTGGTCCATGACCGGGAGGAAATCTCCCCGAAGGCCATCACCAGGGCGGATGAAGGACTGCCGGAAGACGCCTTCGTCTTCTGTTCGTTCAACAACGCCCATAAGATCGAGCCCTTGGCCTTCGCCGTTTGGATGAACCTGCTCAATGCACTACCCGACAGTGTCTTGTGGTTGCTGGAAAGCAACCCCTTGGCGAAAGCCAATCTGATCGAGGCGGCGGCAAAAGGAGTCAACGCCGAGAGACTCGTTTTCGCGGCCAAACGCAAGAAGGACGAGCACCTGGCCCGTCTCAGGCTCGCCGATCTGGCCTTGGACACGTTCATCTTCAACGGCGGCGTCACCACCAGTGACGCCCTATGGGCAGGGGTTCCCGTCGTCGCCATGTTGGGAAGCCATTCGCCGTCGAGAGGATCTGCCAGCAAGCTCAAGGCGATCGGCCTGGCGGAGCTGATTGCCGGGGATATCGAGGCTTACCAGGCCAAGGCCTTGTACATTGCGCGCCTTCCCGGCCACCTGAGAGCGTTGAAAGACAAGCTTGCCGGCAACCGCCTAAGCGAACCTTTGTTCGATACGCCCCGTTTCGTGGCAAGCTTGGAAAAAGCCTATCAGCGAATCTGGCACATCCACCGGCAAGGCGAAGCGCCCCGCCAGATTGAGGTAGCCGAGGATTAGGGCGCCTTGCCGGCGGCGGTTGCGGGGTTTGATGTTTCGGCTTATGTTGCCCGCTTTCCCAGGCATCGTTGGGGCGTGGCCAAGTGGTTAAGGCAACGGGTTTTGATCCCGTGATCGCAGGTTCGAATCCTGCCGCCCCAGCCACCGATTTTCCCAAGGTCAGTTTCCGCTTCTTTTAGCCGTCCACTTGGTCGGGCGGGTCGCCGGGCGCTCGTTTTGGGGAGGGCTGGTTTGGTTCCGAAAGCAAAGGATATCAGCCTTTCGCGGCAAACACCTGGCGCCGCGCCAAAGCGAAACGGGAAGGCAATCGCGCGCCGCCCCACCCAGCGGCCCGTGAACCCTGTCATCCTTGGCAACCGGCGGCTTTGATAATCTTATTGACAATCGCCATTAGCCCCTGTCTTTTTAACCGGTTATCCCTATATGTATGGACATGTGACAGCCAAGGGCAACGGTGGTGAACGGACAAAGAATCTGCGTCGAGGTCTTGAGAAAAATGGACCTTCCGGTCTTGGAAGCCACACTTGTGTCTTTGCCGCCGGCCCTCTTTTTGAGCCTGGATAGGGGCCTTCGACTAAGGTGCCCCTGAACGCCCGCTGGCGTACTTTCGGCCTGCTTGGACGGCGTTCAGGGGAAGCGAACTTAAAAAAACAGCAAGTACGCACCACCTGACTGAACGAAGGACAAGACCCATGAACATGCCCAAAGACCGCAACCGCATCGTCATTTTCGACACCACCTTGCGCGACGGCGAGCAGTCGCCAGGGGCATCGATGAACCTTAGCGAGAAGCTGCGCATCGCCCAGGTTCTCGAAACGATGGGCGTCGATATCATCGAGGCCGGTTTCCCGATTGCGTCGGACGGTGACTTCGAGGCGGTCCGCGAGACCGCCAGGACGGTCAAGAATTCCGTTGTCTGCGGCCTGGCCCGGGCAAGCAGGATGGATATCGAGCGCTGTGCCGAGGCCTTGCGGCCGGCCGCAAGCGGGCGTATCCACACCTTCATTTCAACCAGTCCGCTGCACATGCGCTACAAGCTCAGGATGCAGCCGGAAGACGTGCTGGCGGCGGTCACCGAGAGCGTCACCATAGCCCGTGACAAGGCCGGCGACGTGGAATGGTCGGCCGAGGACGGATCGCGGACCGAGCATGACTTCCTCTGCCGCTGCGTCGAGGCGGCGATCACCGCCGGCGCCCAAACCATCAACATCCCCGACACCGTCGGCTACGCCGTCCCCGACGAGTACGCCTGCCTCATCGGCATGCTTTTCGAACGTGTCCCCAACATCGACCAAGCGGTCATATCCGTGCATTGTCATAACGACCTCGGACTCGCCGTGGCCAATTCCCTAGCCGCCGTCGGGGCCGGCGCCCGGCAGGTGGAATGCACCATCAACGGCCTCGGCGAAAGGGCTGGAAACGCCGCCATGGAGGAGGTCGTAATGGCCTTGCGGACCCGCCAAGACCACCTGCCCTTCACCTGCGGCGTCAGGAACGAGGACATCACCAAGGCTTCACGCCTGGTCTCGGCGACCACCGGTTTCACGGTCCAGCCCAACAAGGCCATCGTCGGCGCCAACGCTTTCGCCCACGAAGCCGGCATCCATCAGGACGGGGTGCTGAAACATGCCGGAACCTATGAAATCATGACCCCTGAATCGGTGGGCCTGAGCAAGTCGACGCTGGTTCTGGGCAAGCATTCAGGCCGCCATGCCTTCAAGGAGAAACTCAAGGACCTTGGTTACGGCCTGGGCGACAACGCCATCCAGGATGCTTTCAAACGGTTCAAGGAATTGGCCGACAAAAAGAAGGAGGTTTTCGACGAAGACATCATTGCCCTCATCGACGAGGAAAGGCGCGTCAACGACCGCATCACCCTGCTGTCGCTTGAGATCCTCTGCGGCACCAAACACCAGAAGCCGAAAGCGGAGATGGAGTTGTTGTTCGATGGCAAGACCAAGTCCTGCCACGCGACGGGCGTTGGCCCCGTGGACGCCGCCTTCAACTGCATAAAGAAGCTGATCAAGCACCAGGCAAGGCTGCAACTATACCACGTCCACGCCGTCACCCAGGGCACCGACGCCCAGGCCGAGGTGACCGTGCGCCTCGAGGAAAAGGGCAAGACCGTCAACGGCCAGGGGGCGGACACCGACACCATGGTCGCCTCCGCCAAGGCCTATGTGAACGCTTTGAATAAATTGCTGGTAAAAAGGGGCAAATCGGCGCCGGCGGCGCTTTCGGCATAGAGCATGCCTATGTTAATAAGTATCGGCGCCGGCCAATGAAATGCTCTAGCCAGCAAGCGAAGGGTTTTCTATAAAAGAGCCCGTTAATGGGAAAACCGGTGGCGGCAAGGATAACTTTGCCGCCGGCGAAGAACAAAACCAGCAACAGATCACGAGGACCAATGCTTTCCAGTCTGTTTGGGTTCCTATCCGCCGATATGGCAATCGATCTTGGGACAGCCAATACCCTTGTCTATGTCAAGGAGAGGGGCATCGTGCTCAATGAACCGTCAGTCGTTGCCATTGCCGAAACCAAGGGCAAAAAACATGTTCTTGCCGTCGGCGAGGAAGCCAAGCAGATGCTTGGCCGTACGCCGGGCAACATCAGCGCCATCCGGCCCTTGCGCGACGGCGTCATCGCCGACTTTGAAATCGCCGAGGAGATGATCAAGTATTTCATCCGCAAGGTTCACAACCGGCGGAGCTTCGCCAGCCCCATGGTCGTCATCTGCGTTCCCTCGGGCTCAACGGCGGTCGAGCGCCGGGCCATCCAGGACTCCTCCGAAAGCGCAGGCGCCCGGCGCGTGTGGCTGATCGAGGAGCCGATGGCGGCGGCTATCGGCGCCGGCCTGCCGGTGACCGACCCGACGGGATCGATGATCGTCGACATCGGCGGCGGCACCACGGAAGTGGCCATCCTTTCACTGGGCGGCATCGTCTACTGCAAGGGTGTGCGGATCGGCGGCAACAAGATGGACGAGGCCATCATCGGTTATATCCGCCGCAACCATAACCTTCTGGTCGGGGAAAGCAGCGCCGAACGCATCAAAGAGGAGATCGGCTCCGCCTGCCCGCCGGAATCCGGCGATGGCGCGACCATAGATATCAAAGGGCGGGATCTGATGAACGGCGTGCCCAAGGAGTTGGTAATCAGCGAGCGCCAGATCGCCGAAAGCCTGGCCGAGCCGGTCAGCTACATTATCGACGCGGTCAAGGTGGCGCTCGAACACACCCAACCGGAACTGGCCGCCGACATCGTCGACAAGGGGATCGTGCTGACCGGCGGCGGCGCCCTACTCGGCAACATCGACTGCGCTCTCAGGCACGCCACCGGCCTGCCCGTTTCCATCGCCGACGACCCCATGTCCTGCGTGGTCCTGGGCACCGGTCGGGCTCTAGAGGAAATGAAAAAACTTAAGAACGTTTTGATGACCATGTATTGATGCGCCGGTAAAAATTAAAGTACCTTTTAATACTTTAGCGTTATTGCCTTCTGGGCAGACAACCGTTTAAAATCTTTTTTCCGGCGAGCCTCTACACCGGAGCAAGGGTTTTGAACGTAAGAGGAATGGCTTGAAAGAACATCCGCGGGCGGCGCAACGCGTAGGTACGCATGTCAAAGGCCTGGCCCAACGCTTCGCTTACCTTGGCTTGGTCGGAGCGGCCTTTTTCCTGATGCTGTTTGGCAAGGCGGACATGGTGATGGTGGAACGCTTGCGCACCCATGTCACCGATGCCGTCGCTCCCGTCCTGGATGCCATGTCCCGTCCCGTCGCTACTGTCTCCGATATGGTCGATCAAGTTCGCGCACTGGCTCGGTTGCGGATGGAAAACAACAGCTTGCGCGACGACAATTCCCGGCTCTTGCATTGGCAAGCGGTGGCCCACCAGTTGGAAACGGAGAACAAGGCGTTACAATCCTTGCTCAATTTCGTGCCCAGCCCGAGGGCCAGTTTCATCACCACCCGGGTGATTGCCGATGCCAGCGGATTTTTCGCCCACAGCCTGGTTGTCAATGCCGGTTTGCGCGCCGGTATCACCAAGGGACAGGCGGTCGTCACCGGCGAAGGGTTGGTTGGCCGGATCACCGACGTTGGTGTCCGTTCGGCCCGAATCCTCCTGATTTCCGATCTTAACTCCCACATTCCGGTGCTGGTCGGACCAACGCGGATTCGCGCCATCCTTGCCGGCAACAACTCCAACCGGCCGCATTTGATCCATCTGCCGGAAGAGGGCTCAGTTTTGCCCGGCAACCGCATCGTCACCTCGGGCCACGGCGGCGCGTTGCCGTCCGGTCTGCCGATTGGCGTCGTCGCCTCGGTCGACGATGGCGGTATCGAGATACGCCCGTTCGTTGAACGCAACCGTCTTGAATACGTCCGCGTCATTGATTTCGGGCTGGCCGGAGCCAGGCCAAGTCCCGGCATCGGCGGCGGTGGACCGATAAGCGCCGGCCCGGGGGACGGAAAAGCGGCACCATGAAGCCTTCGCTGGGAGTCCGCCTTGATACGTTGGCGCGCCAGTTGACGCCATTTGGCCTGACCCTGTTCCTGGTGGTCTTCAACGTGGTGCCGCTACACATCCCCGGATACGATCAGATCGCGCCCTTGCTGCCCATGATCGCTGTTTACCACTGGGCCTTATACCGCTCCGAGTTGATGCCGGCTTATGCTGTTTTCATAATCGGCCTGCTACAGGATTCCCTGACGGGTGCCCCCATCGGGATCAACGCCGTGGTCTTTCTGATCGTTCATAGAGCGGCTCAATCGCAACGGCGTTTCCTGACCGGAAAGTCCTTTGCCATGGTTTGGCTGGTCTTCGCGCTGATCGCGGCGGGAGCGATGGCGATGATCTGGGTCTTGGTTTGCGCTTATAACTTGGCCCTCGTCGAGCCCCGGGCATTGTTTTTCCAGTACTTGTTGACGACGGGAATCTTTCCCATCCTGGCATGGTTTTTCCTGCGCTGGCAGCGGGCCATTCTGAGGCCAGGGTAAGATGTCCCGGGATACCGACCGGCAAAAGATTTTCAGCAGGCGGACGACGATACTGGTAGGGGGAAAGATGCTTCTGCTCTCGGCCCTGGTCGGGCGCATGTATTACCTGCAAGTCGTCGAATCCGAACGCTACGCCACGCTGGCCGACGAGAACCGCATCAACTTCAGGCTGCTGCCGCCACCGCGCGGACGTGTTGTCGACCGCTTCGGCGTTCCCATGGCAGTCAACCAACAGAACTACCGTGTCATGCTGATCTCCGAAAGGACAAAAGGCCAGGACGTGGAAACGATGCTTGCAGCGCTGGCCGAAATCATCCCTATCACCGACGGTGAACGACGGCGGATTCTGCGGGAGCTTCGCCGCAAGCGAAGTTTCGTGCCGATCACCTTGTGCGAAAACCTGAATTGGCGGCAAGTGGCGCGGATCGAAGTCAATATCCCCGATCTGCCGGGTGTCATGATCGATGTCGGACAAAGCCGCTATTACCCTTACGGCGAGGCCGCCGCCCACGTGCTAGGCTATGTCGCCGCCGTCTCCGAGAATGAGGTCGGCGGCGACCCCCTGTTGGAAATCCCGGGCTTCCGCACCGGCAAGTCGGGCATCGAGAAGGCCTATGATATGGACCTCAGGGGAACCGGCGGCAGTTCGCAAATGGAAGTCAATGCATACGGCCGGGTAATTCGTGAACTGAAGCGCCGGGAAGGCCAGCCAGGAACGGAAGTCGCCCTGACTATCGATATGGAGTTGCAGAAACTGGTCAGCCGGCAATTGTCCGGGCAAAGCGCCGGCGCCGTCATCATCGATGTTCACGACGGTGATATTTTGGGCATGGCCTCGGCGCCGAGCTTCGAGCCCAATGTTTTCAATAAAGGACACAGCACCAAGGCCTGGAAAAAGTTATCTTCCAATGCCAAGGCACCGTTGATCAACAAATCCATCAGCGGCCAGTTCTCCCCTGGCTCCACCTTCAAAATGGTGGTCGCGCTGGCGGCCCTGGAAAAGGGCGTGATCACGCCAGAGAGCCAGTTTTTCTGCCCCGGTTTCCTCGAACTGGGTAACGTCAAATTTCATTGCTGGAACAGGAACGGGCACGGAACCGTCAACCTTGCCAAGGGAATCGCCCAGTCCTGCGACGTTTATTTCTATGAGGTCGTCCGCCGCACCGGCATCAACCGCGTCGCCGACATGGCCCGGCGTTTAGGCTTCGGGCAAGCCCTTGGCCTCGACCTGCCTGGTGAAAGCCGGGGGTTGGTGCCCACCCGCGAGTGGAAACTCGCCACCACCGGAGTTTCGTGGCAGCAAGGCGAGACCTTGCTCACCGGGATCGGCCAAGGGTACCTTCTGGCGACACCATTGCAAATGGCGGTAATGACCGCCAGGTTGGTCAACGGCGGTTTTGCGGTGACCCCCTATTTGGCGCGCCGCACCGCCGCTTCAGGCGAGACGCCGCCACGCCGGCCACCCCGCTTTGCAAGCCTGCGCATCGCTCCCAAACACTTGCAGGTTGTCCATGACGCCATGGTGGCCGTTGTCAATTCTCCCATGGGCACGGCTTTCGGCTCCCGCATCATCGGACACGGCTTTCAAATGGGCGGCAAAACGGGCACGGTCCAGGTTCGGCGCATCAGCCAGCAGGAGCGCGAACAGGGCGTGCGCAAGAACAAGGACTTGCCTTGGAATAAAAGAGACCATGCCCTGTTCGTCGGCTTTTGTCCGGCCGCCGCGCCTCGTTACGCCGCGGCGGTAGTGATCGAACACGGCGGTAGCGGCGCCAAAGTGGCGGCGCCCATTGTCCACGACATCCTGCTTGCCACGCAACGCCGCCAAGCCGCCAAGCCGAAGGCCGGACAGCAGGTCAAAAGGGCACCACCGCCGGCCAGTAAACTACGGGCCGGAAATAGCGCCGCGGCGAGGCCGAGATGAGCAGCTTCGATCTCAACAAGCCGGAATTCACCTTGCTTCAGAAGCTGTGGCAGATCCATTGGCTTTTTGTACTTTTGCTGTGCCTCGTCGCCGCCTTCGGCATCACCGTGCTCTTTTCGGCTGGCGGCGAGGCCGGCGAGGGCAGTTTCGATCCCTGGGCGTCACGCCAAGCGGTGCGTTTCGCGGCCGGCCTTGTTCTGATGTTGGTGGTGGCGGTGATCGATATCCGCATCTGGCTGCGCTACTCCTATGTCATTTACCTGGCCGGTTTCGGCCTTCTGGTGGCGGTCGAACTGGGCGGTTTGGCGGGCATGGGAGCGCAACGCTGGATCCACCTCGGCTTGATCACCATCCAGCCATCCGAATTGATGAAGCTGGCCATCGTCATGTCACTGGCCCGCTACTTCCATAGCAGTAGCGCCGACGACATCCGCCGGCCGCTTTTCCTTATCGCCCCGCTGCTCATGGTGGCGGTGCCCTCGGTCTTGGTTCTGCGCCAGCCGGACCTGGGAACGGCGCTGATGCTGACCATCGGCGGCGCGGTTATCTTCTTCCTTGCCGGCGTTCGGTTGTTACAGTTCGGCCTGGTGGGACTGTTGGGACTCGTCTCGGCGCCCGTGGTTTGGCAGTTCCTGCACACTTACCAGAAAAAGCGGGTGCTGAGCTTCCTTAATCCGGAAAGCGATCCCCTGGGCGCCGGCTACCACATCATCCAATCAAAAATCGCCCTCGGATCAGGCGGCATTTTCGGCAAGGGGTTCTTGCTGGGGACGCAGAGTCACCTGAACTTCCTGCCGGAGAAGCAAACAGATTTTATTTTCACCATGCTGGCCGAGGAATTCGGCCTCGTCAGC
>DASCPW010000045.1:0-17454 GCA_036012725.1 Rhodospirillales bacterium
CCTTCCGCGGGCTGGACCTTCAGACACAGCACGTCCGAGCCAACATCCTGGATCGGTTTTGCGAGGCGTACGGTGACTGGCCTTATGCCGGGCTCGACCGGCCAGCCGTAGTGAAGTTGCGCGACAAGAGAGCGGAGACGCCGGGGGCGGCAAACGAGCTGGTCAAGGTGCTGCGCCAGGTGTTCAAGGTGGCAGTGGAATACGGCTACCACGACAGCAACCCCGCCGCTGAGGTCGCCTTTCTGAGCTCTAAAAACTCGGAAGGGTTCCATGCCTGGACGGTCAAAGAGGTTGAGCAGTTCGAGAAAACTCACCCCGTCGGCACCAAAGTCCACCTCGTATTGGCGCTGGCAATGTATGGCGGTTGCGCCCGACGGTCTGACATCGTCCGCTTGGGGAAACAGCATATGACGAAGGATGGCAGCCGCCTTCAATACACCCAATTCAAAGGGCGGAATAGCGAGAACCCGAGCCATATTGATATTCCAGTGATCCCCGAGCTGAGGCGGATAATCGGTGCCTCGCCGTGCGGCGATCTAACCTTCCTGGTTACCGAGTTCGGGCGGCCGTTTTCGGCAAAGGGCTTCGGAAACAGGTTCAAGAAATATTGCGTGGACGCCAGCCTGTCTCACTGCTCTGTCCATGGCCTGCGTAAAGCCGCTGCTGCACGGCTGGCGGAACTGGGATGCACCGACCTGGAGATCATGGCGATAGGGGGCTGGAAAACGCTCAAGGAAGTGCAACGCTATACGAAAGGAGCCCGGAAGCGGGTCCTGTCCAACAACGCCATGGACAAGGTCCAAGCGGACATCGAGGGAACGGAAATGTCTAACCTCGCAAGTGGTGGCAAAAAGGTTCGACGATAACAATGAAAAACTTATTTGAAATCAATGGTCGGGGGAAGAGGTGGTGCCCAGGGGCGGAATTGAACCACCGACACGCGGATTTTCAGTCCGCTGCTCTACCAACTGAGCTACCTGGGCGTTTTCCGGCGCAAGCGACGACCGGCGTCGCCGAAAACCGTCGCCGACAATCGCGAAGGATCGCTTATAAAATAAATCAGAAATCCTGTCCAGCACCGCCCATGGCGTCAATTCGCCCGCCTCCGCGAGGCTTTCCGCGGCGATCCGTAGCCAACGGCGCCGGCTGGATGGTTTCTCGACTTAGTCGTCGCCGGCCGGCTCTTCCTCGAGGCCGGCCTCGTCCTCCGTGGCGATGCGGTAGTCTTCCCGCAGCCATCGCCCCAGGTCCAGATCGGCGCAGCGTTCGGAACAAAAAGGGCGATGGCGCGCCACTTCCGGCTTGCCGCAGAGGGGACATCTTTTTTCCTTCAGTCCCGGCGCGCGTTTGAGCGGCGTTTCAACCATCTTCGCCGTTACCTTCCATGTCCACCGGCGCGATGCCAAATTCTTCGCCCGGCAAGGCGCCATCGGATGTCAAGCGCAAGGGACGGCCAAGGCAAGCCTCGGTCTCCGCGAGCGCCGCCATGGCCGGCCCCCCCAGGGCTTTGATCACCTCCGGCGCCGCCGTCAGTGACCAGGCGGTGGCGGGCTTTGCCGCGGCCTCGCGGCGAACCCGCCGCAAGGCTTCGATAGCAACGGTGACGGGTGATTTGACCGCCCCCGTTCCGGCGCAGGCCCGGCAGGAGTTCATCAACACTTTGTTCAAGGACCGCCGTTGCTTGCGCCGGGTCATTTCGATCAGCCCCAACTTGGTAAAGCCGATCACGTGGGGGATGCAAGGGTCGCTGGCCACCGCCCGGCGCAGTTCCGTCAAGACCGCCGCCCCGTTGCCCCGGTACCGCATGGGCACGAAATCGATGATGAGTGCGCCGGCGAGATTGCGGAGCCTGATCTGGCGGGCCGCTTCCGCCGCCGCTTCCAGGTTCGTGGCGAGGGCGGTTTCCTCGTGGCCGCCCCGGCCACTGGCGCGCCCGGTATTGACGTCGATAGCAGTCAGGGCGGCCGTCTCCTCGATGATGATGGAGCCGCCCGACGGCAGGGCGACGATGGGACTTAAGGCCCGCTCGATCTGTTCCTCGACGCCGGCGGCCTCGAATAGGCCATCGGCGCCGTCATGCCGCTCAAGCGCCGCCGTCATCTCCGGCAAGGATTGTTGGCAATATTCGCGGATTTTGGCAAATACCTTCATGTCGTCGATGGTGACCAGTTTGATCCTCCGCCCGCCGCAGTCGCGCAGAATCCGGAGCAACGGATCCAGGTTCTTGTGCAGGCATACCGGGGGTTTTGAGGTATTGCGGTTTTTACCGATGGCGGTCCAGGCGGCGCGGAGACCGCCGATTTCCCCGGACAGATCCTCATCATTCGCCGCCGCCGCCGCCGTCCTCAGGATAAATCCCTCGCTTTCTTGCGCCTCGCCCCTGATGAAGGCGGCGAGCCGGGCGCCGGTATCGTCGTCTTCGATGCGCCGGGAGATCTTGATTTCCGCCAGGCCTGGCACATAGACAAGATAGCGGCCGGAAAGAGTGATTCGGGTGGTCAATTTGGCACCCTTGTCGTCGGACGGATCGCGCAAAACCTGAACGAGGACGGCGTCGCCTTCGTTCAAGTAATCGGAAACGCGGTCCCTGGTTTTCGCTCCGTTGCTTTCCGGCCGCGACCGCAAATCCGCCGCGCGCGCCTCGGCCAAGGCGAGAAAGCCGGAACGCCCGAGGCCGATATCGACGAAAGCAGCCGCCAGTCCCCGCGGCACCTTTTCGACGCGGCCAAGGTAGACATTGCCGACAAGGCTCTGGTCAGTGTCGCGAACAATTTCCAGTTCGCAAAGGCGGGCTTGCCCGAGCAACGCGATGCGGGTTTCCCCCGGCCGGATGTTGATGAGAATTTCGTCAATATCCACGGGTGGCCTATTCCTTCCCTCCAAGCCTGAACCCCAGCCCATTCAATAGCGCCGCCGTCTCAAAGAGGGGCAGGCCGACGACATTGGAATAAGAGCCGCTGATTTTGCTGATGAAGGCGGCGGCCCGGCCCTGGATGGCGTAAGCCCCGGCTTTGTTCCGCCATTCGCCACAGGCGATGTAGGCGGCGGTTTCTTCCTGGCTCAAGCGTTTGAAGATAACGGCTGTCGTCACCAGCCGGTGATGGACACCGCCCTTGGCGCCGATGATCGAAAGCCCGCCCGAGACCCGGTGGCGGCATCCCGAAAGCAGGTTCAGGCATCGCCGGGCTTCCGCCTCGTTTCCGGCTTTTGGCAATATCCGCCGGCCGCGGGCGACCACCGTGTCGGCGCCCAGCACGCAGGCGCCGGGAAACCGCCTAGCGACGGAGCGTGCCTTGGCTTCAGCCAGGCGCCGGGCGAGATCGGCGGGAAGCTCGTCCGGGCGCGCCGTTTCGTCCACTTCGGCGGGGACCACGCCGTCTGGCACGGCGCCGATCTGGGCAAGCAGTCGCAGGCGCCGGGGCGATGACGAGGCGAGAATAAACCGGCAAGGTTTTTTATCGGAGCAGGAGGTGGGCATTCCGGTTTCCCCACCGGTACGGGCTTACTTGTAGCGGAAGGTTATCCGGCCTTTGGTCAGGTCGTAAGGCGTCATTTCCACGTTGACGCGGTCCCCGGCCAAGACCCGGATGCGGTATTTGCGCATCTTGCCGGCCGTATGAGCAAGGATTTCGTGATCGTTTTCCAATTTCACCCTGAACATGGCGTTAGGCAAAAGCTCGGTGACGGTGCCGGTGAACTCTAGAACTTCTTCCTTGGCCATTACTCGCTCAATTGCAATTGCGGCGGCGGTATAAGTGGCGGCCAAACGCCTCAGGGTCAAGTGCTTTCCGAGAATAATTTTCCACGTCACACGTCAACCACGGTGATGATGGGAAATTGTTCCTTGATCCGCCGCGTCAGTTCGTCGCGCACTTGCCAGAAGGCATCCAACCTCGTTTCACGGCTTCCCTCGACGATAGTCGGGTCAAAAGTGTTCCATAACTCGACCTCGCAGGCCATGACACGGGTCATTTCCACGGCTTTGTGCTGGGCCTCTGGTGATAGGGAAATGACGACGTCAAAGGAGCTGTCCTCCAGGTCCTCGAATGTCTTGGAGTGATGCCGGCTCAAGTCGATGCCGATTTCGTTCATGACGGCGATGGCGAAGCTGTCGATCTTGCCCTCGCGCGCGCCGGCCGAATCCACGTAAACATGCCGAGCGTGCAAATGCCTCATGACGCCCTCGGCGATTGGCGAGCGCACGGAGTTCATGGTACAGGCGAAAAGGACCTCGGAAGGAATCTTGCCCATGCTTGCCTTGCCTACAAGCCAGTGCGCAGCGCGCAAATCAGGGTGAACAGGCGTCGTGCCGTCTCCTGGTTGATATCGACCTTGCCGGCCAACCGGCCGACCAACATCTCGCCACCCTCGTCGTGCAAGCCCCGGCGCCCCATGTCGAGGGCCTCTGTTTTGGACGGTGGCGAGGTCTTGATGGCGGCAAAATAGCTGTCGCAGACAATGAAATAGTCTTTGATGAAAGAGTGGAAAGGCGACAGGGAAAGGGTAAATTCGGTCAGTTTTGCATCTGCTTGGTCACGGACATCAAAGGCCAAATGATTCTCGGCAACGCGCAGGCGCAGGTTGAAAGGACCCCTGAAATCACCGATGGGAGCGAAATAGTTATCTTCCAGGAGATCGTAGATAGCTAACTTGCGTTCGTGCTCGAACCGCGCGCCGTGTCGGACAATGGAACGCTCGTCAAAAGAAATTTTGGCGATCCTAGGTTTTTCAGACACCGTCGGGCTCGAGTGGCCGGTAAAAAAATTCAGCCCTTGCGGCGCCGGTTCAACCGCAGAGCCAGGGATAGCGCATGCGCGTCCAGCCCCTCCGCCTTGGCCAGAGTCATGGCGGCGGGGCCGACGGCGGCCAAGGCTTCCTTGCCGCAGCTGACAAGGGAGGTGCGTTTGAGGAAGTCCAGTACGCCCAACCCCGAGGCAAAGCGGGCACTGCCGGCGGTTGGCAACACGTGGTTGGGGCCGGCGATATAGTCGCCGATGGCTTCCGGCGCGTACTCACCCAAGAAAATGGCCCCGCAGTTACGGACCCGAGCGGCCAGGATTTCCGCTTTTTCCGTTGTCAGTTCAAGATGTTCGGGAGCCAGCCGGTCGATCAACGGGACCGCTTGCTCCAGGTTTTCAACGATGATGACACAGCCATTGGCGCGCCAGCTGGCGGCGGCGGTTTCGGCCCGGGGGAGGGCTTTCAACTGTTCTTGCACGGCCGTGTCGACGGCGCTGGCGAAGGCGGCGTCATCGGTGATCAGAATGGATTGGGCGGAGCTGTCGTGTTCGGCCTGGGAGAGAAGGTCGGCGGCGATCCATGAAGGATCGTTATCGCCATCGGCAACGATAACAATCTCCGACGGTCCGGCGATCGTGTCAATGCCGACGGTGCCGAACACCTGTCGCTTGGCGGCGGCGACGTAGGCATTGCCTGGACCAACGATTTTGTCGACGGGGCGAATGGTCTCGGTGCCATAGGCCAGCGCGGCGACGGCTTGGGCACCACCGATTTGGTAAACCTCGTCGACGCCGGCGATGTGGGCGGCGGTCAAGACCAGGGGATGGGGCAATCCGCCCGGCGCCGGTACCATCATGACCAGGCGCCCGACCGCTGCTGTCTTTGCTGGCAACGCGTTCATCAATACCGACGAAGGATAGGCCGCCGTGCCGCCGGGAACATAAATCCCGGCGGCGGCCACTGGTGTCCAGCGAAAACCGAGCCGGAGCCCAGCCGAGTCCACATATTCAAGGTCGTCCGGCATTTGCCGGCGGTGAAAATCGCTGATCCGCGCCGCCGCTAATTCAAGGGCCGCCAAAACGTCGGGGTTGCACTCCGCCGCCGCCCGTTGCAACGCGTCCGCTTCGACGCGCATGGTTTCAGGGCTCAGGTCATTGCCGTCAAAACGCTTGCTGAGAGCAATCAGCGCCGCGTCGCCACCCTCTTTGACTTCCGCTAAAATGGCCGCCACGGACGCATCGACCTGGCTAGACCTTGCCTGTTTGGCCGCCAGCAGGTCGGAAAAGGCGGTTTCGAAATCGGCCGCCCGGATGTCAAGCTGTTGGACCATTAGACAGCCTCGTAAAAACAAGCTTCAATGGGCCGGGCAAAGTGCCACGGGGCGGTCCCGGCACGGCGCCGAAACGGCCTCGCGCTTGCCAACATGCGCCCTTCCGCGCGCGTTCTTTCCGGTTTCTCGTTCACCGTACGTTACCTCGTTCAGCAGCGGTGGTCTCGCCCCGAGCGGTAAGTTGGTATTGTTAATGGGTTTTTGACGGCTTCACCAGGGGGCTCTCGGGCGTCGCGCAAAGTCGATTGCGCGGCACCGGGCCTGTCGCGGTGATTTAACAGGTTTTCCTCTCTTGTCCGGTTTTTTTTGCCTCCCGCCGGATGCAAAAAAATATTACAATTTATTTAATTTCTATGTAGATGAATAACGTAGATGTAAATTTTTCATCTTTTTAGACCGTAGAAAGGGTCACGGAAGATGCTTGTAACGTCGGTAGAAGCTGACAACACGGTCGCTGGTAACATGGCTCTCGCAGCCATGCGCCTTGTCGTGGCTAAACAGGCGGAATTTAACGAAGCCATCCAGGAAAGATCCGAGCGCGAAGTCGCCGTCGAAATATCCGAGCGGGTTGATGAACTTGTCGAGGAGGCTGGCGAGGGTGCCTTCAGTTCTTCCAATGCTGAGCCCGCGCCGTCGCCATCAGAAGACCGTGGAGCAAATCTGGATATAGAAGTCTAAGCCCTCTCCTTACAAGATATCCGTTTGCGGCAGGATGCTTCGGGCATCCTTTTTTATTGTCTTTTTTCACAGTCTTCACTTTTTCAATGCGCTCTTGAGGCCAGTGATTCCAGTTTCAGAACCACGAAACGATTTTTTCCTATTTCAACGGTTTGCGGCCTCCCTTCGGCTTTCCTCCCCTCGGTGTCCCTCCGCGCCCTTGGCGTTTAATATTAACGCAGTGGACGCAGAGGGACGCCGAGGAAAAGGAGGTATGATGAATTCCGGGTGGTACTGGGTGCAAGGGGAGAAAGCTTATCGATGATAAGGGCCGTTGGCATCAAAACCAGATCCACCACCCGTCCCGGAAAAGACAGAGCGCGAGGGCGGCGACATTATCCCTTGATGCGTTGGATCTTGGCTCCACAGGCCGACAGTTTCTCCTCCAGCCGTTCGTAACCCCGGTCCAGGTGATAGATCCGGTTGATCACCGTCTCGCCTTTCGCCGCCAATCCCGCCAGGACCAGCGAGACCGATGCCCTTAAATCGGTGGCCATCACTTCCGCGCCGGTAAGTCGGGGCACCCCCCGAACGATGGCCGAGGCGCTATGGACGTTGATGTTGGCGCCCATGCGGCAGAGTTCGGGAACATGCATGAAACGGTTCTCAAAAATGTTTTCGGTGATCATCGAGGCACCCTCGGCGACGGCCGTCAGTGACATGATCTGGGCCTGCATGTCGGTGGGGAAGCCGGGAAAGGGCTCGGTCATCACGTCGATGCCTCGCAGAGTTCCCTGGCGGTGCGCGACGCTGATCCCGTTGGCGGTTTTACTGACTTCGGCACCTGCTTGCGCCAGCGCCTCGGCGACGGTGCCGATCAATTCCAACCGGCCGCCCCGCAGCTCCATTCGGCCACCGGTGATCGCCGCCGCCACCGCGTAAGTCCCCATCTCGATGCGGTCGGGGATAACCACGTAGCTCGCGCCGTGTAGGCTTTCAACGCCCTTAACGCGAAGCGTATCTGTGCCGATGCCTTCAATGCGGGCTCCCATGGCGTTGAGGCAATGCGCCAAGTCCGACACTTCCGGTTCGCGGGCGGCATTGGTGAGCACGCTTTCCCCTTTCGCCAGCACCGCTGCCATCAACAGGTTTTCGGTGCCGCCGACGCTGACCATGGGAAAGACGATATGGGCCCCCTTCAGGCCGCCGGGTGCTTCGGTTTCAACATAGCCCTCGCTGAGCTTGATATCGGCGCCCAGTTGGGCCAGGGCTTTCAGGTGCAAATCGATGGGCCGGGTGCCGATGGCGCAGCCGCCCGGCAGCGACACCCGGGCCCGGCGCGAGCGCGCCAACAACGGCCCCAATACTAGCACCGAAGCGCGCATCCGGCGCACCAATTCGTAAGGCGCCGTGGTATGGGTCACGGTCTTAGCGGTGAGCGCGTAAACGCGCCCGGCATGGCCGCCGGACGCGTTACCGTTTATGACGACCTCGACTCCCAGCTTGCCTAACAGCCGCGCCATGGTCGAAATATCGACGAGATGCGGCAGGTTGGAAAGTTCCAGCGTCTCGTCGGTAAGTAGGCTGGCGGCCATCAGGGGCAGGGCGGCGTTCTTGGCCCCGCTGATGTGAATGACGCCTTCGAGCGGCGTCCCGCCGTTGATTACAATACGGTCCATGGTTGTCCCGCCAACCTCTCCCTTGGGCCGTTTTAGAGCATGCTCCCAGCGCTCTCAAGCGCCGATGGCACGGTCAACAATGAGCGGATATCGTCAATGCCGGCGATGGTCTGGTCCGCGCGGGCTGTTGCCGGCGTCGCCGGCACCGGCTTCTTGGCGCGCCTGGTCCTTGCGTTTTTGGAGGTTCTTGCGCAATGCCTTGGCTTCGCGCCGCCGTCGCTCCTCGGCCTGGCCCTCGCCGCCGCAGCGGCGGCGCGGGCGCTTCTGTTCTTGCTTTTTAGCCATCTCTCCTTACCGTCCCTTGTGGCCATGGTGCCGCCATGACCGAACCGCCGTCAACACCGCTTGTCACGTCCATGGGCCTGTGGCAAGGTGCGATTTTCCACTTTCAAGGCCGCCGTAGCTCAGGGGTAGAGCACGTTCTTGGTAAGGACGGGGTCCACAGTTCAATTCTGTGCGGCGGCACCATACTTTTCCGCTATCCGGTTCCTTGTCTCGTTTCCTACCAACTGCCGCGGCGGGCTAGCAGGATGCCGGCCAGGGTCACCATTGCGCCCAACCCCTGCCATGGGCTCAAGGGCTCGGCGAGGATGATCCACGCCAGCGCCGTCGCCGCTACCGGCTGCGCCAGCAGGCTCACCGACGAGAACGCCGCCGGCAGGTGGGCCAGAGCATAGGCGATCAGGCTCTGGCCGCCGGCCTGGGAGATCAGGGCCAGGCCGAACAGCACGGCCCAGCCGTAAACCGTCGAGGCGACAAGCTCCTCGCCGGCGAGGAGCGCCGCCGGCAGCAACGCCGAGGCGGCGGCCAGGCTGCTCCAACTCATGATGACGGCGGTGGAAAAACGTGCCCTGAGCCGTCCGACGGCAAGAATATAGGCGGCGTAGAAAAATGCCGTCACCAAGGCCAGGGTGTCGCCTAAAAGGCTTTTTAAGCTTACCGTGAAGCTTTCCCCCATCAGCAAGCCGACGCCGGCCATGGCCACCGCCATGCCGGAGAGAAAGGTCTTGGTGAATCGCTCCTGAAATAAAACGAAGCTGCCCAAGGCAACGAAGATCGGCGCCAGGTTGGCGATCAGCGTCGAGTTGGCGACCGAGGTGAAAAGGATGGACCAGTGCCAAACCGCCAGGTCGGCGGCGAAGAACAGACCGCAAAGGATGAGCCAGCCGTAATCGGAAGGCCGCGAAGGCCGGCGCGGCGGGTGCTTCTGGCGTCCATCGAGGTGGCTCCACAGCCACAAGGCGGGCAGCGCCAGGAAAACCCTGTGGAAGGCCGTGGCGGTCGGGCCGAGTTCACTCAAACGGACAAAAATCGGTGAAAAGGCGATTGCCAGGGCGCCGGCCAAGAGGACGGCGAAGGCGGTGCGCGCCGTCCGCTCATTGGCCGAGGCCACGAATCCGGTCTTTACCTTGGAAACGGCGCCAGGTTCCTTGCTCCGGGTCATGGGGCGCTCTTAAAGGGATTTTTGCCGATCCGCCAGGGCCGTTTTTATGCCTTCGTCCTTAGTATAAGGAAAATTTTGGGCTATATTTCAGGCATGTTTGAAACGATTTCGAAAACGGATGCCCTTTATTCGCCGTTGACCGGGCCTGCCGACCCGCCCGTCTTCGAGCCCATCAACCCGGAAGGCAGCAGGCCGCTATTGATTATCTGCGATCACGCCAGCCCGGCCATGCCGGCCACCCTCGGCAATCTGGGCTTGGACGAAAATGCTGTGGAGACGCATATCGCTTACGATATGGGCGCCGCCGAAGTCACCGGGATGCTGGCAAAACGCCTCGATGCGCCGGCCCTTTTGGCCGGCTATTCGCGCCTCTTGATCGACTGCAACCGCCAGCCCGGCGATCCCTATTCCATTCCTAAAATCAGCGACGGCGTCACTATCCCCGGTAATCTGGGCCTCGGCGAGGAAGAAGGCGAAGCCAGGGCGCAATCCTTTTTCTGGCCCTATCATCACGCCATCACCCGCATGCTCGCTCATTTGTGGCGCCAGGGACCGGCGCCGGCGCTGTTTTCCATCCACAGCTTCACGCCCACCTTGGGCGGCGAGGACCGGTTCTGGGATATCGGTGTCCTGTGGAACAGGGATCCGCGCCTAGCGCAACCTCTGTTGGCGAAGCTGAGGGCCCGGGACGACCTTCTGGTTGGCGACAACGAGCCCTACTCGGGACGCGAGATCGCCTATACCATAGACCTGCACGGCGGCGCCGGCGGCCTGCCCAACTGTGCCGTGGAGATCCGCCAGGACCATTTGGAGAGCCCGCAAGGGACGGCCCGCTGGGCCGCCATCCTAGGCGACGCCTTTGAGGATATCCTTGGCCTTGATGGCCTCAACCGGGTGGAGCACTATTGACGATGCCCTTTTCCGAACCCTCTTTTTCGATCGGCATCGAGGAGGAATACCTGCTCGTCGACCGCGCCACCCGGGACCTGGTCAGCGACCCGCCCGCCGCCATGCTCAAGAAGTGCAAAAAACGCACCAAGGACCTGGTCAGGCCGGAGTTTCTCAAATCCCAGATCGAAATCGGCACCCGTCCCTGCAAGACCCTGCGGGCGGCCGGCGAAAACCTGGCCTGGTTGCGTAAAACCGTCGCCGAAGTGGCCGGCGAACACGGCCTCGCACCGATCGCCGCCTCGACCCATCCCTTTTCCGAATGGCGACAGCAAAAACATACCGACCGGGAACGCTACCACGTCCTCGCCCGCGACATGCAGGCGGTGGCCCGGCGGTTGTTGATCTGCGGCATGCACGTGCATGTGGGCGTCGAGGACAATCAGCTGCGCATCGAGCTGATGAACCAGGCCGGCTATTTCCTTCCGCATCTCTTGGCGCTCAGCACGTCGTCACCCTTCTGGCGCGGCGAGGACACCGGCCTGAAGTCGTACCGGCTCAGCATTTTCGACGAATTGCCACGCACGGGGCTGCCGGAACGGTTTGAATCCTTCGCCGAATACCAGCGTCACGTGGCGGTTCTGACCAAGGCCGGGATGATCCAGGACGCCTCCATGCTGTGGTGGGACGTGCGGCCCTCCGCCCGCTTCCCGACGCTCGAGATGCGTATCACCGACGTCTGTCCGCTTCTCGACGACTCCGTCGCCATCGCCGCCCTCTTTCTTTGCATCATCCGCATGCTCTTCCGGCTCAGGCGCAACAACCAGCGCTGGCGCGTCTACAACCCCATGCTGATTAACGAAAACCGCTGGCGGGCGCAGCGTTACGGTTTCGATGAAGGATTGATGGACTTCGGCAAGGGTGAATTGGTTCCTTGCCGGGACCTTCTGGAAGAGCTGCTGGAGCTGGTTGCTGAGGACGCGCAAGCCCTGGACTGCGTCAAGGATGTCGATCATTGCCGCGAAATCATCAAGCTCGGCAGCGGGGCGCATCATCAACTCGCCATTTTCGCCGAGGCCACCGCCGCTGGCGCCGAGCGCAAGGACGCCCTTGACGCCGTCGTCGACTGGCTGATTGCCGAAACGGTGCGCGGGCTTTAGAAACCTTATGAACAGAAACAAAACCGACAAGGAGACATGAACAATGGACGTCAAGGCCGCCGTCGCCTTCCAGGCCGGAAAACCGCTGAGCATTGAAACCGTCCAACTCGACGGCCCCAGGGAAGGCGAGGTGTTGGTGGAGATCAAGGCCACCGGCATTTGCCATACCGACTCCTTCACCCTTTCGGGCGAAGACCCGGAGGGGATTTTCCCGGCCATTCTCGGCCATGAGGGCGCCGGCGTGGTGGTCGATGTGGGGCCCAACGTCAAATCGTTGAAGAAGGGCGATCACGTCATCCCCCTTTATACCCCGGAATGCCGCCAGTGCGATTATTGCACCTCGGGCAAGACCAATCTCTGCCAGGCTATCCGCGAAACGCAAGGGAAGGGCTTGATGCCCGACGGCAGCAGCCGGTTTTCCTTGGCCGGAGAACCCATCTTCCACTACATGGGCACCTCGACCTTCGCCAACTATACGGTCTTGCCGGAGATCGCGGCGGCGAAGATCCGCGCCGACGCGCCCTTTGATAAGGTCTGTTACATCGGCTGCGGCGTCACCACCGGCATCGGCGCGGTGATCAACACGGCAAACGTCGAGGCCGGCGCCAATGTCGTTGTCTTCGGCCTTGGCGGCATCGGCCTCAACGTCATCCAAGGGGCGCACATGGTCGGCGCCGACATCATCGTCGGCGTCGATACCAACCCCGGCAAACGGGTGTTGGCCGAGAAGTTCGGGATGACCAATTTCATCAATCCCTTGGATGTCGAGGATGTCGTCGCCACTATCGTCGAGGCCACCCGGGGCGGCGCCGATTACAGTTTCGCCTGCGTCGGCAACGTCAAGGTCATGCGCCAGGCCCTGGAATGCTGCCACAAGGGCTGGGGCGAAAGCATCATCATCGGGGTTGCCGGCGCCGGCCAGGAAATCAGCACCCGGCCCTTCCAACTGGTCACCGGCCGGGTCTGGCGCGGCACCGCTTTTGGCGGCGCCAAGGGACGCACCGACGTGCCCAGGATCGTCGACTGGTACATGGATGGAAAGATCAACATCGACGACCTGATCACCCATGTCATGCCAATCGAGGACATCAACAAGGCCTTCGATCTGATGCACGATGGTGAATCGATCCGCGGCGTCGTCACCTTTTAGGGCCTGTCTATGTTGAAAAAAAACCGGCACCGGGCCGGCGCCGGCTGAACTTGAAATGTTATAAAGAACTTCCATGTCAAACGGTATCGAGACGATCAGCGAAAACAGGTGTTTTGGCGGTGTGCAGGGCGTCTATGGCCACCGCTCGGCAGTTTTGGACTGCGATATGCGTTTTTCCTTGTTTCGTCCGCCGCAATCCGAGACCGAATCGAGGCCGGTTCTCTTCTGGCTCTCCGGGCTGACCTGCAACGAGGAAAACTTCATTGTCAAGGCGGGCGCGCAAAGGTTGGCCGCCGAGCTCGGCCTCATCGTCGTCGCGCCCGACACCAGCCCCCGCGGGGTCGACCTGGCCGGCGAAAACGACACTTACGATTTCGGCTCCGGGGCCGGTTTCTATGTCGATGCCACTGAGCAGCCGTGGGCGAAACACTATCGGATGTACAGCTACGTCAGCGGCGAACTGCCGGCGCTGATCGGCGAGAGCTTTCCCGTCCGTCCTGGCCGGCAAGGCATCTTCGGTCATTCCATGGGCGGCCACGGGGCGCTCGTCATGGCGCTCAGAAACCCCGGGGCCTACCTTTCCGTTTCCGCCTTCGCGCCGATCGTCGCGCCGATGCAATGCCCTTGGGGGGAAAAGGCCTTTTCCGGCTACTTGGGCGGCGACAGGGAGAATTGGAAACCCTACGACGCCACCGAGCTCGTCCGTGGCGGCGCCGGCCTGGAAACGGAAATCCTCATCGATCAGGGAACGGCCGACGGCTTTCTCGGCGAACAGCTAAAACCGCACCTCTTCGAGGAAGTCTGCCGCGCCTCGGGGCAAGCACTGAAGCTGCGCCTGCAAGAAGGCTACGACCATTCCTATTTCTTCATCGCCTCGTTCATGGAATACCACCTCAGGCACCATGCCGAGCGGCTTTGCGGTTAGCTTTTTGAAGTAGAACGACTGGAGCGGGCGAGGGGAATTGAACCCCCGTCTAAAGCTTGGGAAGCTTTCGTTCTACCGTTGAACTACGCCCGCCGATGGGGAAAAAGTCATGTAAAACAGCCGATTCCCTTATGCCACGGTAACTTCGCCGGGGGTCAAAATCAACTCCCAATCAGGCCCTTGCCGTGCCCATGGCATGCTTAATCGAAGAAAATGCCTGTCGATAACAAATCAAATTAATTCCCATCAAACCTGGCCAGCCGTGGATGCGAGGTGCTTGAAATTTCCATAGAGGCGTTCGGAATTGGCAAAAAAGTCGGCCATGTTCAGGGCGGCATCGGCTTGCATTTCCGCGAGCCCGTCGGCGCCGAGGGCCGCCTCGAGGGCATCACGGTATGCCGGGATTTCGCACCAGTTGCCGACCGTGTCGGGCTCGGTCTCGAGGTGATACTGCATCGACCAGGCATTGGCTCCGGTCCGCATCGCCTGAACCCGGCACAGTTCTGAGCCCGCCAGGACCACCGCGCCGTCCGGCGGCCGGACGACTTGCGTGGAATGCCATTGCAGCACTTTTTGCGCCGCCGGCATGCCGGCAAAGATAGGGTCGGAGCGTCCGTCGGCGTTCAACCGCACCTCAAGAATGCCGACCTCGGGCGTGGGTTGCGGCCCACAGATGCCGCCGAGTGCGTCGGCCAGGAGCTGGTGGCCGAGGCAGATTCCGAGATAGGGCCGGCCAAGCTCGCGCACCCAGTACCGGATCGCCCGTTTCTCCGCGATCAGCCAGGGGTGTTCCTCGATGTCCCAAACATCCATCGGCCCGCCCATCACCCAAAGGGCGTCGAAATCCTCCAAGGGTGGTATCGCCTCGCCGGCGTCGAGTTCGACTGTATTCCAGTCGAGGCCATCGTCTCTCAGGCATTGCCGTAAGTGGCCGGGGTGTTCGCGGGCGATGTGTTGAAAGACGAGGAGTCGCATCATTGCGTTGTAACGTTGTTAAACAACATTTCCCGGATAGCCTTCAAATTCTTGCGCGACAGCATCCAAATTCCACCGCCATGGGAGAAATCTCACTTCCGCCGCCGTCCCTGGCGATAGGCAAAAAAAGGGGGCCGCGAACGTGGCCCCCATGCATGGCGGTCATTGCCGGACGGGCTCTTTAAGAAGCTTTATCCAGTTGCGCCAGTTTTTTATCCCATTTCATCTCTTTGGCAAATTCGAGCACGGTATCTTTGTCCATGTAGATGGTGTGCTCGGGTCCGGGATAGGCCTTGTTGCGGACATCATCCATGTAACGGACGAAGACGTCTTCCATGATGGGGATGAGATCGGTGTAAATTTTCGAATGGCGCGGCACGTGCTCTTCATAAAGATGGAACAGATCGGAGGTGATGATGTGTACCCCGTGTCCCTTGTTGCCGGCGCCCAGGCTGACCACCGGTACCGGCAAGGTGTCGGCCAGGTACTCGACGACCTCGTCAACCATGACCTCGCACATGACCGAGAAACAGCCGGCATCGACCATCGCCCAGGCATCATCGATGAGCTCCTTGGCGCGGTCGACGGTTTTCCCTTGCGCGAAGAAGCCGCCCAACTGGGGCATGCGCATGGGCGTGATACCGATATGTCCTTGCACCGGAATACCGGCCTTGATTATGGCCTCGATGTTTTTGGCGTGGTGCTGGTTGCCCTCGCACTTCATTACCTCGGCGTTGCCCTCGTGGACGAACCGGCCGGCGTTTTCCACCGCTTGCTCGGGCGAAACATGGAAACTCCAATAAGGCATATCGACCATCCTGATGCCGTATTGCGATCCGCGGTCGATCCCCTTGGTCATCATCATCACTTCATCAAAGCTGACGGTGACGGTGCTTTTGTGGCCGAACAGGATCATGCCGCCGGTATCGGAAACACAAAGGATGTCAAAACCCAAGCGGTCGCAGATCACCGCCGTGCGATAGTCGTAGACGGCGGTTTCGACGATCTGTTCGCCTTCGCGCATCTTTTTCATTAAGGTTCTGATGGTAACTTTTCTACGTTTTTTCTCTTCGGCCATTACGCTCTCCCTAAGTGGAACAAATAATTATTATAAAAGTATCCTGAAAATACAGGAAATACTTTACCTATCTCGAAAATCCATACTTTGATTTTACTTGGTTTGTCTTGTGGATGAGGCAACCACAATGGGCCCACAAAATCTATTTTCCGATACTAGAGGCTGCCCGAAAAGCTTGTCAAAGAGCTTCCCTTTATCAAATGATAGACATCACATAGACTTAACCGGAATTGATAGATGCACCAGATCATACCTGTAAAATCAAATAGTTGTAGGATGCTTGGCGCGTCGTAAGAATCATCCTTCAAAGGGAATCACCAGTAAACCCGGACGTGGTAAACGCCAACCGCGAAAGCGGCGATGAGAACGATAAACGGCAAATAAGGCAGGATGCGGCGTAGTTTGTCCATGCTTATAAAAGTCCTAAAGACGGAACGGCAAAGTGAAGAAAAAGTCTATGACATAAAGGCATCCGGCGATGCCCGTGATGCCGCCGAGCATGAGCTTGAGGAAATGCTCGGGTACGAACCGCTGGGTCTTGGCGGCGCACCAAGAGCCGAAAATGCCGCCGCCGGCGGCGAAAAATCCCCAAGCCCATTCGGGTTGGATGGATGTTCCGATCAGCGCCGGCATGATGACACCGTAGGTGAACAGACCAACGGCGGAAAGGACAATCACATAAGGAATTGTCGCCGCCACCAGTACATACATGGGCAAACCGTATATCGCCGAGAAGATGGGAACCAGCATGAAACCGCCACCCACTCCGAGCGCCGCCGATATCACCCCCACCCCGGCGCCGGTAACGAACAAAAAGGGCTGACTCAGCGTCCAGGTTTCTCCCCAGAAAGACACCGTCAGGCGCCCGCCGCCACGTGCCACCGTCTCGATGGCGATGGTGCCGGGAAGGCCCGAGGGAGACAGGCCGGCGGCTTGGCGGGATTTGGCCTCGGCTCGGAATTTTGCTTCGATGCCGCTGACGGGACCTTTCTTGAGGAAGCCCCGCGAAGCGGCATAAGTGAGGTGGACGCCGGCAAACAGCAAGGCCAGACCGACGGCGAAGGTGAAGGGTTTGGTATCGGAAAGCAAAGTCAGGCGGACGAAGGGTCCGATCAAGCCGCCAATCACCCCGCCAAGACAAACCCAAAGCGCGAAGTCCAGGTTCCATTGCCGGTTTTGAAAAAAACCGAAGAGGGCTCCGACAGGGTTGATAAAGGTCAGAAGCTGCGTTGTCGGGGTGACATGGGGATTGGCGAACTGCAAGACGGACATCGTGTAGGGCAGGGCGAAAATGCCAGCCGCCTCGCCGACAATGGCCATTGTGTAGCCGGTCCACACTCCCATCCAGACGAGATGCCATAGCGGAACCCTGACGCCGGCTAGGGGAAAGGCGATGTCGGCTCCGGGCAGAAAACCATGCTGTAAATA
>DASCPW010000046.1:0-29301 GCA_036012725.1 Rhodospirillales bacterium
CATAGATGCAGGCGGCGACGCTCAGAGCCGCCAACCAGCCCATCCAGTGGCCCGGCCAGATTCCCGGACGGGCTAGTATCCGCGCCCCGTAAACCAGGGCGATGGCGAGGACCAGAACCTGCGCGTTTTCGACCAAACCCCATTCGCTCGCCAGATAAACGTGCCAGATATTTTGATCGTGGAGAGCGGCGGCGTATAAGGCGATGAGGAATAAAAGGGGAAAACAGAGCCATGTCCATTTCGAGATAGGCTCGGTGGAGTGTGGTGGCAGTCGGTTAGCGGCCATGTCTTGTTCGGATAATTCCAGGTTCCGTGAAAAAGCGGTCCGTCAACGTACCGAGATTACCAGATTCGGCGACAGATCGAAGATGCTTTTCGGTTTCTAAATATAGAGTTTCTGGCCCTTCTTGGCTTTTTTGACCTTGGTGGCGTTGTGCTGAACGACGTTGGCGTTGGTCTTGAGCCTGAGCTCGCCGACAATGTTGAGGCCCCTTGCCACGTGTCTCTTGGCCTGCGATGGGGCTACCGACGTGCCAGCGACGGTAATCTGGCCCGTGGTGCGGACATATTTGAGGCTGATGATGTTAGCGTTGCGGCGCAGGAACGTCACCATCTTGGTGCGTAGCAGGTCGCCTTGTTTCTCCCAATGAACCTTGAAGTGGCCTTGTTTCATATATTGGAATTCCTTGACTGCGGAATTACGGGTCAAATCGGTTTTTAGCCTCGCCACCTTGGTTTTTTTCTCGGCCGGCAAAATCTTGCCCTTGCGCAAGCCCTCATAGAGGGGGACGGAAACCAGATAGCCATCGAAAATAATGTTATAGAAACCGTGGCGGGTAATCTCGATCTCGGCGTCGAAACGAGCCGGCATATAGCCGCCGCCGAGGATGGCCGCCGACGCCAGGACAAGGGACGTGATCAGCAACGTTTTAGTGTTCGGAAAGGCTTTCATGGCGGTAAATTTAGCCGACTTTTCCCGGCGCTGCCACTGCTCTTCCCTCGTCTTCCTTGGCCTGTTCCCAGAACGTCTCCAGTTCGCGGGCTGAGGCCTCGGCGGGGCTTTTTCCGGCGGCGGCGAGGCTTGCTTCCAGGCGGCAAAAGCGGCGCTCGAACTTACCGTTGCCCTGGCGCAAAGCCAATTCAGGGTCAATGCCGAGTTTGCGCGACAAGTTGACGCAAGTGAACAGTATGTCGCCGATCTCGTCTTGCAGGCTGACGGGATCAGCCCCGGACGCCATGGCCTCTTCGAGTTCCGCCGATTCCTCGGCGATTTTCACCAGGACCATTGCCGCCCGGTCCCAATCGAAGCCGACCCGCGCCGCTCGTTTTTGCAGCTTCAGCGCCCGGCTCAAGGCGGGGAGGGCACGGGTGACGCCGGCAAGAACACCACCGCCGGCATCCTTATCATCGTTTTCACCGGCGCCATCTTGACGCTCACTGGCCTTGTAGTCCTCCCAGGCCCGGACCTGGGCGGCGGCGCCGACGACCACCACGTCCCTGTAGACATGTGGGTGGCGGCGGACAAGCTTGTCGCAGATCGCTTCAACAACGCCGTCAAAATCGAAATGTCCTGCTTCCTTGGCCATCTGGGCATGGAACACCACTTGCAGGAGGAGGTCGCCCAACTCGTCCTTGAGCGCTGCCATGTCGCCGGTCTCGACGGCGTCGGCGACCTCGTAGGCCTCTTCGATGGTGTGCGGAGCAATCGAGGCGAAGGTTTGCTCCACATCCCAGGGGCAGCCGCGAACGGGATCGCGCAGCAGCGCCATGATCTCCACCAGCTTTTTTATCTTGGCGCTCATTATATTGTCGCAAAATATACAATTTGTTGCGGTTGGACCGCGTTTCTTAGTCAGCTACAATACCAGCTGGTATCGGTGTTAACCAGTTACCGTTGCGGTCTTTCCGTTAACAAGATTAGGATCACTAAATAGGGCGACTTTCGGGTCGCCCTTATTTTTTGTTGTGTCAGGCATGGTGCGTGGAGAAAACGAGAGGGCCTACCGCTATCTATCGTGGCGCTTACTATGAAATTATCGCATAATGTATATTATGGGAAATTATAAAAGATAGTTTAATTTCATATAGATATAAGTTTTTATAAAGTTAGCCATCATTGTCATCGATGGCCATGCCGTCATAGGCCGGTTCTACCCCATCGGGCAAAGACGTGGCAAGAATGTCGAAATCCAGCCCACTGCTCAAATGGGTCAGCACAGCGCGTCGCGGTTTGATCTTTGCGATCCATTCCAGGGCCTTGTCCACATGGGCGTGAGTCGGGTGCGGCCGATAACCCAGTGTTCCGATGATCCATGTTTCAATTCCATCCAACAAGGCAAAAGCTTCGTTGTCGAGTTCGGCAACGTCCACCGAGTAAGCCATGTCCCCGAAACGAAATCCCAGAGAGCTGCAATAGCCATGATCTTGCCCGATTGCCGTCACCTCGATGGCGCCGATCCGAAACCGCTCCCCGCCGCTGATTTCGTGGGCGATGAGGGTCGGTTTGTAATAAAAACCGGCGTCTTCGGCGAGGGGGTCGAGGACATAATCGAAACGTTTCCGGATATGGCTCAGGGTTTCGCCGTCGGCGTGGATATCCAAGGGCGCGTTGATGAACCTGTTAATGGGCCTAAGATCATCGATGCCGTGCAGATGGTCGGCGTGGTAATGGGTGTAAAGGACGGCGTCCAGGCGTTTGACGCCGGCGCCCAGCAACTGTTCCCTGAGATCGGGCGAGGTATCGACAAGAACCCGTGTGGCGCCCTCCTCGACAATGACCGAAGGCCTGAGGCGGCGGTTGCGGGGGTTTTCGGGGTCACATTCGCCCCAGCCGCGATCAACAGCGGGGGTGCCGGGGGAACTGCCGCAGCCGAGGATGGTCAAGCGCATGAAAGCAAGCCTTCTGGTGCCCGGGCCTTGCCGAAAAGGCGGAAAAAATTATCCGTCGTGGCGGCGGTGAAGGCGGCCGCCGGCACGCCCTTGAGTTCCGCCAGCCGCGCCGCCGTAAAAGCGGCAAAGGCCGGTTCATTGCGTTTGCCGCGCTTTGGCGCCGGCGCCAGGTAGGGCGCGTCCGTCTCCACTAAAAGCCGCTCCAGCGGCAGTCTCCTCGCCGTTTCCCGCAACGCCTCGGCGCTAGCGAAGGTGACGATGCCGGAAAACGAGATGTAAAGGCCCATGTCAAGCACCCTTAAAGCCACCTCGGTGGTCGAGCTGAAACAGTGGATAAGCCCGGAAAAGCCGCCGGCCGCCTGTTCCTCGGCCAAAATGGCAAGGACGTCGTCATCGGCGTCGCGGGCATGGACGACGACCGGCAGGCCGCTTTCCCGCGCTGCTTCGATATGGACGCGGAAGCTTCGCCGCTGCGCTTCCCTAGGGCTCAACTCGTAGTGATAGTCGAGGCCGGTTTCGCCGAACCCCACCACTTTCGGATGGCGGGTCAAGCTGACAAGGCGCTCAGGAGTGACCTCCGGTTCCCGTCCGGCCTCGTGGGGGTGGACGCCGACGGTGCAAAAGACGTTGTCAAAACGCTCGGCCAGCGCCAAAACCGCCTCAAAATTGGTGACGCGGGTGCAAATAGTGAGGATATGGCCGACGCCGGCCGCCAGGGCGCGGTCGATGAGTTCATCGAGTTCACCGCTGAAATCGGTAAAATCCAGGTGGCAGTGACTATCGACAAGCCTAGGGGACTGGCCCATCTATGCCCCCTGCCCTTCGTCCGCCAGGCGCGGAAAAACCCCTTCGGGTTTCGGCAGGGCGGTCGCCGCGACCAGCGCATGACCGGGGCCTAGGAAAGTGAAGGCGCGGTGGTCACTAGCGATCGCCAATTGATCCAGCATCCGGTCCATGGACTGGGGCATGAACGGCGACGTCAGGATCGCCAGGTTCCTGATTGCCTCGGCCAGAACGTAGAGCACCGTCGCCATGCGTTCCGGGTCTTCAGTCTTCAGTTTCCAGGGCGCTTGCCGGTCGATATAGACGTTGCAGGCGCGGATCACCGTCCAGATCGCCGCCAGGGCCTCGTGGAACGCCTGCGCGTCCATGTTTCCCCTGGTTTTTTCAAGTAAGCCGTGGACTTCTCCGAGCAGGCTTTCGTCGTCGCCGGTGAGCGTCCCGGGCCGTGGCACCGCGCCGCCGCAGTTCTTGGCTATCATCGACAGCACCCTTTGCGCCAGATTGCCGAAATCGTTGGCCAACTCCCCGTTCAAGCGGTTGATCAAGGCCTGGTGGGAAAAATCGCCGTCGTTGCCGAACGGCACTTCACGCAACAGAAAATAGCGCACCTGATCGAGGCCGTATTTTTCGACCAGATGATAGGGATCAATGACGTTGCCCAGGGACTTGGATATTTTTTCCCCCTCGTTGGTCCACCAGCCATGGGCGAAAATCCTTTTCGGCGGCTCAAGCTCCGCTGCCATAAGGAAAGCCGGCCAATAAACGGCGTGAAACCTAAGAATATCCTTGCCGACCATGTGCAGATCGGCTGGCCAAAAGTCGGCGTATTCGCCCGACCCGGTGTCGGGAAAGCCGATGGCGGTGATGTAGTTGGTAAGCGCGTCCAGCCAAACGTAAATGATATGCTTGGCGTCGCCGGGGACCGGAATGCCCCACTTGAAGCTGGTCCGCGATACCGACAGGTCGCGCAGCCCGCCCTTGACGAAGCTGACCACCTCGTTGCGGCGGCCCGCCGGTAAGATGAAGTCGGGATGGGCGGCGTAATGCTCTAACAGGGGTTCTTGCCATGCCGACAGGCGGAAGAAGTAGCCAGGCTCCTCCAGCCATTCCACCTCGGCGCCGGAAGGGGCGATTTTGACGCCGCCGGGACCGCTGCTCAGCTCGCTCTCGTCGTAATAGGCCTCGTCGCGGACCGCGTACCAGCCGGCATAGCTGCCGAGATAGATCTGTTCCCTTTCCATCAACCGCCGCCACAGGTCCTGACAGGCAAGCCGGTGGCGTTCCTCGGTGGTGCGGATGAAGTCGTCGAAGCTGAAATTCATGAACTTGGCGAGTTCATGGAAATTCCGCGACACCTTGTCGGTGAAGATGCGTGGCTCCATGCCGGCGGCGCTGGCCGATTTTTCGACCTTTTGGCCATGTTCGTCGGTGCCGGTAAGGAATTTTACCTGATAGCCATCAAGGCGCTTGAACCGGGCCAAGACGTCGCAAGCCAGGGAAGTGTATGCGTGGCCGATGTGGGGGTCGTCGTTGACGTAGTAGATCGGCGTGGTGATGTAATAGCGTTTGCCCCTGGCCATCGCTGTTCTCTCCTGGAAATTCTCGATCCTCGGTGGCAATCAGCGGGCGGCGTTTTCCAGGGCGTGGAAAACACTGAGAATGACTTGCTTGCGTTCCAGTTTGGCACTACCGGTCAATGCCAGCAAGCGGTTGACCTTTTCCCACACCTCCAGCCAGCGATCAAGGCCACCCGCCGCCGTCAGACGGCGCATCAGTGTCAATTCCGCCGCCGGCATTTCCTTGGGCATGGTCCCGCCGTCGCTGGCGGTAAGCACGATCAGCCGTCCCAGCCACCAACGCAGGAGATCGGTGGCGGCGGCAAAAAGGTCCTCGCCGCCGGTCCTTCCTAGGCGCCCGGCAAATTCGTGCAGGGCGGCAACGTCCAACTGGGGCAAAGATTGCAACAAGGCCAGCAGATCGCGGTACAGCCCCAGGCCGTCGCCCTTGGCGAGCGCCAGGGCACGTCCGGGACTGCCTTCGGCCAAACGCGCCAGTTCGGCGGCCGCCTCGGCCGTCAGATCCGGCGAAAAGCGGGCGGTAAGCGTCGCTACGTGATCCTCGGCCAGAGGTTTCAGATGCTGTGTGCGGCAGCGCGAGCGGATGGTCGCCGGCAGGTTTCCGGGATTGTGCGCGATAAGCAAAAAAAGGGCTTGTTTCGGCGGTTCCTCCAGAATTTTAAGCAAGGCGTTGGCGGAATTGGCGTTCATCTCATCAGCACCATCGATGACTACCACCCGCCAGCTCCCCTCAGCCGCCGTCAGGCTCAGAAAGGGAGCGATGCCGCGGACATCGTCAACGGCGATCTCGGAGCGCATTTTTCCCGTATCCGGGTTGGCGGTGCGCTCGATCGTCAATAGATCGGCGTGGCCGCCGCTGGCGACGCGGCGAAAAACCGGCTCGGAGGGTCCCACGTAAAGATTTTCCGCGGTCGGCAAGGCATCTGTGAACAGGGCGCCGGTGGCCGCCTCCTCCGCCCCTCGGGAAAGCACGAAGCGGGCGAAGCGGAAGGCCAGCGTCATCTTGCCGATACCCCTTGGCCCACAAATCAACCAGGCATGGCCAAGCCGGCCGGAATTGAATGCCTCGAGAAGAACCCTTTCGGCTTCCGCGTGGCCGATGAGATCGGCGGTTTGGCGCGGCGGCGGCGGTCCATTTTCGCCGCCCGGAATGCCGTCAAGATGGCTCACAGGGCCACTTCCATGCGTTCGCCAACCAACTGGCGGACCGCCGTTTGGACCGCTTCCACGGCGCCGCCTGCATCGATAATGACGCAGCGCTTACCTTCGCGTTCGGCGATGTCCATGTAGCCTTGGCGCAGGCGCTGTTGAAATGCTTTGCCCATGCGTTCGTAGCGGTCTTCGGCGTTGCTCCGCGCCGCCGCCCGCCGTAATCCCTCATCGACGCCCAGATCCAGGATCACCGTCAAGTCGGGAGCGAAATCACCGACGACGAGGCGATGCAACTCGGCCACCTTGCGGCGCCCCAGCTGGTGGCCAAAGCCCTGATAGGCCATGGTCGAATCGGCGAAACGGTCCGCCAGCACCCAGCGCCCGGCGGCCAGGGCCGGCAAAACCGTCTGCTCCAGATGTTCGTGCCTGGCCGCGTAATGCAGCAAAGCCTCGGTCAGTGGCGCCCACTTGTCGACTTCGCCCTTGACCAGCAAGTCGCGGATTTTCTCGGCCTCCGGCGCTCCGCCGGGCTCGCGGGTGAGCAGGGCATCAATACCGGCGTCCTTGAGCGAGCGTTCCAACAAGGCGGCTTGTGTCGATTTTCCGGAGCCGTCGATGCCTTCAAAAGTGATGAACTTACCCGGCGTCGCCGACCCGGCGCCCATCACCCGGACTCGCCCCAAAGAATATAGTTCAACGCCGCTCCCAACCGGCCGATCAGCCCTAGGCGCTTGACTTCGGCACCGGCCACCAGAGGCAAGCGCATGGCCACCGCTCCTGGCGCCTCGACAACCAGCTCGGCGACCACCGCGCCTTCGTTCAACGGCGCCGCGAGGGGGCCGCGGTATTTCACCTTGACCTTCATTCCGCGGCGCATCTTGCGGGAAAGAGTAACCACCAGGTCATTCTTGATAACCAGCGGCACCGTTGCCTCTTGGCCGAGCCAAATTTCCGCCTCCCCCACCGTTTCCCCGGCCTTGAACAAGGCATAATTGCCGAACTCCCGGAACCCCCATTCGAAAAAGCGTTGCGATTCCCGCGCCCGCGCCCTTTTCGTGGGCAGGCCGTTGACCACCAGGATCAGGCGCCGCTCGCCGCGCTTGGCGGCGGCGACCAAGCCGTAACCCGATGACTCCGTATGGCCTGTTTTCAGCCCATCGACCCCTATGTTCCGGAACAGAAGCGGGTTCCTGTTGGATTGGCGAATGCCGTTGTGGGTAAACTCCCGTTCGGCGTAGTAATGGTAGTATTCGGGAAAGTCCTCAATGGTCCGCCGGGCAAGAATGGCAAGGTCCCTGGACGTGGTCAAGTGTTCGGGATGGGGCCAGCCGGTGGCGTTTTTAAAGACGCTGTTGCCGAGCCCTATCTGGCGCCCGCGGCGGGTCATTTCCTCGGCGAAGGCGGCCTCGCCACCGGCCAACCCCTCGGCGACGGCGATGCTGGCGTCATTGCCGGACTGAACGATGATGCCCAAAAGCAAATCCTCCACCTTCACCCGTTCACCGGGCTCGAGGAACATGGTGGAACTTCCGCTCCTGGAGCCGCCTTTGCGCCAGGCCGTGACGCTGACCGCAAAGGTATCGCTAAGGGAAAGACTGCTATCGCGAAGCCGCTCGAAAACCATGTAAACGGTCATCATCTTGCTCATCGAAGCGGGAACCATGGTTTGATCGGCGTTTTTCTCGAACAAGACCGTGCCGGTTGAAATATCCATGAGAAAGGCCTGACGGGCGATGGTTTCCAAGGCCCAAACCGGGCGACCGGAAAACAGCACGGCCGCCGACAAGAGCAAAATGCCGGCGGTAATGACCATTCCTCGCCGCCTGGGCGCCGGCCGCCGCCGGTCGATCTTGAATTGTTCTAGAAAGGACATGACCCGTGCCTTCAATCAACAACGATGCGGGAATCGGCGTATCCGGCGTCAATTACCCAGCCTAGCATGCGGTCCGCATTGGCGACGCTGTCCATGGGACCGACGCGGACACGGAACAGATCCTTGCCGTTCACCAGCACCGGAAAAATCTTTGTCGGCCCCAGCCCGGATAGGGTGGCGCGCACCTTGTTGGCGGTGGTAAAGCGGGAAAAACTCCCGGCCTGAACAAAAATCCTCGTGGCCATCACCGGCAGCAACTTTACTTGACCCAAGTCGGGCGACGCTGCGGCCGCGGTTTGTGGTTGGACCGTCTCCGGCGTGACCCTTGCCGCCTTCGTCGCGGCCGGCGCCGGCGAGCCCGGAAGCAAAGGCAAGAATTCGCTGCTGACGTCGGCGTTGGGCAGACTGGCGATGATGATCGGCGTTTGCCCGACGCCTACCGCTGTCTCGCCTTGGAGGCGGGCGGCCAAGGCGCGGCTTTCATCGGTGAAAATCTTGACGCGAACCTGGGCGGTGCCCTTCTTTTCCATTCCCAGAAGCTGTGCCGAACGCCGTGAAAGGTCGATGATCCGGTTGCGGGCGAAAGGCCCGCGGTCGTTTACCTTGACGTTGATGCTGCGGCCGTTTTCAAGATTGATGACCGTGACATAACTGGGAAGCGGCAATGTCCGGTGCGCCGCCGTCAGACGGTTCATATCGTAAATCTCGCCATTGGCCGTCGGCCGGCCATGAAATTTTGATCCATACCAGGAGGCGATTCCGGTTTCATCGTAATTATAGTCAACACGCGGGTAATACCAGATTCCATCGATCTGGTAAGGGTTGCCGATCTTGTACTTGCCGGCGGCGGTGCCCTTGGCTTGGTCTACTCTTTTCGCGGTATGGACGAAGAACTGGGTTTCGGCGCAGGCCGTTAACGTCACCACCGCAACCAATGCCAAGGCCAACAACCGGCAAAGATGACGGGTCTCTTTTACCTGCCCATTGTGTCCATATGTGGGGACTGGTTTGAAAGTATTATCCATATTTAGGCACCACAAGTCTAACCGCCCTCGATCCGGTCGGCAAGGGAGCCGACGGCGACGGCGAATAAAGTCGAGCGGTTCCATTTCAGGATGGTGCGGTAGTTGTTATAGACGACGAAAGCGGGCCCCGCCGGTCTCCCCGTCAGGACCACGGACGCCATCAGGTCGCGTTTCGGCAGGTCGCCGCCGTTGGTTTTTCGCACTCCCATCCGTTGCCACTCGCTGAGTCGTTTTTGCAGTTTGAGGTCGGCCAGGTCGGGATCGAAAATTTGCGGCAGTTTGACCGCCCGCCCCCAGGTCTGATCGTTTCTCCAACCGGAACGGGAAAGGTAATTGGCGGCGGACGCGAATACATCCCCCTTGCTGTTCCAGATATCCTTGCGTCCGTCGCCGTCGAAGTCGACGGCGTAGGCCAGAAACGAAGACGGCATGAACTGGCATTGGCCCATGGCTCCGGCCCAGGAGCCGACCATATTGGCGATATCGACATGGCCCTGATCCAAGATGGTCAGGGCGTCGAGCAGTTGCCGGCGAAAATAGGCGCCGCGGCGCCCGTCGAAGGCCAAAGTGGTCAGCGCCGGGATGACGGGAAATCCGCCGGTGATGCGCCCGAAATCGGTTTCGATCCCCCAGAGAGCGACGATGAAGCGGGGTTGAACGCCATATCTTTTGCCGATTTTTTCCAGCAACGCCCGGTTTTCGCGGAGTTTCCGCTTGCCTTTTTCGACCCTGGATTTGGGCACGACACGCCTCTGGTATTGGTCGAACGTGAGCGTGAGTTCAGGCTGCTTGCGGTCCAACTCGATGACCCGGGAAATGGGCTTGATGCCGCTCAGCGCCTTATCGAGAGTGGCGGCGCTGATGCCGTGCCGCAAGGCATCCTGGCGCAAGTCCTCGAGCCAGCGGGCGAACGAGAGGGTCTCGGTCCGGGCCGGAAGGATGAAGAGCAAGGCGGCGACGGCCCCACAAATTCCCCACCTGTAAACGCCAGAACCCCTCATCGCCTCTCCTTTTTGACTCCGTCGTCTCTTCTGCCACCGGCGGGCGGGCGGGGCAATTGTCAACCTTCCGGGGCTGGAAAGATACTGTCTGTTTTTCCCATCAGCCAATAGGAGATCAGCCCCAGCCATTCGTGCAATCCACTGTCCAGGCCGCTCAATCCGGAAATCAGGTTAAAGGACAGGTCAAAGCCCTCGTTCCCTTGCAGGGAGAAATCGACCGGATAGGGAATGATCCGCCATCCGGCCTTGCGGAAAGTGCCTACGGAACGCGGCATGTGGAAGGCCGAGGTGATGAGAATCCAGGTTTCGCCGGGACCGGGATTGGCCAGCCGGTGCGTGGCGGATGCGTTCTCGAAGGTGTTGCGGGATTGGCTGTCGAGGACGACCCGCTTCGTGTCCAAGGCCAACGTATCGAAAAGCGGCCTAAGCACGTCGGCTTCCTTGACGTCCTGGCGGAAAAGGCGGCCCGAGCCGCCGCTGAAGATCAGCTTGGCCTCTGGGTAGCGCCGTGCCAGTACGGAAAGTTCCACCAGCCTCTCGGCGCCGCCGTCGATGGCGATTTGTCCCCTTGCCTGGGTCACGAACTGATTGACCACGCCGCCAAGGGTAATGATGCCATCGACCCGCTCGGGCAGTTGAGGGACGATGGGAAAACGGTTCTCAAGGGGCAGAATAAGCCATCTGCCGAATGGCAATGTCGCCGCCAGCAAGGCGAAAAAAACGGCAAAACCGAGCAGCCACCGGCCAACCCACCGCCACCGCGTCAGCAACAGCGCCGCCCCTAGACACAAGGCGATCAGCAACAGATTGCCAGGATTGACAAAAAACCAAAATACCTTGGACAAGGTAAAAAACATGCCCTGGTGATAACCCGCCGCCGTTGAGGCCGCAACAGGGTTCTCGGAAGCGGATGGGGCGAAAGCGCGGCACGGTTGTGTGTAAGTTCATTTGGTAAAACTCCCCTCACCGTCCTGTCTCGGCTTGGCGCTGGGCTGGTCAGGCTTGGCGGGACATGGGGGAAACCCTGGAAAAACCGTTCGGGGGAGAACAAACAGCCCGCGTCGTGTTGCATCCGTGTTGCAAGGGTCCTTGGTGCTGTTTGGAAAAAGGCGGGATTACAAGGGTTTAGAAAAGACGACTATGCAACACGAAATAAGCCCCCTTTCCTCCCCTAACCTATTGCACTTTAAGGAGTTATCTGCTTGCGGCTAGATCATCTAATATCGGACAGTCGGGACGCTCATCACCGTGGCAGCGGTCGGTGAGATGGATCAAGGAAGCGCGGATGGATTGCAGTTCGGCGATGCGCCGCTCGACTTCTTGGATGTGATTGAGGGCAAAAGCCTTGACGTCGGCGCTGGCCCGCTCCTTGTCCCGCCACAGGGCCAGCAAATTTCCCACATCCTTGACCGAAAAGCCGAGACGCCGGGCGCGTTGGATGAAACGCAGGGTATCGACGTCGTTCGATGCGTAATGGCGGTAGCCGTTTTCAGCCCGGAGGGCGGGCGGAATGAGGCCGATTTCCTCGTAATAGCGGATGGTCTTGGCGGAAACGCCCGTTTTTTTGGCGACGGAACCGATATTCATGATGGTTCTCCAGTATTCACTCTTTGCATGTCAAAATTCCGCCCGCCACCGCTTCAGCAGAAGTGAGTTGGAAACCACCGAAACACTGCTCATGGCCATGGCGGCGCCGGCGATGACCGGGCTCAGGTATCCCATCGAGGCCAATGGCAGGGCGATGAGGTTGTAAATGAAGGCCCAGAACAGGTTTTGGCGGATTTTATTATAAGTCGCCTTTGATACCGAAATGGCGTCCGCCACCAGCATCGGCTCGCCGCGCATCAATGTGATACCCGCCGTGTGCATGGCAACGTCGGTGCCGGTTCCCATGGCGAAGCCGATGTCGGCCTCGGCCAGCGCCGGGGCGTCGTTGATGCCATCGCCGACCATGGCGACGGTCTTGTCTTCGGCCTTGAGCCGTTTGATCTCGTCTGCCTTGTGTTTCGGCAGCACTTCCGCCACCACTCGGTCGACGCCCACCTTTTCGGCGACGGCGACGGCGCTGCGCGCGTTGTCGCCGGTGAGCATGATGGTTTCCATGCCGCTTTCTCGCAGGCGCGCCACCGCGCCGGCGGCATGTGGCTTGATCGTGTCGCCGACGGCGATGAGGCCAAGTATCTTTCCAGGCGGCGACTTTTCGACCATCCACATGACCGTCAGGCCTTGTGTTTCCAGGTTCGCCGCCCTTTTTTCGAGAGCCGTCGTCTCGACGCCGCTCTCGGCCATCAAAAGACGGTTGCCGATCAACAGGTCGCGGCCGTCGAGGCGGGCTTTGAGGCCTTTTCCGGGGAGGCTTTTGAAATTTTCGACCGGGGTCAGGACGGCGCCATCGCTTTTGGCTTTGGCCAGGACGGCTCGGGCCAGGGGATGCTCGCTGCCTTGTTGGGCGCCGGCGGCAAGCCTGAGCAAGCCGGCCTCGTCGCCGTCGATGGAATATATCTCCGCCACCTCCGGCTTGCCCTCGGTCAGGGTGCCGGTCTTGTCCAGGACCACGCTGGTGATGGCGTGGGCCCGTTCCAGGGCTTCGGCGTCCTTGATCAGGATGCCGGCCGTCGCCGCCTGCCCGGTGCCGACCATGATCGCCGTTGGCATCGCCAGCCCCAGGGCGCAGGGACAGGCGATAACCAAGACAGCAACGGCGTTGATGATGGCCGTCGGGTAGTCCCCGCTGATACCCCACCAAACGAGGAAGGTGACGATGGCGGCGATGATGACGATAGGCACGAAGATGCTGGAAATACGGTCCACCAGCTTTTGCACCGGCACCTTGGAGCCCTGTGCCCCCTGGACCAGCTTAATGATGTGCGAGAGCACCGATTCGGCGCCGACGGTGGTGGCGCGAATGCGGAGCAGTCCCTCGCCGTTGATGGCGCCGCCGGTAACCGCGTCACCGACCGTTTTTGGCACCGGCATGCTTTCGCCGGTGATCAGGGACTCGTCCATCTGGCTGGTCCCTTCCTCGACAACGCCGTCAACGGGGAGCCTTTCGCCGGGACGCACGACCACCAAATCGCCGCTGGCCACCGCCCGTGCGGGAACCTCCACCTCCCTGCCGTCGCGCAACACCCTCGCCGTTTCCGGCCTCAGGTTCATCAATGCGCGTATGGCCGACGTGGTGCCGCGCTTGGCCCGGATTTCCAGCCACTTGCCAAGCAAGATCAGGGTGATCACCGCCGCCCCGGCCTCGTAATAAAGCTCGCCGCCACCGATGAAGGTGTTATAGAGGCTCAAGCCGTAGGCCGCCGAGGTGCCCAACGCCACCAGGATATCCATGTTGCTAGAAAAGGCCTTGAGCGCCCCCCAGGCGGCCCTGTAAAAGCGCGCTCCAGCCCACAATTGTACCGGCGTGGCCAGCGCCAGTTGGACGAGAGGGGAAATCCTCCACTCCTCCCCCGCCAACTCCCAGACCATCCGCGCTACCAACGGCAGGGTCAAAAGGGCGGATAGGGCGAAAACCGTCAAGTCCTTGCGGCTTTTTCGCGCTAGTTCCTCTTCCTCGTCCGCCCCCGCCTCCGCCCGGTCCACGGCCCTTGCGCCGTAGCCGGTTTTTTTGACGGCGGCGATCACCTCGGCGATGCCGAGTTCCCCCGGCATTACCGAGACCGTTGCCGTTTCCGCTGCCAGGTTGACGGTGGCCGAGACTACACCGGGAAGTTTGCCGAGGGCCTTCTCGATACGCCCCGAACAGGACGCGCAGGTCATTCCCTCGATGGCCAGTTCGACCATTTGGTTGGGTACCGAAAAACCGGCGCCGTCGATAGCGGCGGCGATGTCGGCGGCCGAAAGCAGGCCGGCGTCATAAGTGACCGAGGCCTGCTCGGACGCCAGGTTGACGGTGGCGCTATCAACGCCGGGCAACAAGCCCAGGATCTTTTCGATGCGCGCCGAGCAGGTGGCGCAGGTCATGCCGGCGACGGGCAGCGTGAGGTCGTGCAAAGCCGCCGCTGCGGTGGCGTTTGAAGTGGTATTTATGGAATTGGGAGCGTTGTTCATCTCATTTCGTCCCCAGCTCAGCCGTCCCGTCTTGCGGTCGGCCGCGGGCTGCTCAACCAGCTATCCTCGACGGTGAGGGTCTCGGTGATGGCGGTCGTATCAAACCTTCTAGTTAACTGTAAACTATGATACAAACCTTCCAGTCATGGGAATGTCAAGAGTATTGTACGCGGAGGGCTTACCAGCGCCGCTTCAGCGGGGCTGGACTTGACGCTGGCAAGGCCGCCCTGCATTCTGTGGCGGCGGCCAAGATGTGAACGGAAAGATTATCAAAATTGGCCTTTTATTATAGATTAAGATAATCATATATAGTATTGATATGTATTTATTAATTGATAATTATGATAGCTTTACCTACAATCTCCGCCACTACCTGGGCGAACTCGGGGCCGAGGTCGAGGTGAGGCGCAATGACGCCCTTGCCGCCGACGAGGCGGTGGCGATGGCCGCCGAGGGCATCGTCATCTCGCCCGGCCCCTGTGATCCCGACCGTGCTGGCATTTGCCTGGACCTGGTGAGAAAGGCCGCCGGACGCATACCCATTCTCGGCGTTTGCCTGGGCCACCAATGCATCGGCCAGGCCTTTGGCGGCAAGGTGGTCAGGGCGCCCGCCCCCATGCATGGCAAGGTCAGCGAGATCAACCACGAGCAGACGGGGATTTTCCAAGGCATCCCCAGCCCCTTCACGGCGACCCGTTACCATTCGCTGGTGGTGTCGCACCAAGACCTGCCTGACTGTCTGCGGGTGACGGCACAAAGCGAGGACGGAGTCGTTCAGGGACTTACTCACCGGACCTTGCCGATCCATGGCGTCCAGTTCCATCCGGAAAGCATCGCTTCCGAGCACGGCCATCACCTGCTCAAGAATTTTCTTGATCTGAGCCGGGGCAAGGCGGCCGCATGAACGAACCACCCGCCGCCATGATGAAAGAGCTGATCGGCAAGGTGGCGACCGGCGCGGCGCTGGATGAAAATGAAGCCGAGGCCGCCTTCGAGATTATCATGTCCGGCCATGCCACAGCCGCCCAGATCGGCGCTTTTCTGATGGCGCTGAGAGTGCGCGGCGAAACCGTCGAGGAAATCACCGGGGCGCTCCGTGTCATGCGCGCCAAGGCCTTGCCGGTCGAGGCGCCCCCCGGCGCTATCGACATTGTCGGCACCGGCGGCGACGGCTCCGGCACTTACAACATCTCCACCGGCGCCGCCTTGGTGGCCGCCGCCGCCGGCGTCACCGTCGCCAAGCACGGCAACCGGGCCTTATCGTCTAAATCCGGGGCCGCGGATGTCCTTTTGGCGCTGGGGGTGAACATCAACGCCGACATATTCTTGGTCGAGAAATCCATCCGCGAAGCAGGGATCGGCTTCATGATGGCGCCCCGCCACCACGGCGCCATGCGCCATGTCGGTCCGGCCCGCGTCGAGCTCGGCACCCGCACTATTTTTAATCTCTTGGGTCCGCTGTCCAACCCGGCTGGCGTCAAGCGCCAGTTCACCGGCGTCTTCTCGCGCCGGTGGATCGAACCCTTGGCCCGGGTGCTGGCCAATCTCGGCTGCGAACGTGCCTGGGTAGCGCACGGCTCGGACGGCCTCGACGAACTGACCACCACCGGCCCATCCTATGTCGCTGAATTAAAAAACGGCAAGGTTACTTGCTTCGAGGTTGTCCCCGAGGATGCCGGCATCCCCCGCGCCGCGCCGGCCGATCTCAAGGGCGGCGATGCCGAAACCAATGCCGCCGCCATGCAGTGCATGCTTGACGGCGAGGCGGGGCCGTTCCGCGACGTAGTGATCCATAACGCCGCCGCCGCCCTTATCATCGCCGGCAAGGCCGAGAACCTCGTTGAGGGCGCCGCCCTGGCGGCGGTGGCCATCGACGATGGTGCGGCCAAGGCGACGTTGCGGAAACTGGCGGCCATCACCAGTTCCAAGGTTCTGGAAGGAGCGGCCAAGTGAGCGATCTCCTGGCCCGCATCTGCGCCGACAAGCGCCAACAGACGAGGCGGCGCATAGAGCACCGGCCTTTCAGCGATGTCCGCGCCGCCGCCCGGCAAGCGCCGTCGCCGCGCGGTTTCGCGGCCCGCCTGGAAGAGACGGCGCGGGCCAACGGCTATGGGCTGATCGCCGAAATCAAGCGGGCGTCTCCGTCGAAAGGCTTGATTCGCGCCGATTTCGATCCGCCTGCCCTGGCCCAGGCATACATGGCCGGTGGCGCCGCTTGCCTTTCCGTGCTCACCGACATCCCTTATTTCCTTGGTACTGATGAATTCCTGGTGGCGGCGCGCGCGGCGGTGACGTTGCCGGTGCTGCGCAAGGACTTCCTGCTCGATCCCTATCAGATCGTCGAGGCCCGGGCGCTTGGCGCCGATTGCGTGCTATTGATCATGGCGATCTTGGACGACGGCCAAGCCCGGGAACTTGAAAGCGCCGCCATGGATTACGGCATGGATGTCCTTGTCGAGATCCACGGCGAGACCGAATTGGAGCGTGCCCTCGAACTCCAGGCGCACCTTATTGGCATCAACAACCGCAACCTTGAAAGCCTGGTAACGGACATTGCCACCACCGAACGGCTGGCGCCTTTGGTGCCGGCCGGGCGGGTCATCGTCAGCGAAAGCGGACTGAAGACCCCGGACGACCTTGCCCGCATGTCCAAGGCCGGCGCCAATTGCTTCCTTGTCGGTGAAGCGCTGATGATACAAAGCGACGTGGCGGCCGCCGCCCGGGCGCTGCTCGGGCGCCCGCAAACGGCGGCGGTGAGGGCTTGAGGGGAAAAATGGCTGAACTCACCCACTTCGACGGCAAAGGCAACGCCCGCATGGTCGACGTTACAGGCAAGGACGCATGTGAGCGTACCGCCATTGCCAAGGGCTCGGTGCTCATGCAGGCCGCCACCTTGGCGAAAATCAGCGCCGGCGGGGTCAAGAAGGGAGACGTGCTCTCCGTCGCCCGCCTGGCCGGGATCATGGGCGCCAAACAGACATCCGACTTGGTTCCGCTCTGCCATCCGCTCAACCTGGCCTCGGTCAAGGTGGATCTCTCTTGCGACGCGGAGCGCAACGCCGTCGACATTACCGCCACCTGCCGGTTGAAGGGACAAACCGGTGTCGAAATGGAGGCCCTGACCGCCGTCGCCGTGGCGGCGCTCACCGTTTATGATATGTGCAAGGCGGTCGACCGGGGCATGCGTCTCACCGACATCCGCCTGGTTCGCAAAGCCGGTGGTAAATCGGGAACTTTCGAGGCTGAATGAGTCATGATCTCCGTCGCTGATGCCCTTGCACGGGTAATCTCTTCCGTTAAGCTTCTTTCCGTCGAACAGGTGAGCCTGGACGGCGCCTTGGGGCGGGTCCTCGCTGAGGACGTCGCCGCCAGGGTTAGCCATCCGCCCGTCGCCGTTTCTTCCATGGATGGTTACGCGGTGCGGGCGGAAGACCTGGCGGCCAACCCCGCCACCCTCAAGGTGATCGGGGAAGCGGCGGCGGGACACGGTTTCGGTGCTGTCATCGGCGCCGGGCAGGCGGCCCGTATTTTCACCGGCGCGCCGCTGCCGGCCGGCGCCGACGCCGTCGTCATGCAAGAAGATTGCGAGCGCTCTGGCGATCAGGTGACGGTCGGGGAACGGGTGGACGCGGGCCGTTTCATTCGCCCGGCGGGGCTCGACTTTCGCGAAGGCCAGATATTGCTCCATTCGGGTTTGGTGCTGACGGCGCGGCAAATCGGTCTGGCGGCGGCGATGAACGTGCCCTGGCTGATGGTCCGCCGGAAACCGCGTATCGCCTATCTGGCGACGGGCAATGAGGTGGTTATGCCGGGCGATCCTCTGCGGCTTGAGCAAATCATCAGCTCCAACAGCCTGGCTTTGGGAGCCTACATCAGGGTGCTGGGTGGGATTCCTGTGAACCTTGGCATCGCCGGCGATGATACCGAATCCCTTGACCGCCTGCTGGCCGGCGCCAGCCAGGCCGATATATTGGTCACCATCGGCGGCGTCTCTGTCGGCGATTACGACCTGGTGCGCAAGGTGCTGGACGAAAAAGGCATGGAACTCGGCTTTCACCGGGTCGCCATGCGGCCGGGAAAACCGGTGATGTTTGGATGTCTCGGCACTATGGCGGTGCTCGGCCTGCCCGGCAATCCGGTTTCCGCCGGAGTGACCACGGTGGTCTTCCTGAAAGCGGCGGTGGAGGCGATGTTGGGCATCGGCGGCGGCGGAGAGCCGATGCCGACGGCGCTCTTGGGCCGGGATTTGATAGCCAACGATCAGCGCCAGGAATACTTACGCGCCAATCTTGGCCATGACGCCGACGGCAACTTGGTGGCTACCCCTTTTACGGCCCAGGACAGCGCCATGATGGCCCGTTTCGCTGCCGCCGATTGTCTCATCGTCCGCCCACCGCTGGCCGCCGCCGCCAAAGCTGGCGCCAGGGTCGAGATCATTTCCTTTCGCCACGGCCTTTAGTGGCCCGAAGCGGCGGACAAAGAAGCTTGACGCTAGAGCAGAACCAAACTAGAACATAAAATAGAAGTTTTTATTTTGTTCCGCGTCTTTAGATAGCGGGCACGGGGGTTACGGCCACGACGATTGAAACGGCGATGGGTCAACCGGCGGAGACGGAGAAACCGGCATGTTAACCAGGAAACAGTACGAGCTACTCGTATATATCGACAGGCATTTGCAAGAAACGGGTATCTCGCCTTCCTTCGATGAAATGAAAGATGCCCTGGGGCTACGTTCCAAATCCGGTATCCACCGCCTCATCACTGGGCTTGAGGAACGCGGCTTCATCCGCCGTCTGCCTCACCGCGCCCGCGCCCTCGAGGTGTTGCGTCTGCCCGATAACATGGAAGCCTCGGCGGTGGCGAAAAAACCGGCCCAGGAGGCCGGCGCCGGCGGTTTCGCCCCCAATGTCATCCAGGGCGATTTTAAGATGACCGGAGTCACCGTCGCCAAAGCCGGCGAATCCGTGCGGCTCCCTCTTTACGGCCGGATCGCGGCGGGGACCCCGATCGACGCCCTGCGCGACCATTCAAACTCGGTGGAGGTGCCGGCGGCCCTGCTTGGCAAGGGCGAACATTATGCTCTTGAGGTGGAGGGCGATTCGATGATTGATGCCGGTATCCTTGATGGCGACACGGTGATCATCCAGCGCTCCGATATCGCCGAAAGCGGCGCCATCGTGGTGGCCCTGGTCGATGGCGCCGAGGTCACCTTGAAGCGTTTGCGCCGCAAAGGCCCATCTATCGCCCTCGAATCCGCCAACAAGAACTACGAGAGCCGCATCTTCGGCCCAGACCAAGTGCAGGTCCAGGGCCACCTCACCGGGCTCGTCCGCAAGTATTAGAGCTGATCTTAATTGATCGGATCCACTTTGTGGGATCAATCAATCTGGGTTTACTCTTAAATTATCTTACCTTCCGCGGCTTTTTCTCGCTCCTTCCGGCTTGACCACCCAGGGGCGCCGGCCAAGGCCGGCGGTGACGGCCACCGCCAAGGTCGCTACCGCCCCCAGCCACAGCGGCGGCTCCGGAAGTAAACAGCGATGCCGGCGCCGAACGCGACCGGCAGCCAAAGCATCCAACGCTCCCGCTCGATAACCAGCGTTTCCGCCACCGCCGCAATGAGCCGGGGGTTATCGCCACGAGCCATGGCCAATCGCTTGTTCCGGAAACGAGATTGTGTCATCTCCGTACGCTTTTCCCGCACCCGCGGCCAGACTATGTGCTACATCTGCTCTGCTTCTCGCCGCCGCAGCCTTAACTTTATCAGATCAGTCCATGACCGTCGTTACCCGTTTCGCCCCTTCGCCCACCGGCTTTCTTCACATCGGCGGTGCCCGCACGGCTCTTTTCAACTGGCTTTTTGCCAGACATCATGGTGGAAAGTTCCTTCTCCGTATCGAGGATACCGACCGGGCGCGATCCACGGACCAGGCCATCGAGGCCATCCATGATGGTCTCCAATGGTTGGGGCTGGACTGTGACGGAAAGGTGGTCTCCCAGTCCTCCCGCCGCCACCGCCATCTGGCGGCGAGTGGGCAGTTGCTGGCCGAGGGCAAGGCGTACCGATGTTATTGTTCAACCGAAGAGCTGGCGGAAATGCGCGAAACCGCCAGCCGAAAAGGCCTTCAGCCGCGTTACGACGGCCGTTGGCGGGACCGCAGTCCGGCGGAAGCGCCGGCGGGGAGGAAAGCGGTTGTCCGCTTCAAGGCGCCGCAAAGCGGCAAAACCGTTATCCATGATTTAGTCCAGGGGGAGGTCGAGGTCGCCAACGAAGAGCTTGACGACATGATCCTTTTGCGCGCCGACGGCACTCCCACCTACATGTTGGCGGCCGCCACCGACGACCACGATATGAAAATTACCCATGTCATCCGTGGCGACGATCATCTGACCAACGCTTTCCGCCAAATGCAAGTTTTCGAGGCCCTGGGCTGGCCGCCGCCCGAATTCGCCCATATTCCGTTAATCCACGGCGCCGACGGCGCCAAGCTGTCGAAACGGCACGGCGCCTTGGGGGTCGACGCCTACCGGGAGATGGGTTTTCTTCCCGAGTCCATGCGCAATTACCTTCTCCGTCTCGGCTGGGGCCACGGCAATGATGAGATCATTAGCACCGAAGACGCTATCCGATGGTTTGACATGGACGGTGTCGGGCGTTCTCCTTCCCGCTTCGATATGGCCAAACTCACCAACCTCAACGGTCACTACCTGCGCAACGCCGACGACCAGAGATTGACCAACCTGATTGTGCCAGGCCTCACTGAAAAATTAGGTGGAAAACTTGCCGAAGAGGCATCAAACAGGTTATTAAAAGGGATGCCCGGACTAAAGCGGCGCGCAAAGACAATTATAGAACTTATTGATAATTCAGAATTTTATGTCAAAATTCGTCCTTTGTCTATGAACGATAAGGCGGCCGAGTTGGTGCACGGGAACGGCAAGGAAGTGTTGTCTGGGTTGCGCCATGAACTGGCGGCGCTTGGCGGTTGGACCACCGAGACCTTGGAAGAGGCGGCGCATCACTTCGCGGAAAAGGCTGAAATCGAGCTTGGCGCCGCCGCCCAACCTCTGCGGGCGGCGTTAACGGGAACCACTGTTTCACCAGGCGTTTTTGAAATCATGGCGGTTTTGGGCAAGCAGGAAACGCTGGGACGCCTGGATGATGTTTTAGCATGATGACGCCATGGCGCCTTGAAACCGGGCGCCTGGCGGTATCTTCGATCAATGACGGGTCCAGCGCTTAACGGCGGACCGTCCATGGGAACTTAATAGATGACCAACGAGGAACAATCGGCTAGCAAGCAAGCCGCCGGCGGCAAAGAAAGCTACTCCCTTGTCAATAACCAGACAGGGGAAAGCCTGGAACTGCCGGTAATTGAGGGAGCGACCGGCCCCAAAGTCATGGACATCCGCCAGCTCTATGCGAAGACGGGCTGCTTCACATACGATCCCGGTTTTACCTCGACGGCAAGTTGCGGGTCCAAAATCACCTTCATCGACGGCGATGAAGGGATTTTGCTTTACCGCGGCTATCCCATCGACCAACTGGCCGAGCATTCCAACTTCCTAGAAGTCTGCTATCTCTTACTTTCCGGGGATCTCCCGACCCAGGAGCAAGGGAACAAATTTCGCGAGGGAATTACCCACCACACCATGCTCCACGAGCAGGTCATGTTTTTCTTCCGCGGATTCCGCCGGGATTCCCACCCTATGGCGATTATGTGTGGCATTGCCGGGGCGCTCGCCGCTTTTTACCACGACAGCACCGACATCAATGATCCCCGGCACCGGTCGGTGGCTTCCTACCGGCTGATTGCGAAGATGCCAACCATTGCCGCCCTAGCCTATAAATATTCCATCGGCCAGCCATTCATACCGCCGCGCAACGACCTCAGATACGCGGAAAATTTCCTTCACATGATGTTTGCCACCCCTTGCGAGGAGTACAGGGTCAATCCGGTTCTGGCCCGGGCCATGGACCGTATCCTGATCTTGCACGCCGACCATGAACAGAACGCTTCGACCTCGACGATCCGCCTGGCCGGCTCCAGCGGCGCCAATCCTTTTGCTTGCATCGCCGCCGGCATCGCTTCCCTTTGGGGCCCCGCCCACGGCGGCGCCAATGAGGCGGTTCTGAGAATGCTTCAAGAGATCGGCGGCAAGGAGCGGATTCCCGAATTCATCAAGCGGGCCAAGGATAAGAATGATCCTTTCCGGCTCATGGGGTTCGGCCACCGCGTATACAAGAACTACGACCCCAGGGCCAATGTCATCCAACAAACCTGCCACCAGGTTCTGGACGAATTGGGGGCCAAGGAAGAGCCACTCCTCGAACTGGCCATAGAATTGGAGCATATCGCCCTGGAGGACGACTATTTCATCAAAAAGAAGCTCTATCCCAACGTCGATTTCTATTCCGGCATCATCTTCCGCGCCATGGGCATACCGACCACCATGTTCACGGTTCTTTTCGCGGTCGCCAGGACCGTCGGCTGGGTTGCCCAATGGAACGAAATGATCGAGGACCCGGTGCAGAAGATTGGCCGCCCACGGCAGCTTTACCACGGCGAAACCCTGCGCCATTTCACGCCCATCCATAAACGCAACTAACTGGGAAGAAGGGGATATCAGGCCCGTTCGATCAACTCGATCTTATAGCCGTCGGGGTCCTCGATGAAGGCGATGACCGTGCTGCCGTGTTTCATCGGACCTGGCGGGCGGGGAATGCTCACCCCTTCCGCCCGCAGCCTCTCGCAAGTCCCGTGGATGTCGGCGACGCCGATGGCCAAGTGCCCGAAGCCGTTGCCGAGATCGCAATCTTGTCCCTGGTCCCAGTTGTGGGTCAGTTCGACCACCGCCTGGTCGCTCTCCTCGCCATAGCCGACGAAGGCCAGGGTGAACTTTCCGCTCGGGAAGTCCTTGCGGCGCATCAACTTCATGGCCAGCAAACGGGTATAGAAGTCCAACGACTTGTCAAGGTCGCGGACACGGATCATGGTGTGCAAAAGGCGCCATCCGGCCATCTCGGTCGCCACCGCCTCGCTGCTTGCCTTGGTCATGGCTTCACTCCCTTGGTGTAAATCAGTATTGAATGGAATTCGTTTAATCCTAGACGTGTTTTAGCGGCTGGGTGATCATAGCGAGGACGATTTCGGCGGCCTTTTCGGAAGGCGGCGGGCCGCCGAGGCCAAGTTTTTGCAAGACCTCCTCGAAGGCGGCTCCTTGCGCTTGCCGAGCCGCGTCGTCCGTAAGGATTCCGGCTAGCGCCGCCGCCAGCTTCTCGGCCTTGCAGTTTTCCAGAAGAAACTCCGGCAATGCCTGGCGATCCAGGATCAGGTTGATCAGGTTGACATAGCGGACCCGGATCAAGCGCCGCGCCAGCAAGGCCGTTAGCGGGTTCAGCTTGTAAGCGATCACCGTCGGGGTCTTGGCCATGGCCAGCTCCAGCGTCACCGAGCCGGAAGCGGCAAGGGCCACGTCGGCGGCGGCGAAGGCATCGAGCTTGTCGGCTTGGCCGTGCGTGATCAAGGGGCTTGGTCGCCACCCGGCGGCGGCCGCCGCCACCTGTTCGGCTACTCCCTCGACGGTCGGCACAACGACCCTCAAATCCGGCAGTTGCTTGCGCAATAATGCCAGCGTTTCACTGAAAACGGGAAGCAGGCGGGCTGTTTCATTGCGGCGGCTGCCGGGAAGCACGCAGACCAGCGGAGCGGCGGTGGAAATGCCGTGGTGGCGGCGAAAAGCCTGGCCGTCACCACCGTTGTTGGCGGTTTCCACGACGGGATGGCCAACGAAGGTGCTGGACAGGCCCTCGGCCTCGAAATAGGGCGTTTCAAATGGCAACAGCACCATCAGGCGGTCGAACAGTTGCGCCGCCACCTTGGCCTTGCCAGGCCGCCACGCCCAGACCTGTGGCGCGACATAGTGAATGAGGGGAATCCCCTGCCCTTTTAGGCGCTTGGCGACACGGAAACAGAAATCCGGGGCATCGATGCTGAGTACCGCCGACGGCTGCCGGGTCTTGATGTCAGCGACTGTTTGGCGCAACCGGAAAAGCAGTTTCGGCACTCTTGGCAGGACCTCGGCGAGACCCATGACAGAGAGCTCGCTCATCGAAAACAGGCTTTCCAGCCCCTCCGCTTCCATCCGCGGCCCGCCGATGCCGGCAAAATCTATCCGGCCGGCGCTCTGGGTTTTGAGCGCCGCCATCAGCCGCGCCCCCAGCGCATCCCCCGAATGTTCGCCGGCAATCAGAAACAAGAGCGGCGGTGTCTTCTTCAATTTTCCTCCGCAAGCGGGACGCCGATCACGAACAGACCCGCCGCGTCGGCGGCCTTGACAAGTGCCTCGCGGTCAATCACCAGCGCGCCGCCGGCCTCTATGGCGATGCCGGCGAGGCCGGCCTTGGTCGCCGTGTCGACCGTGGAAACCCCGATGGTGGGCAGATCGGCGCGGCTTTCCTGCCCCGGTTTCTTGACCTTGATGAGAACGCCGCCGGCACTTTGGGGTTGGTTGCCGCCGTTGTACCGCCGTTCCGGTTCTCTTCCCCGCCGCCATCGGGTGACCCACGCCAGCATGGCGTCGGTTCCATCGGCGCCCTCGACGGCGATGATCCGGCCTTGCTCAACCACCGCCGCCTGCCCGATATCCTTGCCGCCGAGATCGCGCGCCGCCTTGATACCCCGCTTGATGTCCTTCAAGGCTTGTTCATCCGGGGCGTGAAGGCCATAAACGCCCGCCGCCGCCAGCACGTCGGGGAGCACGGATTGGGTGCTGATGACGCGGAAACCCTCGTCTCTTTCAAGGACCCCGACCAAGGCCGACAATAAACCGTCATCACCGATCATGGCGGTGGTGTGGGTGGTAAGAAATCGGGCCATCCATACGTCCGGCCGCAAGGAGCTCATCTTGGGCCGGCGGATACCGCCCGCCAAGACGAGCTCCTTGACCCCGGCATCCCGCAAATGTTTGACCGCCTGGCCGCCAGCGCCTAGCCGCACCCAGGCATGGGGTATATCCTTGTCGGTGACGGTTTCCGGCAAGGTCTGATCCTTGAACGCGACAACAAAAAATGGGCGCCCGGTTTGCTTGCAGGCCTCAATGATCCGTCCCGGAAGCACGCCGTTTCCGGCGATGATGCCGAGTTTAGGCGGCATTTTCCAAACCGGGCTTGCAAACGGCGCGCGATGAATGGGCGCGGATGAAATCGACGATCTCCATTACCGGTTCGTTGTCGTGAAACAATTCGGCGACGTCGTCCAGACGTTCAGCCATGGTGCCTTCCGGAGCAAACAAAAGGCGATAAGCGTTGCGCAAGGCATGGATGATTTCACGGGAAAAATTTCGACGCTTGAGGCCGATGACATTCAATCCCTGTAGGCGGGCGCGGTTGCCGATGACCAAGCCGTAGGGAATGACATCCTGCTCGACGCCCGTCATGCCGCCAACCATGGAATGACGGCCGACCCGCACGAACTGATGAATCGCCGAAAGACCGCCGATAATGGCCCACTCGCCGACGACCACGTGGCCGCCCAGAGTGGCGCTGTTGACCAAGATTGCATGATCGCCAATGTCGCAATCATGGGCGATGTGAGCGCCGACCATAAAGAGGCAGTTGTTGCCGATGCGGGTTAGCATGTTGCCCCCCTTGGTTCCCGGATGCATGGTCACGTGTTCGCGGATAATGTTGTTGCAGCCGATCTCCAGGCGCGAGGGCTCGCCTTTGTATTTCGTATCCTGGGGCCGGTGGCCGATGGAGGCGAACGGAAAAACCTTAGTGTTAGCGCCGATGGCCGTGCGGCCGTTGATAACCGAGTGCGACATGAGGGTGACGCCGTCGTCCAGGACGACCTCGGGCCCGACAATGCAATAAGGGCCGATGCAGACGTTGGAGCCGATCCCGGCTCCGGGTTCGATGATCGCCGTGGGGTGGATTTTTGTCATCTCATTCCTCGACGATCATGGCGGCAAAGGTGGCTTCGGCCATGAGGACAGCATCGACCATGGCTTTGCCCTTGAATTTCCACACATTGCCGCGTTGTTGATTTTTTTCCACGTGAACATGCACGGTGTCGCCCGGCGTTATGGGCTTGCGAAAGCGCGCCTGATCCACTGACATGAAATAGACGATTGTGCCCTCGGCGTTTTTGCCCAGGGTCTCCATCACCAAAACCGCTGACGTCTGCGCCATGGCCTCGATGATCAGGACGCCCGGCATGATGGGTTGGGATGGAAAATGGCCCTGGAAAAAGGCCTCGTTAATGGAAACGTTTTTGATGCCGACGGCGTGGCTGTCGGCGACCAGACCAATCACCTTGTCAATCATCAAGAAAGGATAGCGGTGCGGGATCTTTTCCTTGATCCGGTTGATGTCAAGGGTTTTTCCTGGCGTTGATGGTGAGTTCTCTGCCATCGTCTATCCACCTTGTTTCTTGCTCATGCGTTTGATGGTGGCAACGCTCCTCAGCCACTCGCGCATCGGAACCGCTGGAAAGCCGCCCACTGTTGTCCCGGCACCAATATCGCGCGTGACGCCGCCGCGCGCCGCGATGCGGACGCCGTCGCCGACGCGCAAATGCCCTGCTAGGCCGGCTTGTCCACCCATCATAACGGAATCCCCGATCCTGGTGCTTCCGGATATTCCAACCTGGGAGACGACCACGCAATTGCGCCCAAGCCGTACGTTATGGCCAATTTGCACTAAATTATCAATTTTGCAGCCGTCGCCGATAACGGTATCGGAGGCGGCGCCGCGGTCTATGGTGGTATTGGCTCCGATCTCGACATCGTCGCCGATGCGTACCCGGCCAAGCTGCGGCACCTTGATATGTTGTTTTTTGCCAAGAGCGAAACCGAAACCATCTTGTCCGATACAAACACCGGGATGGATAATGACGCGGCTGCCGGCGATCAAATAGGACAGGCTGACAGAAGGGCCGATCCGGCAATCATCGCCCAGAACCACCCCGCCGCCGATGACGGTGTTGGCGCCGATGCGGCAGCATAGGCCGATTTCGGCGCCGGCTCCGATCACCACGCCCGCTTCAATCAGGCAGCCCTCGCCGATCACGGCCTGGTCGGAGACTGAAGCCGACGGAGCGCTGCCTGGTTCCGGTTCCAACTCCGGATAAAAGGCGTCGGCGACGCGAGCAAAGCCGTGGTAGGGCTCCTTTGTCAGCAGTAAGGCCATATGCGAAGGCGCTTTCGAGGCCAAACTGGGATCGACGAGGCAAACGCCCGCCTGGCTTTTCGTAAAGAGAGAAAGAAAGAGCCTGTTGTCGAGAAAACTGATCTCGCCGGGCCCCGCCGCATCCAAGGGAGCAATATCAGATATCATGATATCCGAGTCCGCGCCTTTGCCGAGTTCCGCCCGGGAAATTTCCGCTACCTCTTGCAAACTGAAAGGCCCAGCCACGGAAAAAAAGCGCGGATCGGGCATAACCTATTTTCCGATATCAGGAATTTTCAAGGCCGGCAATTTCTCCTCGACTTTCCTTAGGACCTCTTGGGTGATCGACAGGCCCGGAGCGACAAGAACCGTCTGCTCCTTTCTCAGGATCAGGGTCAGTTTCTTTTTCTTGGCCATCTCGGTGACGATATCCTTCAATGTCACCTCGACTTTGCGCATGGCCGTGGCCAGGGCACTGTCCAGTTTCTGTTTACGATCTTGCACCAAGCGCTGGACCTCGGCAACGCGCTGTTGGAATTTGCGGCGCTCCTCGGAAAAGGCATCGGGTGTCAGAATGGTGCGTTTTCTTGCCAGTTCCTTATCGGCGTTGCGGAGCGCCTCTTCCTCTTTCTGGATATCGGCTTGAAAGACGCTACGGAGCTTTCCAACCTGCTTGCGGATGTCCTTGACGACGGAAGCCTGACGGCGGATTTCTTCGAAATCGATGACGGCGACATTGACGTAGGAATAACTTTTCTCGGCTGCTGGTTTCTTGGCGGGCTCCTGAGCCGCCGCCGGATTTTCCGCCACCCCACACAACATGAACAGGCCAAGGATGAAAGCTGTGGCTCTCGTCAAATCCATGATCTAAAAACTCGTGCCGAAATTGACGCGGACTGTTTCGGTTTCGTCGAAACTTTCCTTGGCTACCGGAAAACCAAGATCAATCCCGAGAGGGCCGAAAGGTGACATCCAGGTAACACCGGCGCCCACCGTTACGCGTATGCTGCCGGTATCGTTGACGAAAGTTCTCGATGGTTCAAGCTGACCGGTGCTTCCGAAATCTGAAAAGATCTTTCCAGCGAGGGCAAATTCGACCGGCAGTCCGAGAGGGAATGTGAGTTCGGTGCTACCTGCGTACATCCATTCGCCGCCAAGGGCGTCATCGGTGAGGTTATCCCTGGGGCCGACTCCGGATGTTGCAAAACCACGCAAATCTTCGCCGCCCATAAAATAGCGTTCGGTAAGGTGAACGTCCTTGCCGATGCCGGCGATGTAGCCGGCCTTGCCGTCAAAGGATAGGATCCAACCGTCCACCAGAGTGAAATATTTCGCCGCCGTCACGGTGTTGCGGAAATGTCGCTTATCGCCGCCTAGACCGGCAAAGTCGTTTTCCACCCGGACGTGATAGCCCTCCGTCGGGGTGATGACGCTGTCGCGGCTATCATAGGAGGTGGTAAGCGAGACTTGTGAAAGCGACGAGTCCCCTCCCACGTCCTTGATTAATTGGGAAGCTCCGGCAGCGACGTCCGTGACTTTTGTATTTTTGGCCATGTATTTCCAATTCTGCCGCAGCCGCTCGGTAATCGGATAACCGCCCCGCAAGGCGCCGCCGGTCGTCTCGGAATCGAAGGAACTGTCGTCCTGCATGTCCTCCCTGATGTGGAACACGTCAATGCCAGCGGCAACATCGCGATCGAGAAAGTACGGTTCGGTGAAAGAAAGGTTGATCTGACTCTGACGGGTGGCGATCCTTCCCTTTAAACTCAAATCC
>DASCPW010000047.1:0-4694 GCA_036012725.1 Rhodospirillales bacterium
CGGGAACGGGAACCTGGGCGCCGCAAGCCGGCGCCTAGGCGGCGAAAAAGCCCCAGCTGAGAACGGAGAGCAAGGTGAAACGTCGCATCGGTAACTCCGCGATAACTGAAAACCACCGGAATCTAGCGCCAGACGCCGCGTCTTCAAGGGTGGCCAGAGACCAAGCTACCCTCGGATGCGGCTATCCCCTGCCCGGATGAAAAGCCGTGCAGGGGATAGCCGCAAACTTACCGAAATTCTGGTGCCCAGGGGCGGAATCAAACTCCTATTTCATTTTCTTTAATTAAGATAAGCTCTAATAGCTTAATCTTTATTAAACAAATAATAAAAAATAATGCAGCAAACCATAATGGTCCACTAATAAAAGAATTAAATCCAATTATAAAAAAATCTAAATATATTATTCCTAATATAAATTTAGAAATCATTTATTCTACCCCTTTTTGCTCCATACCAGTTCTCTGCTTGGTTTGGTCCACAAGTGTGGTGGCGGTGGTGTTCACTCGTTTCTTTCGACGCCGCGCGTTGTCTCTTCCATGTTGCGGAAGCAAGCAACCGATATTACGCAGTATTTGTCCAGATTAGAAAGGGCGCGTAAATTGAAAAGTTGCGATCCCGGTTGTTGACGGCTTTGAACTTGCTGCCGTCTATGGCAACTCCACGAACCGGCCACAGACCTTGCGGATCGCCGGGTCGTTGTCCTTACGGAAATTGGCAATCGTCTTGTGGTCTGGAACCAGACGACCGGTCAACCATATCACTTCCACGTTGCGTCCCGCTTCGTGTTCCAAGCAACGGTTCGATTGCACCTGGTTCAGATAACCGTAGACGTAAAGCTTCAGAAGAACCGAGGGGTGACAAGAAGGGCGACCCGTCGCCCGAGAATTAACCCGCTCAAAACCAAGACCGCCTAGATTGTGTAATAAGGGGTCAAGTCTTGAATGTTGAATTTCTATTGGTTCAGCTATCGCGCAACCAGCTTCGCCACCGATTGGGCCCCGGAAAGGCGCTCTAGCACGACACCCCCGAGGTTGAAAAACAACGTCATTATACTTGTCCTCTTTCCTGAATCGCGTTACTAACGAGACTGATAAGATTTCCGCCGCGGTGGTTGCAGCCGCGGTTTTTTTGCGGTCTCGGGAAACATAAAAAATAAGAGGTCAATACTTGACCCCCTGTCTTAAGACGGGCGTACATCAAATGCAAAACATGGCATTTTGGAAAAATACCAGCAGGCGTTACAAGATATCCAGATCTCTGCATTGGATTGCGTTCGGCACCATCATCTCGAGTGCCTGGTACGCCTATAACAATATCCTGCTCGCGCCCGAGGATGTGGAAGCCCGCCAAGCAGCCATGACCCAGCATATTGACTGGAGCTGGGTCGCCACCGGAGTGGTGGCCTTGCGCATTGCCTGGCGGTTCTACAGTCGAGGGCCCAGGGATACCAAGCAAGTCTCACCTTTGATCAAGGCCAACAGGGTAGTCAATGTCATGTTGAGGTGGCTGCCGCTGCCGATCACCGTGACCGGCGTCGGCGTCATCTGGGCCGCTGGCCGCGACGTTCTGGCTTTTGGCATTCCGGTGATGAGTGGAGCGGCAGAACGGAGCACCGACCTTCAGGGTACCATGGAAATGGCCCATAGCGGACTGTGGTATTTTCTTACCGCCTTGCTGGTCATGCATATAATCGTCGCCTTGGAGCAATGACCGGATTTAGCTAATAAGGGGACGCCCCGGGTTCGAAAAACACTGTCTTTGAAACTTGTCCTATTTGCTGAATCGCATTACTAACGAAGGTTAGGATTTTCCGCCGCGGTGGTTGCCGCCGCGGTTGATTTTACTGCCTTGGGGGCAAAGGATCAGAGCCATGGCGCGCAACAAGATCGCACTTATCGGGGCCGGCAACATCGGCGGCACCTTGGCCCATCTCGTCGGCCTCAAGGAGTTGGGCGACGTCGTTCTGTTCGACATCGTCCGGGGAATTCCCCAGGGCAAGGCCCTGGACTTGGCTCAGTCCTCACCGATCGAGAATTTCGACGCCGTGGTCAAGGGCGCCAACAGCTATGCCGGCATTCAAAGCGCTAACGTGGTCATCGTCACCGCCGGCATCGCGCGCAAGCCGGGAATGAGCCGCGACGACTTGCTCGCCATCAATACCAAAGTCATGGGGACGGTCGGCGCCGGCATCAAGAAGCATTGCCCCGGCGCCTTTGTCATCTGCATCACCAATCCCCTCGACGCCATGGTCTGGGCGCTGCGCGAGGCCGCCGGCGTGGCCCACAACAAAATCGTCGGCATGGCCGGCGTGTTGGATTCGGCGCGCTTCCGCTATTTCCTCGCCGAGGAACTCAAGGTTTCGGTCGAGGACGTCAGCGCCTTCGTGCTCGGCGGTCATGGCGACACCATGGTGCCGCTTGTCCGCTACTCGACGGTGGCCGGCATCCCGCTCCCCGATCTGATTAAAATGAAATGGACCAGCCAGAAGCGGCTTGACGAAATCGTCCAGCGGGTCCGCGACGGCGGCGCCGAGATCGTCGGCCTGCTGGAAACCGGCTCGGCCTTCTACGCGCCGGCCAGCGCCGCCGTGCAAATGGCCGAATCCTACCTCCGGGACAAAAAGCGGGTGCTGCCCTGCGCCGCCTACTTGCGCGGCGAATACGGGGTCAGGAATCTGTTCATCGGCGTTCCTTGCGTCATCGGCGCCAAGGGCGTCGAGAGGATCGTCGAGATCAAGATGGACAGGTCGGAAAAGGCCCGCTTCAACAAATCCGTGCGCGCCGTGCAAGGCCTGATCACCACCGTCAAGAAACTCAAACGCCGAGCCGCCAAGATCCCGGCAAAGAAAGCCCCGGCCGGCAAACGTCGCTCGAAGCGCCGCAAATGAACATTCACGAATACCAAGCCAAACAGTTGCTCGCCAAATACGGCGTCGCCGTGCCCCGGGGCGGCGTCGCCTATAACGCGCCGGAAGCCGAGAACGTGGCCAAGGATTTGGGGGGACCCCTATGGGTGGTCAAGGCGCAGATCCACGCCGGTGGACGCGGCAAGGGCGGCGGCGTCAAAGTAGTCAAATCGGTGGAAGAGGCGCGCCATACCGCCGACCACATCCTCGGCATGAACCTCGTCACCCATCAAACCGGGCCCGGGGGCAAGGAGGTCAAGCGCGTTTACATCGAGGAAGGCTGCGACATCGCCCGCGAGCTTTATCTGGGCATCCTCCTCGACCGGGTTTCCGCCCGGATCACCTTCATGGCCTCCACCGAGGGCGGCATGGAAATCGAGGAGGTGGCCGCCAGGACGCCGGAAAAAATCATCAAGGTGGCCATCGACCCGGCCACCGGCATGCTCCCCTACCATGCCCGCAAAATCGCTTTTTGCCTTAACCTGGAAGGCAGGCAGGTAAAGGCGGCGGTGAAGTTCATGATCGCTATCTACAACGCCTTCACCGGGCTGGACGCCAGCCTGATCGAGATCAATCCCCTGGTCGTCACCAATGGCGGCAACGTGGTGGCGCTCGACGCCAAAATGAACTTCGACGACAACGCCCTGTTCCGCCACCCCGACATCGCCGAGCTCCGCGACGAGGACGAGGAAGACCCCGCCGAATTAGAGGCCGCCCGGCACGACCTCAATTACATCAAGCTGGACGGCAATATCGGCTGCATGGTCAACGGCGCCGGGCTGGCCATGGCGACCATGGACATCATCAAGCTGCATGGCGGCGATCCGGCCAATTTCCTCGACGTCGGCGGCGGCGCCAACAAGGAACGGGTCGCCACCGCGTTCAAGCTGATCCTTTCGGACGCCAATGTGGAAGCCATTCTCGTCAACATCTTCGGCGGCATCATGCGCTGCGACATCATCGCCGAGGGCGTGGTGGCGGCGGCCCGCGAGGTCAGCCTCGATGTCCCCTTGGTGGTCCGCCTGGAAGGCACTAATGTGGAAAAGGGCAGGAAGATTCTGGGCCAGTCGGGCTTGCCCATCGTATCGGCGAGTGATCTCGGCGACGCCGCCGGCAAGGCCGTCAAGGCCGCCCGCGAGGCCGCCTGATGGCGATCCTCGTCAATTCGCAAACCAGGGTCATCTGCCAGGGCTTCACCGGCGCCCAGGGCACCTTCCATTCAGAGCAGGCGATCGCTTACGGGACGCGGATGGTCGGTGGCGTCACGCCGGGGAAGGGCGGCTCGACGCATTTGGATTTGCCGGTCTTCGACACCGTCGCCGAGGCCGCCCGGAAAACCGCCGCCGATGCTTCCGTAATATTCGTGCCGCCGCCTTTCGCGGCCGACACCATCCTGGAGGCCATCGACGCCGGGCTGGCGCTGGTCGTCTGCATCACCGAAGGCATCCCGGTGCTCGACATGGTCCGCGTCAAAAGGGCGCTCAAGGACTCGGCGACCCGGCTGATCGGCCCCAACTGTCCCGGCATCATCACCCCGGGTGAATGCAAGATCGGCATCATGCCGGGCCATATCCACGCCGGCGGCAAGATCGGCATTGTGTCGCGTTCCGGGACCCTCACATACGAAGCGGTTGCCCAGACCACGTCGGTCGGCCTCGGCCAGTCCACCTGCATCGGCATCGGCGGCGACCCCGTCAACGGAACCAGCTTCGTCGATTGCATCGAGATGTTTTTGGCCGACGACAAAACCGAAGGCATCGTCATGATCGGAGAGATCGGCGGCTCGGCG
>DASCPW010000048.1:0-19282 GCA_036012725.1 Rhodospirillales bacterium
CGACGATATTGCTTACAACAACCATGATATCGACGATGGACTGCGCGCCGGATTGTTCAGCATCGGCGATCTCGATGTCGTGCCCCTGGTCGGGCCGATATTTGCCGAAGTCCGGCGCGACCATCCCGGTCTCGACGAATCGCGGCTGATTTTCGAGGCCGTGCGGCGCATGATCGGGGCCATGGTCACGGATGCGCTGGAGGAAACCGGGCGGAGGATCGCCGAAGCCAAGCCGGAAACCACCGCTGGCATCCGCGTCTTGAATAACCCGGTCGCCGGATTTTCCACGACCATGCGGGAGAATGACCGGGCGCTAAAAGCCTTCCTATCCGAGAATATGTATCGTCATTACCGGCTCAACCGAATGACCAGCAAAGCCCGCCGGGTGGTCAAGGATATCTTTCGCCTCTTGCTCACGGAACCGGAATGCCTGCCCAGTGATTGGCGCCACGAGGCCGGAGACTCGTGCTCGGAAACGACGGCGCAACTGGTCGCCGATTACATCGCCGGTATGACCGACCGTTTCGCGCTGGGCGAACACCGCCAGCTTTTTGATCTCCAGGAGCGGGCCTCCTGAAGCCATGAACCTGTTCAACCATTTCCGCAATTGCCTGCTTGCCATCATTGGGGAATTGGCCGCCGAAGGGTCCATACCGACCGGTCTGGATACAATGCGGGTGACAATGGAACCGCCGCGCCAGGAAGGGATGGGCGACATTACCACAAACGCCGCCATGATCCTGGCCAAGCCGGCGGCAATGAAGCCGAAGGATCTGGCGGCGCTGCTGGCCGGGCGTCTGGATGGCCTAGATTGCGTTGCCGCCACCGAAATCGCCGGCCCCGGTTTTATCAATTTGCGCCTGGAGGATTCGTTTTGGCGGCAGCGGCTGGTCGAAATTCTGACCATTGGGCCGGCCTATGGCGATTCCGCCATCGGTGGTGGCTGCAAGGTCAACGTCGAATTCGTCTCCACCAATCCCACCGGCCCCTTGCATGTCGGCCACGGACGCGGCGCCGTCGTCGGCGACGCTCTGGCGTCGCTGCTCGAGAAGGCGGGATTCGACGTTACCCGTGAATACTACATCAACGATGCCGGCGCCCAGGTCGAAATACTTGCTAGGTCGGTGGCGGCGCGTGCTGGCGAAGCGTTGAGCAATGCCGAACTCGATGAAGAAGCCCTGCAAGGTCTTTATCCGGGAGAGTATCTGAAACCGGTAGGGGAGAAACTGGCTGGCCGGTTCGGAGCCGAACGGCTGGATTTTGAAGATACTGAAAATTTCCATTTTCTTCTACATTTTTCTACCGCCGAGATGATGACTCTCATCCGCGCGGATCTGGCGGCGCTCGGGGTGGAGTTTGATGTTTTTACCTCCGAGAGAGAGTTGGTCGAAGCGGGAGCGGTCGATGCGGCGCTGAAGTTCCTTGCCAACCGGGGCCTGATTTACACGGGCGTTCTGGAGCCGCCGAAAGGGAAAAAGAGCGACGACTGGGAACCCCGGCCGCAAGTGCTGTTCCGGGCCACCCAATTCGGCGACGACGTTGACCGCCCACTCAAGAAGTCGGATGGAAGCTGGACCTATTTCGCCACCGATATCGCCTATCACCTGGACAAGTTCCAGCGTGGTTTTAAGACCATGATCGATGTCTGGGGCGCCGATCACGGCGGCTATGTCAAACGTATGCGCTCAGCGGTAGAGGCGGTGACGGAAGGGGCCGGAGAGTTGGATGTCAAGCTTTGCCAGATGGTTAAACTCAGCGAAGGCGGCGAGCCGGTAAAGATGTCGAAACGGGCCGGCAACTTCGTTACCTTGAACGAGGTTATCGAGCGGGTCGGCCGCGACGTGGTCCGCTTTATCATGCTGACCCGCAAGAATGACGCCCATTTGGACTTTGATCTCGCCAAGGTCACCGAACAATCACGCGAGAACCCGGTTTTTTACGTCCAATATGCCCATGCCAGGTCCTGCTCCGTGCTGCGCCACGCCGCCGAGTTTTTCCGTCCCGGCGAGTTGAGCCCATCCGCCTTGGCTGGCGCCGAACTCGACCGCTTGACTGACCCGGCGGAGCTTGCTTTGATCAAAGCCCTGGCCAGTTGGCCGCGGTTGGTGGAGAGCGCTGCGCTTGCCCATGAGCCCTATCGTGTCGCTTTCTATTTAAACGACCTCGCGGCGCGCTTTCATATGCTTTGGAACAAAGGCAACGAAAACGCCCATATGCGTTTCTTGATCGCCGGGGAACGTGGGTTGTCGGCGGCGAGGCTGGCCTTGGTGCGGGGAACGGCTATTGTGATTGCATCGGGGCTAAAAGTGATGGGCGTAATCCCTGTTCAGGAGATGCGATGATGACGCCGTCCGATGAATCCGTCGACCGGAACGGGACAATCATTCCGGACCCAGCCGAGGCCCTGGACTTCGAGCCGGTGGTCCGGCCCCCGCCAAAGCGGATGGGCCAGGTCAAGCTATTTTTTGTTCTGGTCTTGCTGACGGTGACCGGCGTCGGGGTTGTTTGGTACTTTTTTGGCGGCGGGTTCCTTGGCGGTACAGATGCCGGCATCCACCTGGTCCGGGCCGAGGAAGGGCCGGTCAAGGTGCGTCCCGAGAACCCCGGAGGGATGAACGTGCCGGATCGGGACAAGCTGATTTACGACCGCATGCAGGGCATGGACGTAAAACCGCCCGTGGAGCGCTTGCTGCCACCCCCGGAACCGCCGCTGCCGCCGCCCAAGGCGGGGGTGCAATCAGCGGCCAAGGCTGGCCAGCACCGGCCCGCCGTCAGCGGAGTCGTTGCCAAGGCGAAGAAACCTCCCTCTCCGACTCCCGCCGTGCCCACCACCGAGGATGTGCTGGCCGTCAAACCGCCGCCGCCGCCGCTTCTACCTGGCGGCGGTGAAAGCGCAAAGCCCGCGGCCAAGGCCAAGCCGGTGGCAAAAGTAACATCCGCCAAGCCTGTTGCCTCCGTTCAGCCAAAGGCGATCTTTCGGATTCAGTTAGCCGCCGTCAGAACCATGAAACGGGCACAGCAGGAATGGAGCCGCTTGCGGAAAAAGCATTCGGACCTCTTGGAAAGACTCAAGCTTTCCGTGACCAAAGCCGATCTCGGTATTGGCAAGGGTCTGTTCTATCGCCTGCGCGCCGGTCCCTTGGCCTCCGAGGCTGATGCCCGCGATCTTTGCGCCAAATTGGCCAAGCGGAAGGTGGGATGCCTGATCGCCCGGCCCGAAGAATAGAATGACGGCCAGTGGCCCCCCTCTGGCGGTAATCTTCGGCTGTTGCGGACCGGTACTCGGCGATGACGAACGCCGGTTTTTCAGCGAAACCGACCCCTTGGGCTTTATCCTCTTCGCCCGCAACTGCAAAAATCCCGGCCAGGTACGCCGCCTTGCCGGAGATTTGCGCGCCTGCGTTGGCCGCTCCGATGCGCCGATACTCGTTGACCAGGAAGGTGGCCGGGTGGTTCGCCTGAAACCGCCCCATTGGCGCGCCCCACCGGCGCCGGCCCGCTTTGCCAGACTTGCCCGCCGCGACCCGCGGCGTGCGGTCAGGGCGGCGCGTCTCAACGCCCGGCTAATCGCCGCCGAACTTTTCGATGCCGGCATCACGGTCAATTGCGCGCCGGTTCTCGACGTGCCCGCAGCTAAAGCCGATCCCATCATTGGCGCGAGGGCCGCCGGCGACACCCCGGATATGGCGGCCCTGCTGGGAAGGGCGGCTTGCGAGGGTTTCCTCGCCGGCGGCGTGGCGCCGGTGATCAAACATATTCCCGGACATGGCCGCGCGACCAGCGACAGCCACAAGCAATTGCCGCTCGTCGAGGCGTCGTGGGAGGAGCTTGAAAGGGTCGATTTTGCACCCTTCCGGGCACTCAGGGAGATGCCTTGGGCGATGACCGCGCACGTGGCTTACCAAGTGGTGGACGGGCAAGCTCCCGCCACCACATCGGCCAAAGTGATCAAAAAAGTAATTCGCGGCGCCATCGGTTTTCAAGGCCTCCTCATGTCGGATGACTTGGAGATGCAGGCTCTCCAAGGCGGCTTCGACGAGCGAGCCCGGGCGGCACTCGCCGCCGGCTGCGATTTGGTGCTCCATTGCAACGGAAGCATCGCCGAAATGAGCTCTGTGGCGGGCGCTTCAAGGCCCTTGAGCCGGGCGGCGGCCGGGCGCCTCGCCCGCGCCGGAAGCCAGGTTTCGATGCCGCAAGCCTTTGACTCCGAGGCGGTGGCGGCCGAATTCGATGATTTGCTGGCGGCGGCGTCATGAACATTGAAACGGTCTTGGTCGTGGCCTCGGTCTGGGCGATCCCAGTGCTCATGGCCGTCACCCTTCATGAAGCTGCGCACGGCTGGGTGGCCTGGCGGCTGGGTGACGATACCGCTCACCGCATGGGCCGGGTGAGCTTCAATCCGTTGCGCCATATCGACCCTTTCGGCACGGTGCTCCTGCCGGCGTTGTTGCTGTTCCTGTCGAAAGGCCAGATGATGTTCGGATTTGCCAAGCCGGTGCCGGTGAATTTCTCAGGCCTAAGGCGGCCCCGGCGCGATATGGTGCTGGTGGCCTTGGCCGGGCCGGGCACTAATCTGTTGTTGGCGGTGGTTTCGGTGGCGCTGTTCTATACCATTCCTTTTGTTCCCGGCGAGGCCAAGCAGTGGTTCGGGTCCAACCTGATGAATTCGCTATGGATCAATCTTTTGTTATGCGTATTCAATATGTTGCCGTTGCCGCCCCTGGACGGCGGCCGGGTAGCGGTCGGCCTGCTGCCGTCGTTTTTGGCGACACCGCTGGCGCGGCTGGAACGGGCCGGGATCGTTATTGTTCTGGGCGCCGTGTTTATCTTGCCGTGGATCGGTGACAAACTGGGTCTGGATTTAAATATTTTTTGGTGGCTGGTGGTTGAGCCGGCGCTCTATCTTAAAGGGGTGATTTTCACTTTGGCGGGAATCGGTTGAGGGTTTGATGGGCGAACCGGAAGACGGCAAAGGTGTCGAGGACCTGCTGGCGCGGAGCGGAGAGAGCCCGGCGTCGCCTTTTGTCGTCGATATCGACGGCTTCGAGGGACCCATCGACATGCTGCTGGCGCTGGCCCGCGAGCAGAAGGTCGATCTGGCCCAGATCTCCATCCTGCAACTTGCCGATCAGTACCTGGCCTTCATCGTTGAAGTTCGGCGCACCGACCTGGAATTGGCCGCCGACTACTTGGTGATGGCGGCCTGGCTGGCTTACCTCAAATCACGTCTTTTGCTCCCTGACCTGGGCGAAGAAGGCGAGCCGACGGGCGAGGAGATGGCCGCCGCCCTGACCTTCCAACTGGGGCGCCTGGAGGCGATGCGCGGAGCGGGGGCACGGCTGATGGCCGGGTCCCGGTTAGGGCGGGAGTTTTTTGCCCGTGGCGCACCGGAAGCTTTCGCGGCGCGGACCAAGACCGTTCTCGAAGCCACCCTTTATGACTTGCTCAAGGCTTATGGCGAGCAGAAGCTCCGGCGGGCGGACAAAGTTCTGCACATCGATTCGTGGGAGCTTTACACCATCGATGAGGCGTTGCAGCGTCTGCGCCGTCTGCTTGGCAATACGCCGAAGTGGACGGTTCTTTCCCACTTTCTGCCCCCTGCTCTAGGCGACCGGATGGCCGTCCGCTCGGCGCTTGCCACTACTTTTGCTGCGACATTGGAAATGGCTCTCGAGGGCACGCTCAAGCTGCGTCAGAGCGCCCCGTTCGGACCCATTTACCTGCGCCGGTCAAAAGCTAAACATTCCACCGAAAAGCCCGAACAGAAAAGTTAATGGACAGCGGCGCTCATCATATCAGGCTGTTGGAGGCGCTGCTTTTCGCCTCCGCCGAGCCGGTATCCGAGCGCGCCCTCGTTCGCTGCCTGCCGGAAGGGGCCGATGTGGGGGCGCTGCTGGAGGAACTTCAAGGCCATTATGCCGGGCGGGGCGTCAATCTGGTCAAGGTGGGCGCGTCCTGGGCCTTTCGCACCGCGCCCAACCTGGCGGGACAACTCAACCAGGAGATCAAGGTTGGCCGTAAACTGCCGCGGGCAGCGGTCGAAACGCTCGCCGTCATCGCCTACCATCAGCCGGTGACGCGGGCCGAAATCGAGGAGATTCGCGGCGTCGGCATGAACAGGGGAAGTCTCGATGTGTTGCTAGAAGCGGGGTGGATCAGACCCTTGGGCCGGCGCCGCACACCGGGCCGTCCGGTTGCCTGGGGCACCACCGACGCCTTCCTCGACCATTTTGCGCTCCATGATTTACGTGATTTGCCGGGGCTTGATGAATTGAAATCGGCGGGATTCCTTGATTCCCGTCCCGCCCTCGAGCTTTACAGCGTCACCGGTTCCACGCAACCGGCGAATGACGAGGGCGAAAGCGGCGAAGCCGAAAACGAAGATGCGGCCTCTCCACTGGACCCCGACGACTGCTTTACTGATCCCGTTAGCGAATAATCGGAAACGGATGGCTTTCAACGGGCTTCCCCAGGCCGGCACGGTAATTTTGATGGCTCCGGCCGCCTTCGTGCGCCTATTGAAATGACGGTCCGGGGACCTTACATCAGTGGCCTGGTCACCGGTCGTTGCGGTGGCCGGGTCTTTCTGCCATTATCGACGGTGACTTAACCCTCTGGCAAGCAAGTGAGTAAATGGATATGGGTGGTTGGACAGGTATTTGGCAATGGGTGGTCGTCCTCGCTATCGTGCTTCTGCTGTTTGGCGGCAGGGGCAAGATATCAGCGTTGATGGGAGATTTCGGGAAAGGCTTGAAGTCTTTCAAGAAAGGCATGAAGGACGACGAGGAAGTCGCCACCGACGAGACGCCCAAAGCCCTGAAATCCGAACAGACGGAGATTACCGAAACCGCTCCCAATGGAGATCAAGAAGCGAAGGGTTGATACCCGGCCCTTTCCTCCTTCGCTCATTGCCGGGAGCAAATAGCCTCCATGTTTGACATCGGCTGGCAGGAACTTTTCATTGTCGCCGTCCTCGGCATCATCATCATCGGCCCGAAGGACCTGCCTCGTGCTGTCCGCGCGGTGAGACGTATGCTGCGCAAGGCGCGCAACCTTACGCGCGATTTTCAGGACGGTCTCGACGACGTTATTCGCGAGGCCGAATTGGACGATGTCAAGGAACAGGTGGAAAAGGCTTCGCGGTTCGACGCCGCCCGAGAGATCGAAAACGCCATCGACCCCACCGGCGACCTGGCCGGTGATTTTGATATCGGCGATGGGGACCGGGATTCCACCGCCGCCGGCGATCAGGGGGATGCCGCGAAGCCGCCGGCGGCCAAGGCGAGCGGGTAAGGGACCGTGGCCGACGACGCCAATGACGCCAACGATGACACCCAGGGCGGCATCTTGAACGACAGCCGGGCGCCCCTGCTCGAGCATCTGATCGAATTGCGCCGGCGGCTGCTCCGCTGTCTCATCGCCATCGTCGTCCTTTTTTTGGTCTGCTATTACTTCGCCCCCGATATTTACCAGTTTCTGGTCCGCCCGCTGGCCGACGTACTCGACGATATGGGCGGTAACCGGCGGCTGATTTTCACGGCCCTGCACGAGGCCTTTTTCACCTATATCAAGGTTGCCTTTTTTACCGCCCTGTTCATCGCCTTTCCATTTATTTCCGTGCAGTTATGGCTGTTTGTTGCGCCGGGACTTTACAAACACGAAAAGAAGGCTTTTGTTCCGTTCCTTGTGGCGACGCCGATCCTCTTTTTCCTGGGTGGGGCGCTGGTCTACTATTTGATCTTTCCCTTGGCTTGGCAGTTCTTCCTGAGCTTCGAGCTGGTCGGCGCCGACGGTGTTCTGCCGATCCAGCTGGAGGCCAAGGTCGATCAGTACCTGTCGTTGGTCATGCGGTTGATTTTCGCTTTCGGGCTCTGCTTCGAGCTGCCGGTGCTGATGAGCTTGTTGGGAAGGGTCGGGCTGGTCAGCGCCGATGGGCTGGCGGAGAAGCGCAAGTACGCCATCGTCCTGGCTTTCATCGCCGCCGCCATCCTGACGCCGCCGGACGTGATCAGCCAGATCGGCCTGGCGCTTCCGACCATCCTTCTTTACGAGGTCTCTATTTTGTGCGTCCGCATGATCGAAAAGAAACGCGCCGCCGCCGAGGACGGCGACGACGGCGGCAAACCCGCCGCCGCTTGACGGCGGCGTCTCCGGCGGGCTTCTCAAAACGGCATCCAGGCCCTATAAAGGCCCGGCCTCCGTCGCCTTTTCCACGGGTTCTCCCATGTTTGACATCAAATGGATCCGCGATCATCCCGACGCCTTCGACGAGGGCCTGAGCCGGCGTCGGCTCGAGCCCAAAGCGGCCCGTCTGATCGAGCTTGACAAAAAACGCCGCCAGGCACTGATGCGGGCCCAGGAAATCCAGAGCAACCGCAACAAGCTGGCCAAGGAGATCGGCGCCGCCAAGGGCAAGGGCGAGGACGGGGCCGAGCTCATCGCCCAGGTATCACGCTCGAAGGCCGAGCAGGCCACCGCCGAGGAGGAAGCCAAGGCGGCGGCGGCGGAACTGGACGCGGCGCTTGCCGTCATCCCCAACCTGCCGGCCGACGACGTTCCCATTGGGCCCGACGAGGCCGCCAACGTCGAGGTCGAGCGCTGGGGCGAGCCGCCCGAGTTCGATTTCGAGCCCAAGGACCATGTGGATATCGGCGAAGGCTTAAGGATGATGGACTTCGAGCGCGCCGCCAAGCTCTCCGGCGCCCGCTTCGTCGTGCTGACCGGGGCTCTGGCCAGGATGGAGCGGGCCTTGGCCTCGTTCATGCTCGACATGCATACCGGCAGCTTCGGCTATACCGAGGTCAATCCGCCGGCCCTGGTCCGCGACCATGTTCTGTTTGGCACCGGCCAATTGCCCAAGTTCAGCGCCGATCTGTTCCGGACGGAGGAAGGATATTGGCTGATCCCGACGGCGGAAGTGCCGTTGACCAATCTGGCCGCCGGTGAAATCTTCGCCGAGGACGCCCTACCCAGGCGCTATGCCGCGCTGACCTGGTGTTTCCGCTCGGAAGCCGGGGCCGCCGGCAAGGATACCCGCGGCATGATCCGCCAGCACCAGTTTTCCAAGGTCGAGCTGGTCAGCATCACCAGTCCCGAGACCTCCGATCTGGAGCTCGAGCGCATGACATCGTCGGCCGAGGCGGTCCTAAGGGCGCTCGGTCTGTCTTACCGGAAAGTGATGCTGGCCACCGGCGACATGGGGTTCGCGGCGCGCAAGACCTATGACCTGGAGGTCTGGCTACCGGGGCAACGGCGCTACCGGGAGATTTCCAGCTGCTCCAACTGCGGCGACTTTCAGGCGCGGCGCATGAAAGCCCGTTGCCGCCAAGGCGGTGCTAAGGAAACCCGCTTCGTCCACACCCTTAACGGCTCCGGTCTGGCGGTCGGCAGGACCTTGGTCGCCATTCTCGAGAATTGCCAAGGGGCCGACGGCTCGGTGCGGGTGCCCGAAGCGCTCAAGGACCATATGGGCGGGGTGGAGGTGATCAAGTCCGATGAAGCATAAGCCCCTGGATCTCGCCAAGGCGCGGGTACTGATCTCCAACGACGATGGCATCGAAGCGCCCGGACTGAAGCTGTTGGAGCGGGCCATGCGCCGGCTCGCCCGCGAGGTCTGGGTGGTGGCGCCGGAAAGCGAGCAGAGCGCCGCCAGCCACTCCCTGACCCTGCGCCGGCCCTTGCGCGTGCGCAAGCTGTCGGCCTGGCGCCATGCCGTTGACGGCACGCCCACGGATGCCGTCTTGCTGGCCATCAACCAAGTGATGAGAGACAGCCGTCCCGACCTGGTGCTTTCGGGTGTCAACCGGGGCGGCAATCTGGGCGAGGACGTCACCTATTCCGGCACCGTGGCGGCGGCCATGGAGGCAACCTTGCTGGGTTTTCCGGCCATTGCCCTGAGTCTGCTCACCGACGATCACCGCGCCGCCAAATGGGCGACGTCCGAACACTGGGTCGGCGAGACGGTGCGCCGTCTGAGCACCATGGCTTGGCCCAAGAACGTGTTGATGAACGTCAATTTTCCCGACGTCGCCGCCAATTCGGTTACAGGTATCGAGGCGACCCGGCAGGGACGACGCAAAATCGGCAGTGAGTTCACCGAAGGCGTTGACCCCCGCGGCGAGCCCTATTTTTGGATCGGCGCGCAGCGTGGCGAGGATCGCCGCCGCCGCGGCACCGATCTGGAGGCGGTCACCCGGGGCGTCATCTCGGTGACGCCGCTGTCCATGGATCTGACTCACGAACCCAGCTTGCAGGGGCTGAAGGCGATCCTGCCGTGAGGCCGGATTCGCGGCAAATCCGCCTGCTTCTCGACCTTCGCCGCGGCGGCATTACCGACAAGCGGGTATTGGCCGCCATCGAGCGGGTGCCGCGCGAGCGGTTCGTTCCCGATGCTTTTAGAGACAAGGCCTATGACGATGTTGCCCTGCCCATCGGTTATCACCAGACGGTGAGCCGGACCCTTGTCGTCGCGAGGATGACGCAAGCCCTGGATGCCGGCGAGAGGATGAAGGTGCTGGAGATCGGTACCGGGTCGGGATATCAGGCGGCGGTGCTGGCGGGATTGTGCCGGCGCCTATATACCATCGAGCGCCACCAGGATCTACTGGCCGCCGCCGAGGAGCGCTTCCGGGACTTGCGTATCAGCAACATCACGACGCGCGCCGGCGACGGGTCGCGGGGCTGGCCGGAACAGGTGCCATTCGAGCGCATCTTGGTGACGGCGGCGGCGGCGGACGTGCCGCCGGTGCTCATAGATCAGTTGGCGGTGGGCGGGGTGATGGTGGTGCCGATCGGCGCAGGCGGCGATGAGAGCGACCAGCGTCTCAGCCGCGTCAGGCGTACGGAGGAGGGCGCCGAGACGGATGACTTGGGACCGATCCGCTTTGTCTCCCTGGTTGACGAAGATGCCCAGCGGTAATTCCGGTGGGGGCGCTTTTTTGTGATGATTGCGCCATGAATGTCATCCGCGCCGTGCCGAAAACCACCTTCGTCTTGATGGTTTCTACCGTACTGGCGGCATCGGCGGGCTGCGGTTGGGTCGAGTGGCCACCGCCCGGCTCGCGTCCGCGTGCCGTTAACCGGCCGTCGCCACCGGTTGGAAGCAGTCCTCTATTTGTCGGCGCCGAAGCCGTCTATGTGGGCAAAGGCGATACGGTTTACGCGCTTTCGCGCCGCCACCGGGTTGCCGTTCGCGCCATCATCGAGGCCAACCGCCTCGGCCCGCCCTATCACTTGCGTATCGGTCAGCTAGTCGTCTTGCCCAGGACGAAGCGCCATGCCGTCGAGCGCGGCGATACCCTAAACGGTATTTCCCGGCGTTACGGCGTCGGCCTTTACGTCCTCGCCCGGGCCAACGGCCTGGCGACGCCTTACATAATCAAAGTGGGGAAAACCCTGCGTATTCCCGGCGCTGGTGGGCAGGCGCGGATCGCGCAAGGCGGCGGGCAAATCCGGCCTCGGGCCAGAGACTCGAAGTCCACGGCCCCCGCGCCGAAGCCACCGATCCGTGTGTCGGAACCGCCGGTCCGCGGTGGTAAAGGTTTCCTGTGGCCGGTCAAGGGCAAGCTGGTGTCCAGATTCGGCGTCAAACAGAAAGGCCTGCACAACGACGGCATCAACATAGCCGCCCCGCGCGGCACCGCTGTCGTGGCGGCGGAGAACGGCATCGTCGCTTATGCCGGCAACGAGCTTCGCGGGTTCGGTAACCTTTTGCTGGTCAAGCATTCAGGGGGATGGCTGACGGCCTATGCCCATAACGAGCGGCTTCTCGTCAAACGCGGGGAACAGGTCAGAAAGGGGCAACGGATCGCCAATGTGGGAAGCACCGGCACCGTCAGCACTCCCCAGCTTCACTTCGAGCTGCGAAAGGGCCAACGGGCGGTAAATCCGCGCAAACACCTGCGCCGGGCACGAGCCTGATAAATTCGGTGACAGCATACTAATTTCGTCTTTTCGCTGGATTGGCAATGGCAAGGCTTCGGAAATTAGTATGCTGTCACCGAATTTCCAGAACCAATTTTGTTAAGCTGGTGCGCTGTCGAGCTTTTTTCCAAGCCCTCCGGCTAGATCCTGGATGAACTGCCAGGCGACACGGCCGGAACGCGCCCCACGGGTGAGCGACCATTCGCTTGCCCGGGCCAGGAGATCGGCGGACGGGATATCCAGGCCGTAGTGAACGGCGTAACCCTCGACGATCTCGAAATAAGTCGGTTGGCCGCAGTCATGGAAACCCAGCCACAGTCCGAAACGGTCCGAGAGGGAGACTTTTTCCTCCACGGCTTCGGTTGGATAGGCGTTGGAGCGTTCGTTTTCGATCATTTCGCGGGGCATCAGGTGACGGCGGTTAGAGGTGGCGTAAAAGAGCACATTGGCGGGGCGGCCCTCGATACCGCCCTCGAGCACCGCTTTCAGAGACTTGAAGGAGGCGTCTCCGCCGTCGAAGCCGAGATCGTCGCAAAAAAGCAGGCAACGCCGCTCCGAACCTCTGAGTTCATACAGAAGCCGGGGCAGGGAGGGAATGTCTTCGCGGTGGATCTCAACCAGAGCGAGGACACCGGGCTTTTCCTCATTGATCCTGGCGTGGACCGCCTTGACCAACGAGCTTTTGCCCATGCCCCGCGCGCCCCATAAAAGCGCGTTGTTGGCGGGCAGTCCGGTGGCGAAGCGCCGGCTATTGGCAAGCAGAGTTTGCATTTGCCCGTCGATGCCCTTGAGAAGCCCGAGTTCGGTGCGGTTGACGTCGGCCACCGCTTGCAGGCGTTCGGCCTTGGCCTGCCAGACGAAGGCATCGGCGTTGGTCATCCCGGCGGCGGCGGGGCCGGCCGGTGCCAGCCGCTCCAAGGCGGTGGCGATGCGTTCGCAAAGGGCGGTGAGGCCGGTATCGTCCCGGTCCCGTGGGGGGAGAGCGCCGTCGGCGCCTTGATCGTTCCTTATGTAGGCACGGACTTTTTCCACCGTCCGCACTGTTACGCCCTTGCCGTCGCGCAGCCGGGAGACAAATTTTCCATCGTTGACGGCGAGACGGCCGAAGGTGGTCTCGGCCATTCCCCGGTCGTCAATAAAGGCCTCGATCTCCCGCAGCAGCTCCAAGAGAAGGTTCATGACGGAAAGAATTATGGGATATATCCCATTATGTCAAGAGTAATATCTCCTATCAGTATGTATTATAGGAATATTTATAGCTTATAATTTTAGGATTGAATGGGATATTTACAACATGGCCGCAACAATGAATTGCTTGGCCGCATGGGATGTGAAGCTTGTCGGCATTGCCGCGGAGGGGGCGGCAATCCCCCAAAAACCTGAAAATCCAGTTTCCTTTCGCCATTATCGCGCCTGTCGGCTGGAAATGCTCCTTAACCGTTGCAAGTCGCGTCGGGGCCGCTATAGTCCCGCAGTCCTAGCTTTGACCGAGGGATTTTAGATGTTCGTCACGCCAGCTTATGCGCAAGACGGGGGGGGTAGCGTCGGGGGCGACCCGGGATTCTTCGTTGTGATGATCCTGCTTTTCGTTGTCATGTACTTCTTTATCATACGCCCCCAAAAGAAGAAGGCCACGCAACACAAAGAGAAGTTGGCCGCCATCCGCCGCGGCGACCGGGTGGTTACCGGCGGCGGCATCATCGGCACCGTCTCCAAGGTGGTGGACGATGACGAACTCGCCATTGATATCGCCGACGGCGTCAAGGTGCGCGTCAGGCGTTCTCTGATCGCCAATGTGGTCTCCAAGACCGAACCGGTCGGGGAAGCAAAAAAGACCGACGGCAAGACCGTTGCCGAGGCACCCGCCGAAGGGGAGGGCGGAACTGTCTCCTCTGGCCTGCGGAACCTTTTCGGGGGCAAGGACAAATAAGCGTCTCCCATGTTTTACTTCGCTAAGTGGAAGATCGTCCTGGTGTTGACGATCTGCGCCCTGGGATTGCTCCTGGCGGCGCCTAACCTTCTCAGCCGGAAGCAGGCGGATGCTCTGCCTTCCTGGCTTCCCCACCAGCAAATCAGCCTTGGCCTAGACCTGCAAGGCGGCTCGCACCTGCTTTTGGAGGTGAAAGTCGAGGCAGTTTTGCGCGAGCGCTTGGAGTCCCTCGTTGATTCCGTCCGCATCGAGCTGAGGAAGGCGCGCATACGCTATTCCAGCCTCGGTGTTGACGGCCACGCCGTGGTTGTCACCATCAAGGAAGTGTCACGAGCAGAGGAAGCTCGCCAACTGATCCGTTCCCTGGATTCCGACACTAGTCCCGAAGTTGCCGATGGTGGCCGCTTGCGCTTGGTGTATAGCGAGCAGTCCATCCGCGACCGCGCCATCGCCGCCGTCGAACAGTCCATCGAGATTGTCCGCCGGAGAATCGATGAAACCGGAGTGCGCGAGCCGACCATTCAGCGTCAAGGCGACGACCGCATCCTGGTACAGCTTCCCGGTGTTGACGATCCCGAGCGGATCAAGCGTTTGCTCGGTAAGACCGCCAAGATGGCCTTTCATCTGCTTGATCCCGGAACAATGCCGGAACAGGCCATGGCCGGGCGGGTTCCACCGGGGTCGCACTTGCTGCCGGCGGCCAATGAACGGGATTCAGGCGGCCGGCCGCGCCAATACTTGGTGCGAAAGAAAGTGATGGTCAGCGGCAAAAATCTCATCAACGCATCGCCCGGCGTCGATCAGCGCACCAACCAACCGGTGGTCAATTTCCGCTTCAACGCCGCCGGTGGCAAGCGTTTCGGCGACGTCACCAAAAGCAATGTTGGCCGGCCATTCGCCATCGTCCTTGACGGCAAGGTCATCAGCGCTCCCGTCATCCGCGAGCCCATCCTCGGCGGCACCGGCCAGATCAGTGGTAACTTCACCATTCAGTCGGCGCAGGATCTGGCCCTGTTGCTCAGGGCCGGCGCCCTGCCGGCACCGTTAACCATTCTCGAAGAACGCTCAGTCGGCCCCGGCCTGGGCGCCGATTCCATCGCCGCTGGCAAGGTCGCCAGCGTCACCGGATTGGTTCTGGTCGTTATTTTCATGGTTGTCGTTTATGGCCGCTTAGGGGCCATGGCCGATGCCGCGCTGCTGGCCAATATGATTCTCATCGCCGCCGCTTTGTCGGTTCTGCAGGCGACCCTGACGCTGCCCGGAATCGCCGGTATCGTGCTCACCATCGGCATGGCGGTGGACGCCAACGTGTTGGTGTTCGAGCGCATCCGCGAGGAGGTTCGCGGCGGACGGACGCCGATTTCGGCCGTTGACGCCGGCTACAAGCGCGCCCTCACCACCATTATCGACGCCAACGTCACCACCTTGATCGCGGCGATACTCCTCTATTCCTTCGGTTCGGGACCGGTGCGCGGGTTCGCGGTGACGCTCTCCATCGGCATCTCCAGTTCCATGTTCACCGCCATCATGCTGACCAGGCTTCTGGTCGTCACCTGGCTTAGGCGCTTCCAGCCCCAGGCCTTGCCCATTTAAAAGATGTATGGAAGATAAACCATGCGCGGCCTAAACCTGATTCCCGCCGACATTGATATCCGGTTTATTGGCCGGAGGATGATCTTTTTTGTCTTTTCCTGCTTCTTGGTGCTGATATCTGTCGGCATGTTCGTGTTCAAGGGGGTGAACTACGGCATCGACTTCAAGGGCGGTATCTTGATCGATGTCCGCACGGACGGCCCCGCCGATATTGCCGCCATGCGCGGAACTCTTTCGGGCCTTGGCCTGGGCGAGGTTTCCTTGCAGGAGTTCGGCGCTCCCGACGACGTGCTGGTTCGTTTGCAAAAGCAGAAAGGCGGGGAAAAAGCGCAAGCAGTGGCGGTCGAGAAGGTCAAGGCGGCGTTAGGCCAAGGCGTTGAGTATCGGCGTACCGAATTCGTCGGCCCGAAGGTCAGCGATGAATTGTTCTGGGATGGGGTCATGGCCGTCGCCTTCGCCATCACCGCTATTCTGGTCTACATCTGGTTTCGTTTCGAGTGGCAATTCGGCCTGGGTGCTGTTATGGCGCTCATCCACGATGTGTTGACGACGATCGGCTTGTTCGCGCTGCTCGGGCTGGAATTCAACCTCTCGACGGTGGCCGCGATCCTGACCATTGCCGGCTATTCCATCAATGATACGGTGGTCGTCTACGATCGGGTGCGCGAAAACCTGCGCAGGTTCAAGACCTTGCCCTTGGAAAAGCTGTTGAACAATAGCGTCAACGAGACTTTGTCGCGTACCGTCATTACCAGCGTCACCACCCTCTTGGCCCTGCTTGCCCTTTACTTTCTCGGTGGCGAGGTCATCCGGGGTTTTAGTTTCGCGATGATCTGGGGTGTTGTGATCGGCAGCTATTCGTCGATTTGCCTGGCGGTGCCGCTGCTGCTTTATCTCAACATCGGTCGGCGCGGCGGTGGCGAAGAACAAGAGGCGGTGGCCGAACAGGCGCCGTAAGCCATCATTTCTCTGGACATCACGCCGCGGGTTCCGGTCGGATACCAACTGATTCAAGGTTACGGAGGCGGGTGTTTTCGCATCGCTGACGAAACCTATGAAGGCTCGGTTCTGGTCTTCACCGAGCGCACGCTTTCCTGGCCGGTCACCGGGGCCGCCCAAGTGACGCCACGCTTATTGGAAGAGGTTACCGGAGCGGCGGAGGGGCCCGAGATCCTGCTTGTTGGCTGCGGGCCGTGCTTTCTGGCCGAGCCGGCCGGCCTCAGGGCGGCCTTGCGCGAGGCCGGCGCCGTGCTTGAGTGGATGGACACCGGCGCTGCATGCCGTACCTTCAACGTGCTTCTCGCCGAGGACCGCCGCGCCGCCGCCGCCCTGATCGCGGTGGAGTAACCCCAACCGCCAGCGGCTTTCAGAACATCTTCCAGGCGCCATCCGGTTGCCGGCAGGCGGTCCCGAAAGCTGTTTGATTTTGTCCATCGACGGTGATGGTGGTCTGGTATTCGCGGCAGTAGGCGCCACTTGCCCTGTTTGTGCCTTCGCGTGTGGCGACGACGGCACCGGAATTGCCGCTGTCGGGATTGCGCCAGGAAATGGGCTGGCCGATCGGGGCGGCAAGTGCCTGGTTCTGCGCCCGTTTGGCGTGAAGTTTATCCACCTTGTCCAGGGATTCGCCAATGGCGCCGCCGATGAAGGCGCCACCCAGGGCACCGACCGCCGTCGCCGCTAATTGGCCCCTGCCTTTGCCGATTTTTGAGCCGGCATAGGCACCGAGACCGGCGCCCAGAAGCTTGCCCGCCATCTGCTTTTGCTCACCGTCCGTGGCGCAAGCGGCAAGCATCAGGGCGATCAGCAAGGTTGAAATGGCACGGACAAGGTTCGTTTTCGCCGTCATCGTTTTCATGGCTGATTCCTTCGCATCCTGGTTTATTGGGGCACATAAGAAGATTATACTAAAGAATATATGTATATGTACAATTAAAATTAATGTCAATAATAATTTTAAATCCTCCAAAATTAAAGATATTAAAATTTTGTAGTATTATGATAAAATTAAATTTATAGGCCTATTTTTTTGATTAAGCTCAGATTGGACTATGAAGGATTCTGCGTATAAAAGAATAATGATTGAATTTATAATTGTAATTTCAGTTGCAAGTCCGTGCCAAAAGCGCCACGGTTGGGTTCCTTGATAATGCCGCTTTCGGTCAAACCGGATGGAAATGACATGCCGCTCAAATACAATGACGAGCAACGCCGGGAATATCTCAATATGACCGACCGCATCGGCATCAATTGGGTTGGCCTGTTCCATGGCAACACCGAATTCTATTCCGCTGTTTATTGGGACTTGCTGACCGGCATCTGGCGGCAGGAGGAAGCTGTCAGGAAAACCGACGCGATGAATTTCATGAAATCCGTCAAAAGCGCTCATACGGCGGGAAAATATATCGACAACGCGCTGAAACAAGGAATCCTTGTGGAAGAGGGAAATCCGGAGGATGCCCGTTCGAAACTGGTAATGTTGTCGCCGCGGACAAGGGAAAATCTGGATACGTTTTTCGATCTGGCGGTCAGCGAGCTGAGGCGTTCGAACCATTCCGTCAACGTCAAGGGCCCGTCCCCGGAAGAACCGTAAACGAAGCCGAACTTCCCGCTTGGAGCAAACACACTCCCGGGCTTATCCCTGTCTTTCCAGTAACATCAGTTCGATCATCGACACATGTGGAAAGATGGGTGACGACCATTGCTGGTAAAGCATGACGACGCCGTGTTTGGTGTCCGGGAAGCCGCCCCGGCCGTCGTCGAATTTGCGAACTTCCAGGGTGCTGATTTGTCTGGTGTCGGTATCGATACTTTGCCACATGGCGATGGGGTTTTCCCGGCGCGGCGTGGCCAGGGGGGCGATGCTGCGCATCAATGTTTTCGTCGGCCGGCCGTAACGATTGGTAAAATACTGGATGATGGCATCGTAAGATCCGGTTGGGAAAAGGGCATGAAAGTTGGTCGCCGTTCCATTGTCATAGCGCGCGACGGCTTTGCTCCCCTGGAACACGATATTGCCGACCTGGAAATAAGGATCGATGCTGGATGGCCAATCGATGGGGATGACGCAAAATAGCAGCGCTCCCCCGCGCTTTTTGATACAGGCTTTGCGGCCGCTTGCCTTGACCCAGCTGGGAGGGGAGCCCAGCCGTACCGATTGACCGATAGCCAAGAGCTTTCCAGACAGATATCGGGTAATTTGCGGCGCGGGACTGGCCTTGACCGTTCGGCGGGACGGAGGAACCCTCGTCGTTTGCACGTCACTCACCGACCACTTGTCGCCAAAAACATCAACATCGGGTTCCGCCTTCGATGCTTGGCGCGGGGTCTTGTCCTTCTCTTCCGGGCGGAAAAACTTAGCCATTCTCTCGAGGAAACCAGGAGGCCTAGCGGTTTCCTCGGCGGGCGGGGCCGGTTTTTGGACCGTCTTTGCCTCGGTGGCGGTTTTGACGGGTTGGGATTCCGTGGCCGCTGGTTTGGTGGCCGATTCTTGCGCCGCCTTGTCGGCGGCCTTGGCCGGGCTCTTTGCAGCTGTGGGCGTCTCTGGTTTTGCGGTATCAGCGTCAACGGCGGCCAGAGACGGCGGCTGTTGTGGCGCGCTCAGGGTAGTCGTCTCGACGGGTGCCGAAGGCGCCAGTGAAGAGAATTGCGTTTCCTTGGCCTGCTGTTCCACCGTAATTCCGGCGCTTTCACCGGTAGCGGTTTTGCCGGTCGCCTGGGGGGTTGGTTCGGCCTCACTTTCGAAACGCTGCCATTCGAGATTCGCCTCCGATTGGGAAGCGGGGAAGGCCGTTTCCGCTTTCCCCTTGGTTGAAAACAAACTCGTTACCCGCTCGA